>JAIOZA010000019.1 GCA_021740825.1 Bacteroidia bacterium | reverse complement strand
AGTTTGTCCGGAAAAATCAGCAATTTGATGTATTTTTGTCATGGCCTTAGTTTTTGAGTATAAAATTAAATTTTTATTGTAGCATTTATGACTACTTACTCTTAACTAAGGCTTCTTCATTAATTACATGGATACTTTTGCCTGCCTCTTGCAAAAGATTGTAGCGACAGCCTGAACCCGCTGCCTCTTTGCGGGGACACGCCCTAAAAGCCCAAATGTTTATTATCAATTTGCAAATTCTTAATAAACACTTACCTTCAATCTATAAAACACAACAAATGAACAGACATTATTTATCGGAAGATTTTAGAATTAGTAATTGGGAAAACCTACAACCCATTTTAGATGAATTAAAAAACAGAAACATAAATTCGGTTACTGAATTAAAACAATGGATGAAAGATCACAGCGAGGTTGAAGCTATAATTAATGAAGACGGAGCTTGGCGTTATATTAAAATGACTTGTAACACGCAAAACGAAGAACTGCAAGAATCGTTTAACTATTTTGTTACCGAAATAGAACCATATATTTCGCCTTATGCAAACGATTTAAATAAAAAATTAATTGATTGTGCTTTTATTGAGGAGTTAGAAAAAGAAACTTACTTTGTTTATGTGCGTGGCGTTAAAAAAAGTATTGAATTGTATCGCGAAGAAAACATTGAACTTCAAACAGAACTGCGCCAAAAAGAACAAGAGTACGGAAATATTTCGGCAGCACAAACCATTACTTATAATGGCGAAGAAATGACTTTACAAAAAGCCGCTACCTTTTTTAAAAATAATGATAGAGCATTACGCGAAACTATTTATAACAGCATACAAGCTCGCCGAGCGCAAGATGAAACAGCCTTGAATGAATTATATAATGAACTAATTGCTTTGCGTCATCAAATTGCAATAAATACTGGCTTTGCAAATTACAGAGATTACAAACACGAAGAGTTAGGCCGCTTTGATTATAGTGTTCAGGATTGTTATAATTTTCAGGATGCGATACAACAACACATTGTGCCTTTAGTAAAACAAAATGAACAAACCCGCAAGGATGCTTTAAAATTAGACGTTTACAGACCTTGGGATAAAGATGTGGATGCAGAAGGTAAAGAACCATTAAAACCTTTTACTACTGGTGCCGATTTAGCAGCCAAAACCATTACTTGTTTTAACACGATTGATCCTTACTTTGCAGAGTGTATTACTACGATGCAACACATGCAACGTTTAGATTTAGAATCGCGTATTGGCAAAGCCCCAGGTGGTTATAATTATCCGTTAATGGAAACCGATGTGCCCTTTATTTTTATGAATGCGGTTGGCTTACATCGAGATATGGTAACTATGGTGCATGAAGGCGGACACGCCGTACACGCTTTTTTAGCTGCCGACCTAGAGTTAACTGAATTTAAAAGTACACCAAGCGAAGTTGCTGAGTTAGCAAGTATGAGCATGGAATTAATTAGCATGGAACATTGGGAACCATTTTTTCCGAATGTGGATGATTTAAAACGGGCTAAAAAAGAACAATTAAACGATGTATTAAAAGGTTTACCTTGGATTGCATCCATTGATAAATTTCAACATTGGATTTATACAAACCCAAAACATACATTAGCAGAACGTTATGCCTGCTGGATGCAAATTAGTAAAGATTTTGGAACCGGTGTTGTTGATTATACAGGTTTAGAAAATAATTTGCAACGCTCATGGCAAGCTCAATTGCATTTATTTGAAGTACCTTTTTATTATATTGAATATGGTATGGCGCAATTAGGTGCCATTGCTGTATGGCGCAACTATAAACAAAATCCAAAACAGGCGTTGGATAATTACAAGAAAGCGTTATCGTTAGGTTATTTAAAAACAATCCCTGAATTGTATAAAGCTGCGGGAATTAAATTTGATTTTAGTCCGGATTACGTGAAAGAATTGGCTGATTTTGTTAAGAAGGAATACGAGGCGTTGTAGTTTTATTTTTTTTATTTGGGTGTGTCCGCCCGCAGGCGGAACGGGCTTTTGCTGCAATCTTTTTTTTTCAAAAAAAGGATTTTCGCGGCAATCCCTCGCGCAGACAATTTGCAAATTCAAAAATTAAATTTAGGAATTAGATAACGAGTCATTCAGTCGCTTCGAGTGCGAGGTACGAGCTTATCGAGAAGTCTTTTGTTCGTGAGTTCTTGATAAATTTTTGCAAGGGCAGGCAAAAACACTCGAACTGACTAGCATTATAGTCACTTCGATTGCGAGGTAAGAGCGTATCGAGAAGTGTTTTTATTCTGAGTTCTCGATAAATTTTTGCAAGAGGCAGGCAAAAACACTCGAACTGACATCTAACAAAAAAAGAAGTTACCTTTTTGAGGCAACTTCTTTTTATAAAATTATCCGTCATTCCGAGCTTGACTCGGAATCTCACATCTGATAAAACTACATAGATGCTGAATCATGTTCAGCATGACCCACTAATTCAGTATGACTTGTTATTTTAACAAAACTAAAAAACTACTGCAAAACAATTTTTCGGGTTTCGATGGTAACGCCCTGCGCATTGATGAGATTAACAAAATAAATACCATTGCCACCCCAAGTGCTCATATCCACATAAAATTGTTGTTGTGTAATGGCAGACTGAAATACTTGTTGCCCCAAGGCATTACTAATTTTTATTTGATGACCAGTTAAATTAGCCAAGTTGCCATTATCAATAGTAATATGATCGTTACTTGGGTTTGGCCATATTTTAATAGTGTTTTGGTAAGTTATCGGATTAAAACCTGTAAGGTTGGTATTAATTAAAAGTGTATCTGTAACCGTAATAGTTTGAAAACATAAATTTGCATTATACAAACCTGTAATTTCATTTGGTGTTAAGGCACGATTCCAAATACCGATATCGTCTAGTTTACCGCTGAACCAACTGCTATTGTTGCCTGCATTTGGTCTTGCCCCAAACCAAAGTGGCAGAGTGTTATAAGTTAAACCTCCACTAGTACTTTTAGATTTAACTTTATTTCCATTTAAATAAAGAAATGCGGAATCGTTTCTATGAACATACACTGCATGATACCAGTTATTAATTAATAAGTTTTGATTACTATAGTAGACGCCGTTATTACCTCCAATAGTCCAATCAGCATGAAAACCATTATTATTTAATATATACTGATCTAAACCAAATTGAAAAGAGTTACCCCAACCACTGATTTCTCTTTTACTTGCTATTAACCTTGATGCTCCTTGTAATCCGTCAGTATAAGATACAGCATTATACCATGCAGAAATAGTAACGTTGGGAATATCAAATGTTGAATTATGTGCAACCTCAATGTAATCATTAACTCCATCAAAACTATAAGCACTATTAACACTCCCAAACCTATCAGCAGTTAGCGTTGCTCCAGTAACTGTTCCATCATTTGTATTAACACTTTCATCAATAGCGTTACCGTTAAAAGGCCACCAACCCACTAAACCATTACTTGGCACATAATTAGGAACTGTTTGTGCTAAGCTTGTTACAGCAAATCCGGCAATAGCCAGAGCTGTTAAGAGTACACTTTTTTTAATCATAGTATAATTTGTTTTTATACTACTCTGCCCCGCAGCAGCGGTTAGTTTAAATAAATCAGCGTGGGACAGTTGCAATTACTTGTAAGTGAGGGAGTCGAAGCCCTGTACAACAAAGTAAAGCAACGCCCACGCTTTACCGTGAGCGTTATGCTTAAACTTCCCTGTTGTACTTGAATTTTCGACTTTTCACCTACAGGTTGATTAGCAAACGCTAATGTTTTATTTTAAATAAAATACTTTATGTCATGTTTAATGTTTAAATGCTAATCAAATATACTTTTTTTATATACAATTTTGTGGGGCTTTAAAGTGCTTTTTCTTGTAAAATATAAATTGAGAATGTATATTAATTTACTAAACCCGTTTCTTCGCCCAATCTAAAAGCTCTTCTTTCTAATTCTTTACCTTTATCATCGTACCAAAACCAAAGGCTATCTTGTTCATCTTGCTTATACCATCCCGAAAATTTTAATTGTCCGTTGGGATGATACACCATCGTTGAGCCATTCTTTTTCCCTTTATCATAAAAGCACTCGCTCCATTTGATGCCATTTTCATAAAAGGCCATCCATTGTCCGTGGCGTTTTCCAAATCTAAAAAAACCATTAAATTTTATAATGCCATTTGGGTATTTATCTACATAATCTCCCGTGTAATCACTATCTGGCGGCGCTATTACATACTTACTAAGTTCGTTTGCTAATTTGTTGCTTACCGCGGCTTTTGCTAACGAATCCTTATTGGTTTCTGCCGAATTTTCTGTGGTATTGTTATTACAACTTGAAATTAATAGAGTCAAGCTCAAAAAAATACACGCTATTATAAAGATTGGTTTCATTTTTATTTTTTTCTTTCGATGGAATAATTTACTAATAGAATTAAACTTTGTTTTGAAGCACTATCAGGAACAGATTCAAGATTGGCAAGCGCTTTATTTTTATACTCATGCATTATTTTTTCCGCATAGGTAATGCCACCTTTTTCTATCACAAAATTAATGACTTCAGAAACTTTTTTGGGATCGTTGTTGTGATTTTTAACGATGTTTATAATTTTTCTTTTCTCCAACCAAGTGCAATTGTTTAAAGCATAAATTAGTGGAAGTGTCATTTTCTTTTCTTTAATATCAATGCCTGTTGGTTTGCCAATAGAAGTGTCATCTCCAAAATCAAACAAATCATCTTTTAATTGAAAAGCAATACCTGTATTGATTCCAAACTCTTTAAATTGTTGTATTAATTTTTCGTCAGAAGTAACAGAGGCAACTCCTGCAGCGCAGCACGCCGCAATTAATGTAGCTGTTTTTTTAGTAATAATTTCAAAGTAAATTTCTTCAGAAATATCTAATTTTCTTGCTTTTTCAATTTGCAGTAATTCGCCTTCGCTCATTTGGCGCACCGCATTGCTTACAATTTTCAATAAATGAAAATCATTATTATCCAATGATAACAGCAAACCACTCGACAATAAAAAATCTCCAATTAAAACGGCGATTTTATTTTTCCATAATGCGTTTACACTAAAAAATCCTCTGCGTTCGTTACTATCATCCACTACATCATCATGCACTAATGTAGCCGTGTGCAAAAGCTCAATTAAAGAAGCTGCTCTGTAGGTACTTTCATTAATTTGGCCAGCGCTAGTGGCGCTTAAAAAAACAAACATTGGACGTATTTGCTTACCTTTGCGTTTTACAATGTAGTTGGTTATTTTATCTAACAAAGGCACATTGCTTTTCATAGATTGTTTGAATTTAATTTCAAACTCATCCATGTGTTTGCTAATTGGTGCTTTTATTTGATCTACGATGTTTCCCACTTAAAATTGTAGTGTAAATATATGCTTTATTACACAAAATTGTTAGTAAACTCATTTCAAACTACACTCTATAATCAATTCAAAATAATCTGTTTTTTTAATAAGTCTATTTTAAAATCATTTGGGCGTTACCCGCCAAAAAGCGGGTCAGGCTTTTGTTTCAATCTTTTTGCAAAGAACAGGCAAAAAGGATTTACACGGCAATCCTTAACGCGTGATTCAAAATAAACGACAAAAAAATCCCTCCGTCTATAATCAATTCAAAATAATCTGTTTTTTTAATAAGTCTATTTTAAAATCATTTGGGCGTTACCCGCCAAAAAGCGGGTCAGGCTTTTGTTTCAATCTTTTTGCGAGGAACAGGCAAAAAGGATTTACACGGCAATCCTTAACGCGCACTTAAAAACAAACAACAAAAAAAATCCCTCCGCCTATAATCAATTCAAAAATATTCTGTTTTTTAAGCAAGTCTATTCTAAAATCATTTGGGCGTTACCCGCCAAAAAGCGGGTCAGGCTTTTGTTTCAATCTTTTTGCGAAGAACAGGCAAAAAGGATTTACACGGCAATCCTTAACGCGTGATTAAAAACAAACAAAAAAAATCCCTCCGCCTATAATCAATTCAAAATAATCTGTTTTTTTAGTAAGTCAATTCTAAAATCATTTGGGCGTTACCCGCCAAAAAGCGGGTCAGGCTTTTGTTTCAATCTTTTTGCAAAGAACAGGCAAAAGGGATTTATACCATTAGCTCATATAAAATGGACTAAAAAAACATTAAGGCTTGTTTGTCAGTTCGAGCGCAGTCGAGAACAAAAAAACTAAACTATAAAAGCTAATGGTATTACACGACAATCCTTAACGCGTGATTAAAAACAAACAACAAAAAAAATCCCTCCGCCAGTTGGCGAAAGGATTTTGAGCAATTTTAAAAGTTTAACCCTTAATTATTCCCTAGTCAATTGCTTTATCTTAATTTAAACTAATTGCAGGAATTTTTCCTTCCTGAATTAATACTAAAGTTTTCTTTTTATGATCTTCAAAACTACCAAAAGCCAATGCATCTAACATTTCTGTACGAGACATGTTTGGATTTCCAAATTGTTTTTTAATGTCTTCAGAACAACGATCCACGTATTTTTCAAACTTATTAGGAGCCCATAAATAATCTTTCTTTATGGCTTCTTTTTCAATTTTAAATTCCTCTGGTAAACCACCTTCAATTTTAGATTTAATATCTAAACCTTCGTATGTTTTTGGTAATTGACGATTGTCAAACAAAAATGGCTTCGAAATCATGATCACATGTTTCTTACGTTTTGGGTCAATCATTGATAAACCTTCAATTCTTAGCCCCTTTTTTTTAAGAGAACCGAATTTGGTTTCAAAGTTTTTTAAAATCTCAAACATGGTACAATAGTTACAGTTATTAACAAAAGTACCCCTTAAATTGTTAATAACCTAACTTATTAGACGAATAAGACTTATTTGACCTATAAATATTTGTTTAAATAATGTTTATTTGATGTTAATTATCTGTTATTTATTTGCTTAAAAGATATTTAATATATTGATAATCAACAATTTAACGTTAAGTAAATTATCTGTTAAAAACTAAAAAATAGATGTTATTCTAAAGTGCTTTTTTTGCACCAAAATCTAAAATACTGTCTATGAATTTATAAGGTTTGTATCCATTTATTGCTGCTTGATGATAAATACATGTTGCGGGCGTCATACCAGGCAACGAATTTACTTCAATAAAAACAACTTCAATATGATTTAAATCAAAAATTCGCACAAATGCATCAATACGGCAATAGCCTAAAATATTTAAAACTTTTGCAGCAGCTCCTAATGTCTCTTTTACTTTATTAGAAATAATTTGTCTTTCTTGTTCATCTCTTGAATATCTTGCTGGAGTAATGTTTTGTCCTTGGCCTGCTAAAAACTTTTCTTCTAAACTTAAAATATCACCTTCAGCTAATGCTTCTGATGCCTCAAACACTTCGTATTCAATTTGCCCATTTGCATTTATGTGAGTGAGCATACCGCCCGTAATTTCTAAAAAATGCTTAGCATTATTTTTACTGATTAATTCTTCAACAAGTAGTACCTGTTTTTGCGGAAATTCTTCTTTTGCTTTTATGTGTAAAATTTCTGCAGCGTTGTTATCAAATTCTTCAGTTGGTCTAAATATTAACGTAGCAAAAGCTTCAAATTCTTCAAAGTTTTTAATTTTTTTAACTGCACTGCTACAACCATCATCCACAGGCTTTGCAATAAATGGATACACATATTCATTTTGTAACGACTGTTTAATTTTTTCTTTATTGTTTTTCCAATCTTCTTTTGTAATTAAACAATGTTTTGCTGCTAAAAAACCATTCTTCATTAAAATTTCGTTCGTTCTATACTTATCAATTGTGATAGATGAACTTTCTTTTCCTGAACCATTATAAGTTAATCCCACTTTTTCTAATTGTTCTTGTATGGCTCCATCTTCTCCTGGTCTGCCATGCAATGCAATAAAAACTTGCTTAACTTCTTTTGCTAAATCTGCATAAGTTAATTGCCTTGGTTCAATTAAATTATTCGGAGAACCATATTTATCTGTAATCGTTTTACATTCGGTAATAATTTGTTTTACAACCGGATGAATTTTCCAATTATTTACTTTGTCTTTAATATCATCGGCGTTATCTTTTAATAAAGCATTGATAGGAATTTTATACATTAAGTGATGTTCATGATCACCTGTTAAAAATACCGGTATCGGAAGATACTTTTCTGAGGAAGCTAATTTTTCAAAAATGTTTCTGCCGCTCTCCACTGAAATGTGGCGCTCTGATGAATAGCCACCTAAAACAACCGCTACAGGAATTTTGGCATGAATTGCATTTTTTTCGTTATGCAAAAATAAATCTAACTTGTTTAATAACGGTTCGTAAACTGCGGCTCCTTTACTATTTTTAATTCGTTTACTTAAAGATGTGCGAATGATATAGGTTAAAAATTGAGAAGGTGTTAATCCAATTTCGGCTGCCTGATGAAAGAAAAAAGATGATGGCATCATACCAGAAGTTGTATTTGGGTCATTTAAAAACACTTTTCCATCTGTGCTTAAAAACCCATCAATACGCGCATATACATCAAAACATAATTCGGCAAACAAACGTTCGCACTCTTTTCTGATGGCGTTAATTTGATTATCCTCAGCTTCTATTGGCGTAATTTTACGAGATAGTCCTGGTAAATATTTACTACGGTAATCAAATAATTCTTTTCCTTTTCTTATTTCAGTAGGAGGTAAAGCAATAGCTGCCCCACCCCTTCCCTCCAAAGAGGAGAGAGTGTCGGTATCTTCTAAAACAATACATGAAAATTCTTTTCCTTCAATAAATTGCTCAATAATAACTGTGCTCTCACCATCCAATGCTTCTAAAACAAAACCTTCTGCTTTATTACAATTTTCATTTAGAAAAGAAATTAGTTCATATTGATTGTAGAAAATTTCAGTTACTTCGTTCTCGTTTTTCGACTCCGCTGAAAGTGACAGCTTAGAATTGACTTGCTTTAAATCAATCTTTATTGGCATTCCAATTCCTTCGCGGATGTCTGATACATGTTTTACAAAATCTATTTTTTCTCTTTCAGATAATTTTACCCACTCTGTAGCATCCAACCATTTAGTAAAAAAAGCCTTCTCTACACAAGCCATAAAATTGTGGTTGCTATCTTCATTAAAAATAGAAATACCAATAGACGAACCTTGATTTGCCGGTTTAATAACCATTGGAAAACCAATGTCTGATTTTGCTTTTTCCCAAACACCATTTACATTTCCACTAATCCAATCAGTTCTATCAATGGTAAAATAATTGGGACTATTAAATCCTGCATTTAACATTAATTTTTTCTGCACACTTTTATCAATACCAATAGCACTTGGTAAAATGCCACTCCCAGAATATGGTATATGTAAATACTCTAATAAACCTTGTATACGCCCATCTTCGCCATACGGCCCATGCAATGCTAAAAAAGCAAAATCTATTAAAGAGGATAATTGATTGACTTCTACTTTTTTTCCAATTTTAGAAATCAACTCATTTTGTTGTTCAACAGAAAGTGCCCCAAGGTTTTCAGCATAATATTGAAAATCAGAATTAGATGCTGGAATAAATTCAACGGGAGGATAAAAATCTCTGATAGTGCCTTTATAAACAAAATTCCAATCTAACAAAACTAAATTTCCAAACGAATCAACAAGCAAAGGAATAGCTTCAAATATGGATTTATTTAAATTATCATACACAGTTCTGCCACCAGCAAAAGATATTTCGCGTTCCTTTGAACGACCGCCGAACAGAATTCCAACTTTAATTTTAGACATATGAAAAAGTGATAAGTAATTAGTGATTAGAAATTAGCTAATCAAGACTTAAAGTTAAGGCAGGATGGATGAATTTTGTGTTTAACGGCGAGAAACTATGAACTAAAGAATGTTAAATAAATTGAATTAAAAACACTCGCCAATAGTAAAATAAAAACCTTTATTATAGTAATCCGAATAGCCATAGTCCACGCGTAAATTCAACTTTTCTTTTTCTAAAATTGATAATCTTAATCCTCCGCCAAAGCTTGCTTTTAGTGATTTTGTATTCATATTTTTGGGTTTATTATAAACATCGCCAACTCCACCAAATATGCAAGCGCTAATTCTCCAAAATAAATGAGCGCGATATTCAGCTATTGCGGAATACATGGAATTATCTTTAAATCGACCTTGATAAAAACCTCTTAAATTGCCCGAACCACCAAGCGATGCCATTGAACGATAAGGTGTTTGGCCAAAAGTAAAATAATTATAAAGCTGTGCTGCAATAATCTGTTTATTGAATACTTTTTTAAATAATCTGATTTCAGCTATCCATTTATTAAATGAATAGGTTGAGGCAATTTCTTGATTGTAAGTGGTGAATTGCGTTTGCAAAAAAACACCTCGTGTTGGCCAAAATGTAGAATTTCGCCTATCATAACTTGCCGTTAAACCAATGCCAGAAATAGTATAATTAGTCTTACCATAAAACGAGGTGTAATCCATTAATCCGCCCTGAGCATATTGTATTTTAAATACATTTTGATAATCAGCTAGAATTCCAAAAAAAGTATGTTTAAAAAATTTTCTTTTTAAATGTGGATTTATAACAAACTGCTCAAAAACATATCTTTCTAAATCACTGCTTTTTGTAGTTTGACCAATACCCCAAAAATTATCTGGAAAATAACTATGGGATGTTTGAACGTATAAAATATATTTTTCTTTTGGAAAATAAATCGTGGCATCTAGGCCTTGAATGTTTTGTTGCCGTTCAGAGAAAATTCCTAAAAGAGTAACGCTCGACATCCTAGTAAGTGAATCATTTTTAAATGATGTTTTAAAGTTGGCAGAAGCTGATAATCCATAAGCCCAGCCTGTTTCTGGAGTTTTGAATAAAACGGGAACTGCTAAGAAATTGACATTTCTTGAAGTGTCAATTTTAAACTGCGTATAATAAACAGTTGGAAAAAATAAAATTAATATTAGCGCTTTTAATTTCAAATTAGTAGCATAAAGTTAAACTATTTTGCACTAATAATTAAACAGCGAGGTATATCTTTCTAATTGAAATTAATACAAAAATAAAAATACTATAAATTATAAAAAATGGAATTATAAATGAAATCAAATTGCAAGATAACATAACAGCTATTATTAATAATTGAAATCCTAAACCAAAAATTGACACCATGGTCATAAACCAATTAGGAAATTTTTGACACTTGTAAGCGTCTTTATCTAAATAATGAATTGTTTTATCAAATACACCATAAACAATGATGTAAATAGTAAATAAAATATTGACAGATTTTTGACTTTCGCCAGGAAGTGCTTTGGGTGTTTTGTATTCGAAAATTTTACTTGTTGAATCACCATTTACAGATTTATTTCTTAAAATAACATAATAATAATTATACAAAGTGCCTTGCAATTGCAAGCAAATAAAAGAACTTAGAGTTAATATAAAACTTGTTTTAGTAACATAGTAGAAAGCCATAAAAAATAAAAAATTTAGGATGATGTCAAAAATACTATCAAGATATCTGCCCGAATAGGATGGTGTATGTTTTATCCTTGCTAGTTCACCATCGGCGGCATCTATGATAGATTTAAGAATAATAAAAAATGCAGCTAAAAAATAAGATTGCTTTAAAATAAATACTAAAGCTAATAATCCAGAAACACCAAAAAGCAATGTCACATGAATTGGTGTAAACCGAGTGTCTTTTAAAAGATTAGCAAATCGAGTTCCAATTAGCCTTCCGTAGTCAGACAAATCAAGAAATTTGTCTTGAATAGAAAGTTTAGACATTTATATAAAATAAAATATAAGACAATATAGTCTGTGTGCTAAAAGTAATAATAAATAAAACTTTAAGGCGAATAAAAAATAAAAATTGTCAACTCAATTTACTTTGAAAGAAATTCAATAATTGATAAGTAATTAAAGCATCCATTTCACAATATTCTATTAATTGTTGTTTTATATGCTCACCTTCAATGGCATTTTGAATTAATAGGCTTTCATAAATATACATGGCACTTATGCCTGATTGAATATCTAAAGAATTAAATCCAGCTTCTTGATTCACTAATGGTGCAATACTTTTTAACGTAAAATTGCCTTTCATATCAGGATGATAATAATTTCCTTTTTTAATAGGTTCTGCTAAGTCAATTATTTTGGATTTAAAATTATTTATATCTTTTAAATATTCAGGATATAACACAGCCAATTGATTTAAAACTGTTTCTTCTAAGGATTTGTCATACATTAAAATAGATTGAAAATCTTTGGTAACAAATAAAATTTTTTCTAAAAATTCTTTTCTTAAATCTTCCTCTATTGGTTTAAAATAACTATAGTTTTTTATTTCGTTATTCTCTTCATATATCATTGAAAATAAAAAGGGGATTTGCTGAAATGGTTTTGTTCCTTCGTAGTAGGGAATTGCAGGCATCCAAACTTCAATATCTAAACTACATGCTGGTTGTTTAATGTTAGATGTAAATGCTGAAATTTCTGAAACATCAAATTGTTCCTTTTGTTCGATAGATGCTTTAACTTGAATCTTAATTTCCTTACTTGCAATCGTGTTAATATCAATATCAGTAATACGTTTTATATTTTGGTCATACAAATCAAATATTTCCTGCTTGGTTAATTTACCTAATGTTAAAACAGAATTAGTTTCTTTGCTATCTTTCCAGCAGGTACCTAAAAAATCACATTCATAAGGTTGAAAGCAATGCGTCCCAATTTTAATATCAGGTATTTTGCCTTGCTCTAAAGTTAGTTTTGCAATTTGTGATTTATGAGCAAAATAATCACTATTTTTTATGGCATCTTTCATGACAGAAGTGGTTTTAAATAACTTCTTAATTTCTAATTCACCAGTTAAAATATAATTTGGATTTAGGGTAAGTAGATTAAAATCAAATAAATTTGGCAAACAATTCTTAATTACATAGTATTGAAAACAGGCATCTTTAACGTATGTATCGGTAATTTTTAAAGAGCTTTTAACTTCATATGCAATCCATTTATCTTCGTGCTTATGCAAAACATCTACCATTACTAGTAAATCATTGTAAATAAAAGTAGCCTCGTAAATTGTACTTACTCCGCTCGCAATTAAATCTATTGTCTTTTGTGCGAATAGCACTTGATCACGTTTTTCACTTAAAGTAACGTCTATTCCATTTGGAAATAATTGTTGTGCAAAAATGCCCACATCCGTTCCACGCTTAAATATAAATTGTTTATCTCTAGATAAGGAATCTCTGAGGTAGGGATGATTTTTGTATAAATAGAAATGCTTTAAACATTGCTCTGCTTTTATAAAAGCGGTTTTGCTAATTGGTGAACTCATAAACTTTTAGTAATACTGTTCCAAAGCAGGTCCGCCGATTTATCCCAAGAAAATAAGTTCTTTCTAATTTTTCCATTCTCAATTAATTTCATCCGAGTCGCTTGATTATTGTATAGTTCCATCATTCCATTGCATATGCTTTCTACTTTAAATGGATTTACAAGTAATCCTGCATCTCCTGCAATTTCTGGCATACTAGTAGTGTTACTGCAAATTACAGGTGTTTGGCATTGAAGCGCTTCGATAATTGGAATTCCAAAACCTTCAAAGTAAGGGACGAAAGTTAACGCAAAGGCAGTAGCCATAATTTTCTCTAATTCAATTTGTGGTTGCCTTCCGGTAAAAATAATATCATTTTTATATTTAGATTTATCAATGATCCGTTTCACATCTCCCTCACTCGAATAAACAGCGCCAACTAAAACCAATTTAAAATCGGATTGCGTTTGTGTTTTAAATAAATCAAACGCTGCAATTAAACGATTCAAGTTTTTTCTGGGACTTTGAGATCCTACGAATAAAAAATAGGGTTTGCCATGAGAAAATTTCTCTCTAGTTATTTGTTGCTCAATTTGAGAAAGAGGTTGAAAGCCATCATTTATTCCATTATAAACCAAATCAATTTTATGACTATCAATGTGATAATTTTTTGAAATATCAGCTTTACTATATTCCGATACCGTCGCAATTCGAGTTGCTAGTTTAGCATATTTTGGAAAAAAATAATTATAATATTTACTTGTTAAAGGTTTTAAATCTTTAGGATTATGGAGAAAATTGATATCGTGAATAACCGGTAATTGTTTGCATTTTGCGCCTAAAGATAAAAAACCGTCAGGAGAAAAAAACAAATCAGGTTTCATTCGATTTAATAAATTTTTGACAGATAAATGAAACCAAGCATAATATAAAAATGGATGACGTGCCTGTGGGCCAATTACCAGAGGGGTAATATTATCTGAAAAAATAAATTCATCATTATAGTCTCGATCAAATAAAAAAACAAAATGAACATCAGGATTATTTTGAGTAATACGTTTTAAAGTTTGGTAACTAAACCAACCAATGCCATCTAATTTATTATGAAGTAATAAGCGAGTATTGACTACTATCTGCAAAGTAAAAATTTATACAAAGTAAACAAAATAAAATAAAATTGAGGTTGATTTTAGGACATTAATTAAAAATAACTTCCTTAGCTTAATTTTTTAGGAGCATTTGAAAATAATTTATGCTTGTAGTGAATTTATTCAAACATAAAACCATTTGAAATATCTCCTGCTTTAAAGTTTAATAAAAAACTGCCATTTGGTTTATAAATTTCGATGGTAGATTTTTGAAGATAATCAATGGCATCTGCCACATAAATAGTGTAATCTTTTGGATTAATTCCTAAACCATAATATGTTTTTGATCCCTTATTTATTAATGGATTTGATGGTAAACTAGTTGATGATATTAAAAATTGGTGCACTCCATTATTTAAATAATATAGGGTATCTCTTGTTTTATTAAAGCATAATCTATTTGGATTTTCTCCAGCATTAAAATTTAAACTTAGTTCAATTTGTAATGTAATTGGGTTAATTCGAACTAATTTCCCTACTTGCGCTGCTGCAGAATTTCCGCTAGTTAAAACCCATACTTTAGAGTTTTTATCAATGGCAATACTAGAGGCGCCTTTGCCGATATTAATACTATCCGTCATCACATCATTTGTTGTATTAACAACATAACAATAATTTGAATTATCATTTGTGATAAAGGCTTTGTTATAAATAAGAGCCATTTCCTGAGTTCCTTTCATACAGGTTATTGAGCCGGAAATTGTGTTATTATTTAAATCTACTATCTGAATTGAATTAGCATATAAATCACTTACATACGCTTTATTATAAGTTATAGGTAGCAAATAGCGTGGCGAATTAAAGCCGCTTATTGTAGCTTTTTTAACAAAGTCGGCTGGATTAACAACTACTATTTTATTTGAATTATTGACAACAATATAATAATTGTTATTATGCTTTGTAACGCTTTGAACTACATTTCCTAAATAGGCATTATTTTGTTGCAAGTAAATATCAGTAACTACATTATTATTCTTGCTATCATACAAAGAAATAGAACCATTTCCTGTGGGATAGAGGCCTTCATTAATTACTAATACTTTGTTATCTGAATTAATTGAAACTGCTGTTTTTATAGGATCCTGAGGTTTATCTTTTACGCAAGAACTTAACAAAAACACTATAGTTATGCAGTATACTAATTTCATTGTTGTAGTTATCCGTTAATTATCTAATTATAAAATTCAATTATAATTTAATGAACTTTATTTTTTTAGAATAATGTTCATTTGCAATTTCAATGAAATAAATTCCCGATTCTAAAGCTTCAGTATTTAATTTCAGATTATTGTTACCTGTTAATACTTGAGTTTGTATATTTTGAATTTCTTTTCCTGTAACATCAAAAATGTGAATGGAAACTTCACTTTCATGCTTCGCTTCATAATTTAAAAACACGTTCTGGCTTGCAGGGTTTGGAAATAAAGATAATTTTGATAGGTTAGTTAATTCATCAAGTCCAACTGTGCTCACGGTTACAAAATTATCCATTGAAAAAAAAGCGGGAGTATTCATAAAACCAAATGAGTTGTCACTAGATTTCATTTCAAAACGAATGCTATCTACCTGTCCTAAAGAAATACAGTTTACGAATTGCCAATTTTTAATAACGTAATCATTAACAGTTCCGGCAGCTCTGTAATCGGCTAAATAATATTCAACACTATCCGTTAACATATTGCCTCCTCTGTAACCTTTCACTAAAATTTTAAACCAATCAGGATAATGACCTTGAGCAATACTTACTCCTGATCCGGTGCCAGTTGTATCACCAAATCTTCTTGAGAACATATTTCCTCTTTTAATTGTTTTCCATGCATAAGTTGTATTTGTCATGTAGAAACCACTAACTGCCGTTGTATTATTTGTAAATGTAACTAAAGCTCCACTTTGCGTGGTAGCATAATTGTTTCCGCTAAATGCGTTGCCAGGAATACAGCCATATAAATTTGCGTAAGTTCCATTAACGGTATCATTCATATTAGTATATGCAGTTCCTGATTCCCATCCATTCCATATACTGTTCCAACCATACTGAAATGTAGTTCCACCGTTGCCAAAATCGGCACTGGTATTATTTTGATAATATGAATTTGGAGATAACGAGTAGGTATCAAATGTTTCTATAGTTTGAGCTTGAAGAGTTGCGGTTGTTAAAATACTTAATGCCACTGCTAATTTTGTAATAGTTTTTTTCATATGATTAATTTGTTGTTGTTATTTATTCAGTTAGTGTTCCAGTTGTTTTTGTTTGTCTGCTACGTTGGTTGTTTTTTTAATTTTATGATAATTAATACTAAGTCCAATTTCATAATTTCTTAATGGCATTGGTCTGTTTACAACAACGGCGTAATTTTTATTAAATAAGTTATTTATAGCACAAAATAATTCCATATTAATTGTATTAAATGAATAGGGATACGAGCATTTTATATTTGCGATATAATAAGGATTAAGCCAATTTGTATTATCAGTTGAAGTAAATCTATAACCAGTATAAGTATTATTAAAAATAAAATTGAGTTTTTGATAGCCGATTGATATCGAGCCTTGCCCAGTGTAACGTGGGGTATATATTAGTTGTTTTCCAGCAGAATTATCGTTTTCATTTTTACTTTTTTCATTATTTGATAATACATACGATGTATTTAAAATTAGTTTTACCTGAAAATCTTTTTTATTATATCGTAACTCTGTTTTTGTTTCAGTACCTCTGCTATATACTTTAGCAATGTTTTTTGGACTCCAAAAGGCATTGTCAGTTGGTAGCCAAATTATCCAATTAGTTGTATGTCTGTTAAAATAGGTTGCTTCCCATAATAAAGTAAAATTATTTTTATTATAGTTTAATTCTATTCCACCATCAATTTCGTAGCTCTCTTCAGGTTTAAGATTTTTATTCCCACCGGGGTTCCAATATAAATCATTTAATGTTGGTTGACGGTAAGATGTGTTAGCGTTTATTTTTGTTGCTATCAATTTTGTTAGTTGGTAATGAATTCCTGTGTTTCCTGTAAATGGTATTTCAGTTTGGTTGGTTGTTTCTTTTCTTGCAGCAATGTTATAAGTGAATTTAGAATTTAATAAATTTAATTTGTAGGCTGCAAAAAGTGCAAGTTTTGTAAGGTCATGAGTTTCATTATAATTTTTAGTTTCCGATTGGTGTCTTGTAAAATTTATTCCAAAATTAAATGTGTGATTTTTATGTTTATAAATATTATCAATTTCTGCAATAGTAGTTTTTACAGATGTTTCGCTATAAATTTGAGCAATACTATCTGAATAATTTAGCTGATCATTAAAATAACCAAAACGAATTGTAGAGTTTAATTTTCGTTTGTTGTAATTCCAATCAGCACTCAATTTTAAATTTTCATCTAATTGCTTTTGTTTGCTTATGGCAGTGGAGTAGGACGGTAAGTTTCTATCCATTACATTATACCATAGCCGCATATTTATTTTTTGAAATAGCGATGGCATGTAAGATATTTCTTGCATTATTCCTTTACTACTATAATTTGCATGTGTTATTTTTTTAGTTGGATTTTCTTTGTCGGAGCTGTCTTTATAACTATAATTATTGTCTGAATTAGTATAATATACTTTAGTATTAGATATTATTTTTTTATAACTCAACAACACGCTAGTTCCTATTTTGGTGGTCCCAAAACTTCCTACGCTCGTTTGTAATTTTGTTTCAAAGCCTTGATTAAACCTATTTTTATTTTGCAAATGAATACTGCCGCCAATAGCACCACTTCCCCACATGGCGCTTCCGCCGCCATATTCTAAAACAACATTATCAAAAAATAAAGTAGGTATGATGCTTAAATCTGTTTGTCCGAGCAACGCGTTTTGAATATTTAAACCATTCCATAGTAATGCGGTATGATTTGCGTTTCCTCCTCGCATGCTTGTTGTTGCTATATTTGCATTGCCGTATGATTTAATGTGAATGTTAGATTGATTTGATAGTAAATCGGAAAGGCTAGAAGTATTATACAAAGCAAAACTTAAGCTGTCAATAAAGGTACTTTTTTTCGAATTCTCTAATTGTAGTTGCTTCGAGTGAATGATATCAACTTCTGGTAATTTATGGACGGTTGTATCTCTATTTTGTGATTGAAGATTTTGAGTTAATTGAAAACAAACGAAAAGGAAAATTACTTTTTTACAAAATTTTATATGGTATGTTGTTAAACTGTTCACGTTTTTTAATTATCCAAATATTAGATTTAAGGGAAAATAAAAAAACAGCAAATTGCCTAAACAAACTGTTTTTTGTTAGCTTCTGTTTCCCCGAAAGCTTCAAAATGCATATTGGCAGGTCTTCTGACTCGTCTTGGTTTTTAAAGCCTTCCCGAAAAATTATCAGTGGCAATTTTTTAAAAACTTTTATTAAGACTTACAGCAGCGGGCACTGTTCATGATTTTCACATGATTCCCTTTTAATTTTATGATAATTTGCATATCTAAAAACCAAATTGCAAAGCAAATGTAATCATATTAAGCCAATAAAAAAACGCACATTAATAGTAATGTACGTTTTTTACAAGATCCTAATTTAAAATTTATGTTCCTGCAAGCATTGTCCAACTTATATTTTCAGGATGCTCTTCTGGTTTAATACTTAATACTGGTACTTTTGAATGATGAATTACTTGCAAAGCATAAGGACCTAAAAAGAATCCGCTTAATTCAGCATCTTGATCCGTCATAATTGTAATTAAATCACCTCCATTTTTTTCACTAAAAGTTACAGTGGCCACCGCTCTATTTAATACATTTTCTAATAATTCAGTACTGCATGCAACTCCTTTATTTTTAGCGGCAACTTCAACCTGGTTTAGCATAACTTGCATGGCAGGCTTTTTACTTCCTTCGTCGTCTGCTAACAAGCCAACTACGTATACATGAGCAGCAAATTGTTTTGCTAATTCTAATGTTAAAACTACCTTTTGTCTTGTGTGTTCAGAAGTATCTATTGGTAAAATAATTTTTTGATAACCAACATTTTTGCTGCGCTCACTCATTGATAATACGGGGCATGGACTTTTTGTAATTACTTTTAAGGTATTACTACCAATTGTTAAATCTTCCCATGAACTATAACCATGAGTTCCCATTACAATTAAACTAGCCTTAATTTCGTTAGCAATTTTTACAATTTCTGCTGTTGGATTTCCAGAGTCCACAATTGTAGTTACGTTAACGCCATAAGTAGTTTTAATTTCGGTAGCAAGTTCTTCTAATTTGCTTTGAACTGCATCGGATGCTTTTTCAATATTATCAATGGTAATACTTGGTGTAAAAACATTAAATTTTTCCCAATGTTTTGTAATGATATGTACTAAAAAAACTTCACCTTTTGTATACTGCGCTAAAAAAGCCCCATGTTTTATTGCTAATAATGATGTATCCGAAAAATCAGTAGTGATAATAATTTTGTTTGTATCTAAATGTATCATAAACGTTTTTATTTTTTATTGATTATTGTAATTGTTCTATTTTTTTAAATTTAAAGATGTTTAAATGCGTTTAACTAACAGGTGATAAATGTTATGTTAATTTATGATTTTTATTAGCATTTAATGATTAATGTTTGCTGTATGTTTTGGATCATGTTTGTGTTTAAAAAGTAAAGCAAAAAACACTGCTATAATGAGCGAGTAAATAGCAAATGTGAGCCATATATTGTGCCAGTCTTTTCCTGTATTTGAAGTAAAAAAGTGATCAATTATATAACCACTGGATACACTTCCAAAAACTGCACCAAAGCCATTTGTCATCATCATAAAAAGTCCTTGAGCAGATGAGCGAATTGTTGAATCAGTAGATGTTTCAACAAAAAGTGACCCCGAAATATTAAAAAAATCAAATGCCATTCCATAAACAATACACGACGTTATAATCATCCACAAACCATCTGCAGGGTTTCCAAATGCAAATAATCCAAAACGTAAAACCCAGGCAATCATACTAATAAGCATTACTTGTTTGATGCCGAATTTTTTTAAGAAGAATGGGATCGCTAAAATAAATAATGTTTCTGAGATTTGAGAAATGGACATAATAATGGTGGAATATTTTACTACAAAAGAATCAGCGTATTGCGGCTGCAATTTAAAATCATCTAAATAAACATCACCATAAGCATTTGTAAGTTGTAATGCTGCTCCTAAAAACATGCTGAAAATAAAAAATAGTGCTAATTTGTAATTAGCAAAAAGTTTAAAAGAACTTAACCCGATTAAATCAACAAACGATTTATTTTTTTCAGTGGTATGCTGTGGTTTGCATTTCGGCAAAGAAAAAGAATAAAGTCCCAATCCAATAGCGGCAACAGAAGCAATATAAAATTGATTTTGTGAGGCTTTGTTGCCGGTTAAATTTGTTAGCCACATGGCAGCAATAAATCCTATAGTTCCCCAAACTCTAATAGGTGGGAAATTTTTTACGACATCAAAATTATTGCTTTTTAAAACGTTATAAGCAACTGAATTGGATAATGCAATTGTTGGCATATAAAAAATCATGGCTAATAAAATTACCCAAAAAAAACTAGATGGATTATCTATTTGCGGAACATAAAGTAATGTTAGGCCGCCAAGTATGTGTAATATACCGTATAGTTTTTCGGCATTCAGCCATCTGTCTGCAATTATACCGCATAAAGTAGGCATAAAAATAGATGCTATACCCATCGTTGAAAATATTGCGCCAAATTGAGTGCCATCCCATTGCTTGGTGCCAAACCAATAATTAGCCACTGTAATTAGCCAAGCTCCCCAAACAAAAAATTGTAAAAAATTCATTACAATTAAACGCATTTTCAAATTCATAAGCACTATTTTAATTATTTAATGAGCAAGGTATAAAAAAAGATTTAAAAATGTAACTAAAACTTTTTTTGGTGTTATAAATGTAAAATCCAGAAACTATGAAAACGAAACTAAAAATTTTAGCACTAATTTTTTGTATTTGCACTAGTTTAATATTAGAAAGCAAAACACGTGTATCACTTCAAAATGCATTTGATAAAAAATACATCAAAGCAAAAGCCATTTGTAAAGGAGGCTTGCAGTTAGATTATTCAGTTTCTAATTTAATAAAGGATTCTTTAATAATTATTATACCTGCAGGATGGCGATTTAATTCTGATGCTGGAAAAAATGATTATCAAGATATTTTAGTAGCCCATGAAGAGTTTTTAACCTTAAAACCAAAAGAAACTAAGAGGTTTGATATTAGAGGTTATTGCTGCGAAGCTACAAAAGGTGGTCCGGTTCAGGGCGCACCATATACTTTAGGAAGAATGGCAGATAGCAGTTTGGTTAGTTTAGCACAATATTTAAACACGCATAAAATTGATGCAAATACTGAACAATATAGCGTTTGGGCTATTAGTGACGGTAAAGCAACAGCTAATATTACGAGTAATAATGATTCGATTGCGGCATTATTAAGAACTTTTGTGGCAGGCGTTAAAGGTGAACCTTTGCCATGGTATACGTTATTGAAGCGAGCGAAAATTACGAATACAGGAGAAGTACAAGACCATCCTATTAAATTTAAAGCGGATATTAATTATGGTATTTCGCAAACTTGTTACTCTTACTGCTACATAGTAGATAAAAATGGAAATAAGGTTTCCGAAATTTTCGGGCAGTGGTTACAACCAGAAAATGTGGACTATAAAGCTAATTTTAATGTCAATAATTTAAAAAAGGGCCAATATACGTTAGTGTTAGAAAGTAAGGATGCTCACTTGTTTGAAAAAAACTTTTCAATTTAAGTCTTAATAAATTGATTTATAGATAATTAAGTTAATAATAAGTTTTGTTTGTTTTTTGATTTAATCATTAGTATAATTCAATTATTTTTTTACTTTTGCACAAAATAAAAAATAAACTATATGTATTGGACATTAGAATTAGCATCGTGGTTGGAAGATGCGCCTTGGCCGGCAACTAAGGATGAATTAATTGATTTTGCTATTAGATCTGGTGCGCCAATGGAGGTAATAGAAAATTTACAAGAAATGGAAGATGAAGGCGAAGCTTACGAAACCATTGAGGAAATTTGGCCTGATTATCCAACCAAAGATGATTTCTTTTTTAACGAAGACGAATACTAAAAAAAAAATCCGCTACTTAGCGGATTTTTTTTGTTAGATAATTAATCATTTAATTCTAATGAATTTGCTTTACCTGCAGCTTTCATTTCTTTATGTTTAGCTTTCAGTTTTGCATTTTGCTCTGCTGTTAAAATTGCTTTTGTTTGGTCGCGAAAATTGTTCCTTTCTGCTGCTACTTCTGTTTTTACAAGTTCTTTTTTGTCAGGTTGGCCTTTATACTTTGCTCTAACTTCATCTACTTTAGCAAGCTTTTCTAAGGCGAAGCCGTGAATTTTTGTTTTTTGATCGTCGGTTAACGTAACTTCAGCATTCATTTTATCAACGATTTTTTGTGCACGTTGCTCCAATGTTAATTTTTGCTGACCTTTGCGTCCTTCTGATTTTACAGGTTTTGCACTATTTTCTTGTGCAGTTACAGTAGTTGCTAATGTAAAAAAGCAAGCTGCTAAAACGATTATTTTTTTCATGATATTTTATTTTTATTTATTAATTTAATACTCAAATAACTAAAAGTTGAATTCCGTCATACAAAATTACGAATTTAATATTGAACTTTTGGAATCATTCCTCTAATTCCCATGTCAACGGGCACTTCGCCTGCAATTTCGGGCTGATAGTAACCGTCTCCATTTATATCTTTAAACTCAAAACTCTTATTGGTAGATAATGAAACAGTGATAATAATATCTTGAGTTTCGGTGCCTGAAATAGTTAATAATTGATTGGAGCTTGACATATCTGTAAATTGAGCTGTTACCACACAACTTCCAGCCGGAATTGGAGAATTTGCAAAATTAGGGTTTACAACGGTGGTTGCTCCTGCCGGAGCCTGGCCATCTGAAGTCCAATAATTATTGCTAAAAAGCAACGTTTCAAAACCCCAATATCCTTGTGCATGATTAACATTTGGTCCGCCTACACTTGCTGAAGGAACATAAACTTGATCTTTAATTTTATATTTTGTGACATATGTTTTATAACCTAAAAATGAAGCTACTGTTCCAATTCCAATTTGATTTCCGGGCAATGCATTGGCTTTAAATGGAATAGTATAATTTTGATAAGACAATGATAACCGCAACCATTTATAAGTTCCAGGTGTAATTTGGCTTAATGGTGTAGAATAAAAAACAACATTTTCTTTCACAACAACTGATTTACTAAATTGAATTGCTGTGCTGCCACCAGCCGTTGTTTCAGTGGCATGGTAAAGCACTTTACCTGCTCCTAAAGCTGTAAAATCGCCTTGTGCCAACTCAATATAATGTGCCGCCATTTGATTAAAAATGGGAGAGTACGCTGAATGCCCGGCAGGTAAAGTTGTTAATGGATTACCAAAGGCATCTAATCTTATTTGAGTGGAATCGAATTTGAATTTAAATATTAAGCGTGGCCCCGATCCTGTTGCTGTCCAAACTGTATCTGGAAAGCCATCATCTGCAGGCCCTGCAATTGGCGTTTGTGGAGTAATTTCTTCTTCGTTATTTTTTTTACAAGAAAACGCAAGCACACAAATAAAGAGTAAACTGACGATTTTTTTCATTTATAGATTTTATTTTTAATTTGAATATATTTTATTTTAGATTTTTTTCAGAGTAACATCTATCCGAAAAATACGCCTTACTCTTAGCAATAAATCTTCAATTTCAATTCATAACGAAGATACAAAAGAATATTTCAAAAAAACAAAAACTTACTTTTTAATTCTTTAATTTATGTTGCGGCCAGTAGAAATATTCATGTTAAATTCTATAATCAAGGAATTAATCTTCTTCATCAAATTCTAATTCAGCATCTTTTTCCCAAATTTCCATTTCGCAAGGTTTGCAGTTAAATTTTAACTTGTATTCGTTTTCTCCATGCTTTAAAGTTAAGGGTTCTGTCACTTTTTCTCCCATTGTTTCTCTTTGAAAACGAGCACATTTTCCTAACTCATACTTTACACAGTATTTGGTTGTCATTACTCTTGATTTACCAGGATCCCATTGCAATTCAAATGCCTTTTCAATATCTGTAACGCCATGCCTTTTATAAAATGCCCTTGCAAGATGATTAGATACATTATAAGTGAAATCTAATTGAGAAACAGGATAAGGATGATCTGTTTTTTTTATTTGAAATTCATCGCGATGGTATTCCTTAATTCTAATGTCAATGAGTTGTTCAAGAACGACTCTTCTAATTTCGTTAATTTTAGATATTGGTAAAAACCAATTTTTAGAAAATTCAATTTCAATGTCATCTATAATAAAGGGCGTGTTTCCTGTTTTAGAAAGATTTTTTTTAATGTTTGGTATGGTAGATTCTTCATTTTTCGCTAACTCTTTTTCCGATTGAAAAGATGATCTACTTTTGTGCCCATCTTCATCGATAGCTAATAATTGATAACCCTCAGTTGTTTCACTAAAAAACAATTTAACACCAATTTTTCTAACGGCACTATCCTCTCGTTCTACTAATTTATTGAAGTTTGCATCCGAATTCCTATAAATAATGGTTCCAGGTTTGAGAGATTTGAAAGTGTTTGGAACCACCACGTTATTTATAATTATGTTTACTTGTGCTCCGTCAGGTTCACCATTTTCGTTAATAAAATAAAGTCCATCGCCATTATTAAGTAACTCATGATTTTCAATGATATAGCCATTTGCCTTCACCTCAATTAATTTTCCTATTAATTGTCCTTGCGATTTAGGACTATCCCATGATCCAATTTTTTCTGTTCGTTTGTTTACAAAATAGTCTGTGTAGCCTCTGTTAAAACTTCTATCCATTTCGGCTTCAAAATTATAAAAGGTTCTTCCAGAAGAAGCTTTCACAAAAGTGTTATTGTTTTCTAAAAAATTATCTAATTTTTTTCTTAAGTAGGATGTATTGTTTTTAACATACACCATATCTTTTAATCGGCCTTCTATTTTAAAGGAGGTAATTCCAGCTTCAACTAAATTTGGCAGTTGATCACTTAGGTCTAAATCTTTAATAGATAATAGATGGCTATTGGCAATTAATGTTGTTCCGTTACCATCAATTAAATTATAGGGTAACCGGCAGTTTTGTGCACAAGATCCTCTGTTAGCACTCCTCTCGCCATTTGCAATGCTCATATAGCAATTACCGCTAAAGGAAACGCAAAGTGCACCAGAAACAAAAAATTCTAACTCAACCTCTGTGGCTGTGCTTATGTCTTTAATTTGATCTAAATTTAATTCCCTAGCTAGTACTACTCGTTTTATGCCCGCATCTTTCAAAAATTTTACATGTTTTGTGTCTCTATTATTTGCTTGCGTGCTAGCGTGAATAACGATTGGAGGCAAATCCATTTCTAGAACCGCCATATCTTGAACAATAATAGCATCTACGCCAATGGCATACAATTGATGTATTAAGCTTTGACAATCTTCTAATTCATGATCATATAAAATAGTGTTAACAACTACAAAAACTTGTGCTTTAAATAAGTGAGCATATTTTATTAATTCTTCAATATCTTCAATTGAGTTGGTTGCGTTTGTGCGTGCTCCAAATTGAGGAGCCCCAATATATACAGCATCTGCACCAGCATTAATAGCAGCCATGCCTTGAATTAAATTTTTTGCCGGGGAGAGGATTTCAACTTTGGTTTTCATTTATCAATCACTGTTTTTGTTTGTCATTTTTAATAGGCAAATGCTATTTTTACAATTGCAACGATTAAAGGTGGCAAGTTTCTGTAAATAGCAAAGGTCAGTATTTATTTGATTGATTGCAAGATTTACTGGCAGCTATTAAACGGCACTTTTTTCACTGACAGAAAACTGACAAATTTGTAAAAACAAGTGATAAAAACTGAAATATTGTCTAAAAGATTGGATTGGCACATTTTTAGACAATGAATTAGCGTAAAAATTTATATAACTAAAATCTCATAAATTATGGCAAAATCAAGTGCAAGTTTAAGCGTAAAGCCTTTAGCCGATAGAGTATTGGTAGAGGCAGCTCCAGCAGAAACAAAAACAGCAGGTGGATTAATTATCCCTGATACTGCAAAAGAAAAACCAATGAAAGGTAAAGTATTAGCAGTTGGAAATGGTAAAGTAGACGAACCAATGACTGTAAAAGTTGGCGATACTGTTTTATACGGAAAATACGCCGGAACTGAAATTCAAGTTGACGGTAAAGATTTATTAATTATGCGCGAAAGCGATATTTACGCAATTATCTAAGTACAAAAAAGAAAATTAGGAATTTCACACGAATATACGAATCCAGCTCACGCAGCTATCGTGCACAGATTCCTAAATTCGCACTAATTCGTAATCAACTTATACAACAAAAAACTAAATTCAATTAAAAAACTAAAAAAATGGCAAAAGACATATCATTTAATATCGAAGCACGCGATGCTTTAAAACGCGGAGTTGATGCATTAGCAAATGCAGTAAAAGTAACTTTAGGTCCTAAAGGAAGAAACGTTATTATTGACAAAAAATTTGGGTCACCACAAATTACAAAAGATGGTGTAACTGTTGCAAAAGAAATTGAATTATCTAACCCAGTTGAAAACATGGGTGCGCAGTTATTAAAAGAAGTTGCTTCTAAAACAGCTGATGCTGCTGGTGATGGAACTACTACTGCTACTGTATTAGCTCAAGCTATTGTTACTGGTGGTTTAAAAAATGTTGCTGCTGGTGCAAACCCTATGGATTTAAAACGCGGTATTGACAAAGCAGTGGATGCAATTGTTGAGAATTTGAAAAAACAATCTCAAATGGTTGGTAACGACAATAAAAAAATAGAACAAGTTGCAACTATTTCTGCTAACAATGATAGCACTATCGGAAAATTAATTGCTGAAGCAATGGCTAAAGTAAAAAAAGAAGGTGTTATTACGGTTGAAGAAGCTAAAGGTACTGATACAACTGTTGAAGTGGTTGAAGGTATGGAATTTGACAGAGGTTATATCTCTCCATATTTTATTACTGACGTTGATAAAATGGAAGCTGTTTTAGAAAGCCCGTTAATTTTAATTTACGAAAAGAAAATTTCTACAATGAAAGAATTATTACCTGTGCTTGAAAAAGCTGTACAAACAGGTAAACCAATTTTAATTATTGCTGAAGATATTGATGGTGAAGCTTTACAAACATTAGTTGTAAACCGTTTACGTTCTAACTTAAAAATTTGTGCTGTAAAAGCTCCAGGGTTTGGTGATAGAAGAAAAGCAATGTTAGAAGATTTAGCAATTTTAACTGGCGGTATTTTTATTGCTGAAGACAGAGGTTTCTTATTAGAAAACGCTGACTTAACTTTCTTAGGTAAAGCAGAAAAAGTTACTGTTGATAAAGACAACACAACAATCGTTGGAGGTGCTGGTAAAAAAGCAGATATCACAGCGCGTGTTAACCAAATTAAAGCTCAAATCGAAGCAACTACATCTGACTACGATAAGGAAAAATTACAAGAGCGCTTAGCTAAATTAGCTGGTGGTGTTGCAGTACTTTATGTTGGTGCAGCTACTGAAGTTGAAATGAAAGAGAAAAAAGACCGTGTAGACGATGCTTTAGCAGCTACTCGTGCAGCAGTTGAAGAAGGTATTGTACCGGGCGGAGGTGTTGCATATATTCGTGCAATTGCATCTTTAGATAAATTGAAAGGATTAAATGAAGATGAGAATACAGGTATTCAAATTGTACGTCGTGCTATTGAAGAACCTTTACGTCAAATTTGCGCTAACTGTGGAATCGAAGGTTCTATCGTAGTTCAAAAAGTTAAAGAAGGTAAAGATGATTATGGTTTTAATGCTCGTACTGAGAAATATGAAAACTTATTGAAAGCAGGTGTAATTGATCCTACTAAAGTAAGTCGTATTGCTTTAGAAAACGCAGCATCTGTAGCAGCTATGTTATTGACTACTGACTGCGTATTAGCAGAGAAAAAAGAAGAAGGAGCTCCTGCAATGCCAATGGGTAACCCAGGCATGGGCGGTATGGGTGGAATGATGTAATATCGTTTTATTTATTTTAGTAATAAGCGCCTCACATTTTTGTGGGGCGTTTTTGTTTTGAAACTAAAACTGCTTTATTTTGTTTTATTAGAAATCAAAATAAAAAAACTTCATCATAGCTCCATTTCTAATTATTACAATTATAAATAAACAGATTTGTTAATTGGCATTACAAAATTAGCCTATGCATTTTATTGCAATAAAAGCTCACTATTTTAAATTCTTCTTGCTTAAATTTTTACACTTTTTTATTACTTTTATGGACAAATGGAACCGCAAAACATAAGAATTCAGGACTATTGCTATAACTTACCTCCCGATAGGATTGCAAAATATCCATTAGAAAATCGTGACGCGTCCAAATTATTAATTTATAAACACAACGAAATTTCTGAATCAGTATATTCTTCATTAGATCACTATTTACCAAACGGATCCGTATTATTTTTTAACAATACAAAAGTTATTCCCGCACGCTTATTTTTTAAAACTACTGATAATAAACTCATTGAAATTTTTTGTCTTGAACCAATATCTTCTGGCAGTGATCCTTATCTTGAATTAAATAAAAAAGCATCCTCTAAATGGAAGTGCATCGTTGGTGGGGCCGCTAAATGGAAAGATACATATGCGACATTATACCATAATCAAATAACACTTAACGCGGAAAAAATTGAAAAAGTAAATGATGCCTTTATCATTCAATTTACTTGGGAACCTTCCGAAAAAACATTTTCGGAAATATTAGAAATTACGGGCACTATTCCTATTCCGCCGTATCTAAAACGAAAAACGGAAACAATTGATGTGTTAAGATATCAAACTATTTATGCTCAAAATGCCGGTTCGGTTGCTGCCCCAACAGCGGGCTTACATTTTACCGATTCGCTTTTACAAAAAATAAAATTAAAAGATTGCACCATACAATCTCTCACACTTCATGTTGGTGCAGGAACTTTTAAGCCAGTGAAAACAAGCAAAATGCTTGCGCATCAAATGCATCAAGAATATATAGATGTTGATCTACAAACCCTAAAAAATTTACTTGCAAGCTTTAACCAGTCTATTATTGCAGTTGGAACAACGTCGCTTAGAACATTAGAGAGTTTATATTGGATTGGATTGAAACTCCATAAAAACAAAAACCTATCTCAATCCGAATTAGAAGTCAAACAATGGGAACCTTACGAAAACGAAAATCAATTAATTACAAAAAAGGATGCAATACAGGCTATTATAAATTATTTAGATAAAACAAAGTTAAATATTTTATGCGCTAAAACTGGTATTTTAATTGCGCCGGGTTATAATTTTAAAATTGTAAATGCTTTGATTACTAATTTTCATCAACCCGAAAGCACTTTAATTCTTCTAGTAGCAGCCTTAGTTGGCCAAAGTTGGAGAACGATATACGATTATGCATTAGAGCATAATTTTAGATTTTTAAGTTATGGAGACGGATCTCTTTTGTTTTTGGAATAAATAAAAAAATTAAATTTTATTGATTGGAATTAGGGTTTCTATAGTATAAAGTTATAATACTTATCAATGTGCCATATAAGCGAGTTTAACCTATCATAAAACATTAGTCAATTGATTAAACACCGCTGGCAAATTCTCAATCACATCTGACGGAATCATTGCAACTTCACCCTTTTGCTCTTTAGTAAAATCAGCAGATAAACCATGCGTATAAACGCCAATTAAACTCGCTTCTTTAGGCGTGTATCCTTGAGCTAACAATCCAGTAATCAAGCCAGTTAACACATCGCCACTGCCGCCCTTTGCTAAACCAGTATTACCTGTGCTATTAAAAAAACTCTCTCCACTCGGCGTTGTAATGCAAGTATGCGCTCCTTTTAAAACTACATACAGTTGGTACTGTTTCGAAAATTCAATTTGTGTTTGGTGTCTTTCAAAATCATTTGTTACTCTTTTCGTTAATCGTTCAAACTCTTTTGGATGAGGTGTAAGTATAGAATTTTGAGGAATTAAGCTAAGCCACTTTTTATTGACGCTAATTGCATTTAAAGCATCTGCATCAATTACTAAAGGTTTTTTAAATTTCTGTAAAATGTATTTTACACTTTTTTGTGTCTCTATCTCTGTTCCAATACCAGGACCAATGCCAATAGTAGAATATGAACTAATATCCAATTCATTAAAATGAATATATTCTTTTCCATATACCAAAGCCATTGCTTCAGGTACAGAAGTTTGCATAATTTCATAACCACAGTGGGGAACACAAACTGTTAAAAGACCTGATCCACTTCGCAATAAACTTTTAGCGCTCATAATTGCGGCGCCCATTTTACCCATACTTCCTACTACTAACAAGCTATGCCCAAAAGTGCCTTTATGAGAAAATTTTTGTCGAGGTTTGATTAATTGTTTAATAAAGTTTTCTGTTAAATAAAATGATACTTGTTGCTTCTGAATGTCGTCGTTAACTTTTAATCCTATATTTAAAATATGTCCGTTGCCAACATATATAGCATTATCCGAGAATAAAAAAGCTAATTTTGGAAATTGAAAAGTTAACGTACATGTTGCTTTTGTAATTGAAGAGCTTTTTGATGAATGTTTATCGATAAATAAACCTGAAGGTACATCTATGGCAATAATGGTTGCATCACTTTTATTAATTGCATTGACGCATTCGGCAGCCATTGAGCTTAAAGGTTTTGATAAACCAATTCCAAATATGGCATCAATGATGATATCTGTTTTTTGAAAATGAGGAAGATGCTTTACATCGTTTATTTCCATCAGAAATTTTGGAAACAAAGTTTCTAATCTTTTTTTGTTGATAGTAAATTCTTGCGAATAGTTATGAGAGTAGTGTATAATAAAAACTTCTATCTTATAACCTTGCTCTAATAAAAGTCTTGCTATTGCTAAACCATCACCGCCATTATTTCCTATGCCGCAGCATACTTTAAATATATTTTTAATGCTGTAGTTTTTGACAATCCATTGCGAACATTTTTTAGCAGCCCGCTCCATTAAATCAATCGATGAAATTGGTTCTGATTGAATAGTAAACGCCTCAATAACTTTAAGTTGTTTTGACGAAAAAATTGGAAGCAGATCAGTCATAATTTAAATTTAAGAAAGTTGAACCAATCTAAACATGATAAAATTCAAGTATAAGTTAATTATTTAAAAAGAATATTTGTTTGCAAAGTTAGTAATGCAATTATTTCAATGTAATTTTTGTAAATCTTTATCAATTAGTATTACAGATAAATAATTATCAAAATATGTAATGTATTAGTAGTAATCTATTTTTTCTTAACAATAGATATATCATTTTCAAATATAGCGGAAACGATTCTTCCTCTTATATTAAAATTTATTTTACAAAAATTAAAACCTGATGAAGTATATTCAGAATAAAATCCATCGTCGCTATAAGGCATTAAAGCTTTGTTATAACTTGTGGTATCTTGATAAATAAATTTAGCGTCGCAAGTAATACCATAATTCTTGATTGGCATATGGTTTCTATCTAACAGAAATACGTAGAATATTGGATAACTATTTTTTAGTTCAATATTATATACTCCAGCATTTTTTACTGTTCCTCCATGTGGTCCTAAGTCATATTGAATAAATGCTAAAGAAATAATCAAACTTGCTATAAATAAAAAAAATAATGTTAAGATTAATTTAGATCTAAATAGATTTATAATTTTTGATTTCATGATGACTTTATTTTGCTTTTTTTTCTGCAGCGAAATTAAATCTTCTCTTTTCTTTTAATTGAAAGGTATCTCAAAAAAAGTTGTGATTTTAGTCATTTACATAATATTGATTTAATTGTTTGTTTACCAAAAGCAATTATCAATGAAACGCGAATCCAATCAAAGTGAATTTAATATTAATGATTTAATTTCTAAGGTTTCAACACCTCTAAATGATAGTAGTGATTTGGAGCCTTTAATGAAACACATTGGCGATGCTAAATATGTTTTGTTGGGCGAAGCGTCTCATGGCACACATGACTATTATAACTGGCGTGCTAAAATTACTAAACGACTTGTTGCAGAAAAAGGATTTTCATTTATTGCAGTAGAAGGAGATTGGCCAGATTGCTATCGAATCAATCGTTATGTGAAAAATTATATGGATTCTGGCGAAAAAGCAATTGATGTTTTACAGGAGTTTAATCGATGGCCAACTTGGATGTGGGCTAATTGGGAAGTGGTAGCATTTACGGAATGGCTTAAAAAAAATAATGAGAATTTACCATTAAACAAAAGGATTGGTTTTTATGGGTTAGACGTTTATAGTTTGCACGAATCTATGGATCAAATCGTGACATATCTAAAAAAAAATGATCCTAAAACTTTACAAACTGCAATGAAGGCTATGCATTGTTTTGAACCATTTCATTCGGATGAAGGCCAATCCTATGCGCGAGCCTCTAAAATGGCACCTGAACTTTGTGAGAGTGATGTAAACAATTTACTAAAGGAGATAAGGGGACGAATTGCTCATTATAATTCAGATCATGAAAATGTTTTTAGTACCGAACAAAATGCAATAATTGCAGTTCATGCGGAAAAATATTATAAGGCTTTGATTCGCGGTGGAGCAGAACCCTGGAATATTAGGGATCGTCACATGGTTTCAACTTTAAATCGCTTAATGGAATTTCATGGTTCGAATGCAAAAGTTATTGTTTGGGCTCACAATACACATATCGGTAATGCTCGAGCAACAGATATGGCAAAAGATGGATTAGTGAATGTTGGACAATTATTGAAACAGCAACATGCTAGTGATGGAGTTGTTTCCGTTGGTTTTGGTTCATACAAAGGCACTGTAATTGCTGGAAGGGAATGGGGTGGCGTAATGCGGAAAATAATTGTTCCAACTGCGCAAAATGGCAGTTGGGAGCATATCCTCCATAACAGCGACCTTTTTAAAAATAAATTGGTGATGCTAAGTAAATTAAAAACTGAAGAACGAATGGCTATCCGAATAGGACATCGCGCAATTGGGGTGGTTTATAATCCTGAATATGAAAAATATGGAAATTATGTGCCAAGTGTTATGCCAAACCGGTATGATGCATTTATTTTTATTGATGAATCGACAGCAATTAATCCTTTGCATATTAAACCTGATGGCCAACAAATTCCTGAAACATTTCCATTTGGTGTATAGTAATGAGTGATGCTAATAGTTATTCTAGAATTTATTTTTTACAATAGAATTTCCAAATCTCAAATAGTTTTTTTCGAAATCGAAGAAATTTGAAAACTAAATTATGATTTTATTCAAATAGTAAAGTGAGCACTTTCATTTTTAAAATTGTAATACCGAACTTTCTTTGTTAAGTATGTTTATTAGTTAAATAATTAAAATTTGATTGCTTAAAAAATGATTGTATTTCCTCGCCGACTCTCTCAAGATATTGAAACAATAGATGTTTCAAGTGAAGTTTTTGCCGATCATGGTTTGGTTCCTATTAAATATACATGCGATGGATTTAATATCAGCCCGCCACTTTCCCTTAAAAATATTCCATTAGAAACAGAAAGTATGGTTGTTATCATGGAAGATTTAAATGCACCAATTAGATCTTGGACTCATTGGCTTATGTGGAATATCCCTCCAACTTCTAAAATTAAAGAAAATTTCGCGTCCCCAATGAGTGTTATTGGTAAGAATGATTTTGGTAAAAAAAAATACATTGGACCAACGTCTACATCTGTTTTGCATCGTTATATTTTTAAAGTATATGCCCTAGATGGTGTATTGCCATTAAAAAATTACAGTACGAAGTTAGATGTGGAAAGGGAAATGAGTGCGCATATTTTGGGATTTGGGGAACTAGTAGGACTTTATAAAAGTGTAAAAAATAATTAAAATTAGAACGTATGATAAATGAAACATTTTATGCTGAGCTAGGTAAATTACTGTATGCAATGGCCTATGTGGATGGTTTAATTTCTCCCGCCGAAAAAAGAAAGTTGCAAGACATTGTAAAAAACGAACTTACCTTATCCGAAAGTCATATCGATCAATATGGAACCAATGTGGCTTATTATACTGAGATAGAATTTGATTTTTTAGATGAAGAAATGGCCGATTCTGAAGCAGCTTTTGATTCATTTATAAATTTTATGGAAACGCATCACACGGCTTTTGATGATAGTCTTAAGAAAGTATGTTTGCATGTAATCAACCAATTAGCATCAGTTTATAAAGGTATAAATAGTAAAGAAAAGCAATTACTTAACAAATTAAAAAAATCGTTTGAACTTGTACTTATTTAATGTATTTAATATAAAAATTAAGGCTAAATAGGTTAATTTAAATTGTGGATTGTTTCGTTTCGAAAAAGATATCTTATTCCAATAGTTATGCCTGCAGCCATATTATTAGCAATCGCTCTTGAGTTAATCCCTAAACTATAACCATTTGTTATAGGCACTTCTAGCGGGTTATTGATGTTTTTTTTGTAATTTTTATTTTCCGCATCAGTAATTCCATAATCAAATCTCATTGAGGCATCTAAATAGATATGCTCTGTTATTTTATTAGCAATTCCTGTGCTGATAACAATTCCAACTTCATAATTTTGATACGCTTCTTTATGATTATGAACATGATCATTTCCATCTATATCAGTTAATTGTGCACCCATAATAATACTAAGTTGCGGACCAATTTTTCCTATAAAATTTATAGTGTTATTAATGGAATAATTATAGATAGCAAGTAATGGTAGTTTTAAGTATTCTGCTTTTTTTGTCAGTTCTATTTCATTTAATTTATAGCGCTGTCCTTGCGATGAGTACAACACATTAATTCCTACGCCAAATCCATTTGAAAAAAAGTAGTGGCTTGTTACACCAAATGATCCACTTAATGTATTTAAGTACTTAAACTGTGTATTAGTCTGATCATCTTTATTCAAAATCCAACTTATTTGTGGTGTAACTTCTATTCCTAGATGTAATCCTTTTTGGCCTGTGGCTTTTGTAATCGAGCATACAATGATTAATGTAATTACTTTAAAGTATTGAAGAACTTTTTTCATTTTTTCATTTCTTTTGATTTAAATTTTACCGGTAATTAAATTTATTTTATAGCACAAAAAGGAGGATAAAATCCCCCTTTTTCAAAATACATTTATATTCCACTGCTTATTTAGTATTACAATATTCAATATTTAAAATTCTTACTGAAGGAAATATTATTAATACAAGTACTAATTATAGTGCTTGTATTTATGCAGGAAGTGTTAAAATTGATAAGGCAATAATTAATAGTAGGATAGCAATTGTAATAATTGATTTCTTCATTATTTTAGAATTCTAAAAATTGTTTTTACTGTTTAACTTTTTTTTTGGATTAAAAATAAATTGCAGTTTTAAAAAAACTGCAATTTATTTATTAAGAATCGCTTTAAATTAGTGCGATAAAATTAATAGGCATAAACTTCCGAATCGATTGCAAGTTTATTTTCAATGGATGTAATGCCATGTGCTTTCCATGTAGCATTTTCAGCATCCGTTTTTTCTGCCCACGAACGTACTTTACCTGTTAGAATTGCTTTGTTACCTTTTATTTCAATATCAATTTTTGATGCATCTACTGTGGCACTTCTGTTAAATGCTAAGCTTATTTTCTGCTTTATATCTTTGGCAGTAATAGATGGTTTAACTGAAATTAAATTACTAATACCTTTTACGCCGGTTAAGTTTTTTACGGTGGTTTTAATGGCATCTTTTTGGTATTCCCAATCTACTTCACCTTCTAGTGTTATCCAAGCATCCTCTACCTTTACTTTTATTTTTTCTTCTTGCACGGCACTATGCCATTTTAAGGAATCAGCAGTCATGCGAGCAATTTCCGTGTCATTTTTAACGCTTGTGGCAAATGGTTTTACTTCAATATCTTCTGCTACAGCTTTTACACCCGATACTCTTTTAGCAGCTGATTCAGCTTCTTCTTTTTTGGAGTATGAATCTACAGTTCCAGATAAAGTAACAACACCTTGTTTAACAGCTACACCAATTTCAGCTACACTTAATAATGGTTCCCATTTTAGTTCATCCATTACATCCTTTTGAATTTCATTGTCAGTTTTCATAAGATTTTTTTTAGTTTAAATTATTTCTTAGCAAAATTAAACTGCTTTCATTCCAAAATCTATGATGTGTATCAAAAAGGTTTGTGATATTAGTTTAGCATTAATTTACGAGTTTATTGTTATTTGTAAAATATTCCATTTCTGTATTTAATGTATTTGTAGATGGAAAATTGATTGTAAATACACTTCCGACATTTAAGTTACTTTTAAATATAATTTTCCCTCCCATTAAGTCCATATATCTTTTAACGATATTTAGCCCTAAACCCGTTCCTTGAATATACTCAGCATTTTTAGCCCTAAAAAATATGCTAAAAACATGTTGTTGTTCATTTTCAGGAATCCCAATACCAGCATCTGCCACACTTATAGTAATAGTATTGTTTTCAATTGTAGCGTCAACTTGAATATCAGTATTTTGTTCTGAATATTTACTAGAATTGCTAATTAAATTTAGTAAGGTGTTATATAGTTTATTTTTATCTTGAGTAACAGTGCATCCTGTTTTAGCGACGCAGCTAATATTAATTTTTTGTCCTGTTTTTAGTCGTGGCTTTAGTTCCTCTGCTACGTCTTCTATCAGTTCTTTTATGCTAAAGGTTTGAGTTGATATTTCTAGCTGTCCCTTATCTATTTTTTCTAACGATAGAAAATTTGAAAGTAGTTCGGTTAAATTTGTTACTGATGATTTTATTCGTGTAAAATGTTTATTTAGTTTTTCATCTTTTTCTGGTTTTGTATAAGATTCTATAATTGATAAACTTAAGAGCAAACTTGCTAATGGTGTTCTAAATTCGTGCGATGCCATTGATACAAATTTAGATTTTAATTCATTAGTTTCTTTTTCTCTAAATAGCGCTTCTGTAAGTTTTAATGTTTTTTCTTGCACTCTATTTTCTAACATTTGATTATCTTTAATCATCAATCTTTTTGCATGTTCTTTTTCTGATAAGTCAATGATGGTTGATAATATATGAGCATGCCCACTTAAATCAATTTTTTCTGTCGAACAAGCTAAATGGTTTATTTTGCCATTTTTTTGTCGTAATTCTATATCAAAGCTATCAGTAATTTCATTTTTAAAATGAGATTTTAGCAACTTTATTTTGTCAGCTAAACTTATACGATGAACAAGGTCAATTTCATTAAGTGTTTTGCCAATTATTTCCTCACGTTTAAAATCAAATAATTTCAAAAAACTAGTATTGACTTCAATAAATTTTCCGTTTGAGATACGTGTAATACAAAATGAAATAGGTGTGGAGTGAAAAGCGATAGGGAATCGGTCTGACTGCAATTTTAATTTAGTTTCTTTTTGTTTTTTAGCTGTAATATCTTTTATAAATATAGATATTTCGCTTTGATGATTACTTAATGTTATTTCTAAATGGTCATTACTGTATGGAGATTTAATTTCGAAATTAAGTGTCTTTTTTGACAGAATGCATTCCTTAATTTTTTTTTCAATTAAAGTTCCTTTTATTTTGGGCAGTAATTCCCAAATAATTTCACCTTGATACGTTTTACTTATTTTAGCTGCTTTAAATAAATGGAAAGTGTTTTTATTGATGTAGGTAATTTGCCATAAATTATTGATGCTAATATAAGCATCGCCCATTTTTTCTAAAATACTAAGTTGCTTTTCTTTTTTTTCTTTTAATTTATATTCAATATTTTCTTGTGAAGTTATATCTGTAAAAAAAAGGCAGATAAATTTTTGATTTGAATTTGTAGTATGCAGACTTATACTAATTTCTATTGTAATTTTTTTTCTTTTTTGATTAAAGAATGCAGAGATAGAGGTTAATTTATTTTTATTTGTTTTTTGTTTATTATTTAATAATATGCTAAAAAGGTTTTGGAATTGAAGTTTTAACTGGTGTGGAATTATCTTAAAGATAGAATTACTGACGAGTTCATTTTTTTTAATTCCTAAAATCTGTTCGCCTATTGGATTAATTAGCTTAATGTTGTAGTCAAGATCTATAACAATTAATCCTTGGGCGGACTGGCGATAGAATTCCTTATGAACGCTTTTAGCATTAATAGTATTTGCAATTTCTTGTTTCATTTAAGATAAATCTAAAAAACACATATTTTATGTCTTGTGATTAGCTTAAAATCAAATAGGATAGTGATTTTAATCATTGTTTTATTAATTGTTTTCCCTTTTGTTTAAAATGATTGCTTAGAATTTTATTGTAGTGTTCTAGTTTCATGTCATGCCGGTGCTGTAAATCATTATAGATGGTGATGTTGTTCCTTTATAAATTTTATATCCTTTCATAGTTTTGCAATCTATTTTAGGATTAATGTATTTAATAATGGACAAGCAAATAGTATAAAAATGGAGATAGATTTTGAAATTCAACGTCGGGTAATTAATGAACTAAGAACAATTGCAGCAATTAATGCTAATGAAATTGGTGTAGCTGTAAAAAACGGCATTGTTACACTTAGTGGCACGCTGCATTCGTATCCTGCAAAAATTAGTATTGAGCGAGCAGTTAAAAAGTTAGCAAACGTAAAAGCAATTGCACAAGATATAGTAGTGAATTTAAATGGTAGTCATCCTATTTCGGATAGTGATATTGCAAATGTGGCTATTAATATGATAGAGTGGGAGGATAATTATAAAATTAAGAATCTTAAAATTTTGGTTGAAGATGCTGTTGTTACATTAGAAGGTGAAGTAGAGTGGGATTTTCAGCGAAAAGCAGCAACAGAGGCTATAGCAGATATAAGAGGTGTTAAGAAGGTAATAAATAATATTAAGTTTCAAAACAGGGCTGAATCGCAAGAGATTAAAAAACAATTTCAGCTGGATGCAGAAAAATACAGAAGTATGAATGTAACGTCTGCTAATGGTAAAGAACTTATTACTAGTAATCTTGATTTACCAAACGGTGTAATTAGTTCAGGTAATTTTCAAAGCAATGGGCATGCAAATTACAATAAGCCTGCAGTCATTAAAAATGAAGGTAGTGGCGATTATGAAGATGATTTTTAACTCTATTTTGTAAATCTGCTTAAAGTAACAGATGCGATAATTAACCTTATGGCAATTAAAAATCAATAATAATTTATATATGAAATAACCATGTTGCGAGCAGCACAAATACAAATGAAGATAACATGGTTATACCATATGACAATTAAAAAAACAATAAATATCTACATATGAAATAGCCATGTGCCGAAACACACAAACACCAATGAAGATAAATGGCGTATAACATATGACAATAAAAAACAATATATATCTACATATGAAATAGCCATGTGCCTGAACGCACAAACACAAATGAAGATACATGGCGTATACCATATGACAATTAAAAAAAATAAACATCTACATATGAAAACTATACTAGTACCAACCGATTTTTCTGATAACGCGGATAATGCCTTATATTATGCTATTGAATTAGCAAAAAAAGAAAATGACAAAATTATTTTATTACACGCTTACCACATTGATTATTCAAATCCAGCTGTCCCTTTAGATTTTACTAGAGAAGAAGTTAATAGAGCCTCAGAAGATTCAAATAATCAGTTAAGGGAAGCTTCGCTAAAAATAGCTTATGCCGGAAAGATTGCTTATGAATGTTTGAGCGTTGAAGATTCGCCACTAGAAGCTATTTTAAATACTATTCAGATAAAAAATGTGGATCTTGTTATTATGGGTACAAAAGGGCAAACTGATTTTTTAGGTGCAATTTTTGGTAGCGTGGCTGCTAAAGTTATTGAAAAATCTACTTGTCCAGTAATGGCTGTGCCCGCTGAAGCAACATTTAAAGATATCAAGAAAATCACTTATGCAACAGCTTACAATTACAGCGATGTTTATGCTTTAAAAAAAGTAGTAGAAATTGCAAAATTATTTAACGCTCAAGTTGAAATTTTGCATGTAACTGATAAAGCAAATTCACAAATATTTGAAAAGGACTTAATGAAAACATTTATGGATGATGTCAATCACAAAATTCAATATAACAACATGTCGTTTCAAATTTATGAGGGTGATAATGTGGAAGATGCCTTAGAAGAATATATTGATAATGACTCGACCAATATTTTAGTTATGTCTACGCATCAGCGTGGTTTTTTTGATAAACTTTTTGGTAAAAGCGTCACTAAACACATGGCTTATCATTCTGAAGTTCCATTGATGGCATTTCATCATACTACTAAAGCCGCTGTGAAAGTTTTTTAAAATTAATTACTAGAGTAATTTTCCATGGTTTTATTCTCTAAAACTAATTTATGGTCATTGTTTTTTTATAATTAATTTAAAGTGAAGTTTGTTTTCTTTTTTAGTTTTTTGCTGGGGTAATACTTTGCCTTATACTATTTTTCAATACACGGTTTAAAGCATTACATTTTAAAAGCATGAGTAATGAAATAATTTATTTTTTAACACATAATTCATGACTGAAAATGCTAATAAAGACGATACATCTAAACAAGAAATAACCAAAAGTAAATTCCCAAACATTTCTAGTAATTGGTTTTATCTTGTTATTTTAATTGGATTAGGTATTTACTTTTTCTCTAAGCCAATTTATCAAACTCAAGAAACATCATGGGTAAATTTCAAAAATGACATGTTGTTTACCCGAGATGTTGAAAAAATTCGTATTGTTAATCAAGAGTTGGTAGAAGTTTTTATTAAAAAGGAAAGTTTGAGTAAGGAAAAATTTAAGAGTGTGCTGCCTTCTCAAGAAATTTTAATTTTAGCGAAACCACATTTTTATTTTACAATAGGTTCTATTGATTTTTTTGAGCAACAGTTAAAAGATGCTCAGGCAAACTTTTCGGATAAGGAAAAAATAAACGAAGTATATGTTAAGAGGGACAGTTGGTGGTCAAATCTTTTAACTTGGATTTTTCCAATAAGTCTGCTAATTATCTTTTTTTCTTTTTGGAAAAGGATGAATTCAGTTGGAAAAGGTATTGGAGGTTCTATTTTTGATTTTACTAAATCAAAACCTGCAAAATATGAGATAGGAAAGTTAAGTTCAATTACGTTTAAAGATATAGCTGGTTACGACGAGGCTAAAATTGAAGTAATGGAAATTGTTGAGTTTTTAAAATTTCCAGAGCACTTTACCAGATTAGGCGCAAAGATTCCAAAAGGTGTTTTGCTATTAGGTCCGCCTGGAACTGGAAAAACATATATGGCCAAAGCAGTTGCAGGTGAAGCAGGTGTTCCATTTTTTTCTTTATCTGGTTCAGAGTTTGTTGAAATGTTTGTTGGGGTTGGTGCAGCTCGTGTTCGCGATTTGTTTGATAAGGCAAAGCAAAGTGCTCCTAGTATAGTATTTATTGATGAAATTGATTCGATAGGTAGAATTAGAGGTGCTGCCGTGTCTGTACAAACCAATGATGAGCGTGAAAGCACACTAAATCAATTATTAGCAGAAATGGATGGCTTTGATGTTAATACAAATGTTATGGTAATTGCGGCTACTAATCGCCCGGATATTTTAGATTCTGCACTTTTAAGACCAGGTCGATTTGATCGGCATATTTTTCTTGAATTACCAAATAAACGAGAGCGCGAAGCAATCTATAAAGTTCACATGAAGCCACTTATTTTAGATAAGGCAATTGATTTAGATTATATCGTTTCTCAAACTCCAGGTTTTTCTGGCGCTGATATTGCAAATTCTTGTAATGAAGCAGCGTTAATTGCTGCAAGAAGTAAAAAAAACAGTGTTGATGTTGATGATTTTATTGAAGCAATTGATAGGATTGTGAGAGGATTAGAGAAAAAGAGTAAGTTGATTTCTCCTGATGAAAAAAAAGTGATAGCCTACCATGAAGCAGGTCATGCGTTGGTAAGTTGGATGTTAAAAAATACCGAGCAATTAGTTAAAGTGTCTATTATTCCTAGAGGCCAATCGTTAGGTGCGGCGCAATATTTACCTGAAGAAAGGCAAATATATACGTATTCGCAATTGATTGATAATTTATGTGTAGACTTAGGTGGAAGAACAGCTGAGGAAATTATTTTTAATGAAGCGTCATCGGGCGCGCTAGACGACCTTGAAAAAGTAACTAAACAAGCTTATGTAATGGTAGCTAATTTTGGTTTAAGTAAAATAATAGGCAATGTTAGTTTTTATGATTCAGAAGGATTATCACAAGATTTTCAAAAACCGTACAGCGAAGCGACAGCTGAATTGATTGATTTGGAAGTTCGAAGGTTAACAAATGAAGCACATGAACGCGCTAAACTAATTATAAATGACCATTTAGATAAGTTGAAAAAGTTAGCTGAATATTTACTTCAAAACGAAGTAATAAATATAGAAGAACTTGAATTGATATTGGGAAAGCGAAATTTTGAAGTTGTTACTAAAAAAAATAATTTGCAAAGCCTCACCGCGTAATATGATGGCGCTTATACATTTTTTCTATCAGTCAAGGTAAATTTGTAAAAAATAAAAACTAATAAATATGGAAACAACAAAAAGTAATGGTGCGGTTACCGATCATGCAAATGTGACAGAGAAATGGTTTACTGAGGCAAATAATGCAATGATGGAGATTTATAATAAACAAATTAACTTGGCTTCTGGCTTTTATAGTAATTTGTTAAATTCCACATTAGGTAATAATAAAAATTGGAATGGTAATTCTTTTTCCAATGACAATATGTTGTCTGGTAATTTTTCTAAGTTGTTTTGGAATCCCGCTAGTAATTTTTCTGGTATTAATAATTCAACTCATCTATTCTCAGCATTTGATAAAATGTATAAGCAGTTAGTGGAATCAAATCAACATTTTTTTAATACGTATTCAAATCAAATTAATAATAGTGCAAACGATTGGGATATTATCAATAAGGAATACAAAGATACCTTTGATAGAAGAGTGGAGTCATCAAGAAAAATTTTAACGACCATTTCTGAAGTATATAATAAGCAGTTTAATTTTGCATTGGATTCAGAAAAAAGTTTGTTTGAGGAAATGCATAATCAATTGAATATGTTGATGAAGCAAAATCAAAAATGGTGGAAAGGTGCCATAGAAAAACCAGAAACAACATTTGCAGCGGATGATAAAAAAAGTAAAGAGCCATTTGCTTACGAAAATAAAAAGCGAGCAATCATTCCTGTAGTGGCTTAATAAATAATTTAAATTTAAAAAATCATGAATAATTTAGCGTTATCATATAAATCTGAAACTATATTTGGCTCTGCTGCTGCAGTTGATGATAGTAATTTAATTTCAAAAGTTGATATTGACAATTCATTAGCAGGTATTTTTAATAAAAAAGTTGTTCTGAATAATCAGTTTAAGCATAAAATTGATAACATCATTAATTTAATTGAATTTACTTATCCTGAAGATCGAAAAATATTAAATAGTACAATTACTGCGTTTGTCGAATCCTCACATCGTATTTTAGAAGATTATATAGAAACAACAAACAATACAGAATCAATACATTATAATGAGTCAGGCGGCAGCGCAAGCAAATATGCCATAGCAGCTAAAGTTAATTGTCCTTTTGAACTTATCAATTTACAATTAAATGATTATTGGATGAAAGATTGGTTAGAGCAGATTGAATTGCTGGATGTAAACCATGGAAAGCAAATTGAATCTAAAGTTGAAATTGATGATTATTACTATTATGAAGATGTAACTAATACTTTTTAAATTATTTTGGTATAATATAAATAAATATGCAAAAAAAAACCTATTTCAGTATAGGTGATGTAGCAAATTCTTTTGTGCTTGCGAGTCAACGAGTTTTGCATAATTACCTCAAAAATGTCTCTGGTTATCATCATGATGTTAGGGATATTTCTTCAACTTATTCAGATTTAGTCACTAAAATAATGGTGCATCCTTCTGATGTGGTAAAAATTTTTAATTGTAATCTTGATTTTCTTGTTACCCAACAAGCACTGTGGCGACAAATTTTTATTAGTCCTTCATCAGAATTTTTTATAAATACAATTGAACCGCAAAAAGGCGACAAGAGATTTTCTGATCGTGAGTGGACGACCAATCCCTATTTTAATTTTTTAAAACAAAATTATTTATTTTATTCCAACGTCATTAAAAAGGTTATGGATGAAATAAAAATTGATGATAAAATAAAGAAGAAACTTAATTTTTATACTGGGCAATATGTCAACGCATTTTCGCCAACAAATTTTATTTTTACAAATCCTGAAGTTTTAAAGCTAGCCATCGAAACTAATGGAAATAGTTTATTTGAAGGTTTAAATAACCTTGTTCAAGATTTAGGCAAAGGAAGAGTTACTCAGACAGATGAGAACGCATTTGCTGTGGGGAAGAATTTAGCTATAACGCCAGGTTTTGTAATTTACCAAAATGAATTAATTCAGTTAATACAATATTCTCCTATTACAAAGTCAATTTATGAGGTGCCTTTATTAATTATTCCGCCATGGATAAATAAATTTTATATATTGGATTTACAACAAAGTAATTCTTTCGTAAAATTTTTAGTGGAAAATGGCATAACGGTTTTTATGATTTCATGGCGAAATCCAAAACAAGGAGTTAGTAATTTTTCATTAGATGATTATGTTAGCAAAGGCGCTTTAAAAGCGATTGAAGTTATACAAGAGGTTTGTCATGTAAATAAAATAAACACATTAGGTTATTGTTTGGGAGGCACTTTATTAAGTATTGCTTGTGCTATTTTGGCTAAAAACAAAAATGCTAATCCTATTTGTTCAGCATCGTTTTTAGCGTCAATGATTGATTTTACAGATATTGGACCTATGGGTGATGTAATTGATGGAGCGTTAATTCGCAAGTTGGAAAGAGGCGAGTTACTTCATCATGGTGTTTTAAATGGTCATGATATGGAAACAGCCTTTAATTTAATTCGTCCAAATGATTTAATTTGGAAATATGTAATTCATAATTACTTGATGGGAAAAAAGCCGTCTGTTTTTGATGTGATTTATTGGACAAATGATAATACAAATCTTCCAGCGGACATGTACGTATATTATATGAAGCAAATTATTCTTGAAAATAGATTAAGTCGCAAAAATGCCTTAAAAATATCCAATACTGCCATTGATATTAATGAAATTAATTTTCCAGTATTTGTAATCGGTTTAAAAGATGATAATATTTCGCCAGCAATTACAACATTTACTACTACCGAACTGGTTAATGGAGATGTTGAGTTTATTCTAGGTGAATCTGGACATGTTATGGGAGCTTTAAATCCTCCTGCAAATAGTAAGTACGGATATTATATCAATGGAAAGTTAGGCGATGGATTTGAAGTGTGGAAAAGTTCTTCGCAATATATAAAGGGAAGTTGGTGGCCATATTGGAGAGATAAACTGATTTCATTTTCAGGCGAGGAAGTTACTGCACCCGTTGATGCGGGAAATAGTAATTACAAAGTAGTAGAATCTGCACCGGGAAGTTATGTTAAGGAAAAATGTTAATCTTCTAATAGTAATTTTTTGATACTACTAAATGGCTTTAAGTATTTATGATACTATTAAATTTCTTAATTTGTATTTCTTGGAAATTGAACTGTAAATTCTGTTCCTTCATCAATGACACTTGAAAATGATATTGTTCCTCCAATTAATTCTACATATCGCTTCACTATATTCAATCCTAGCCCAGTCCCTTCAATATTTAAGGCATTTCCAGCTCTAAAAAATTTCGTAAATAAGTTGTTTTGGTCTTCTAGTGGAATCCCAATTCCTTTATCCTCAATTCTTAAAATTACTTTCTTTTTAGAAACTTCTACTTCCAAAACAATTTCTTTTTCTTCTTGAGAATATTTTATGGCATTTGAGAGTAAATTGAGATATATGTTTTTTAAAATTTTTTTATCTTGAAATACTAAACTATCTCCAAGATGTTTGTAAGTAATGTATTGTCCATATTTTAATATTCCTTTTATTTCTTCAATCAATTCCTCTGTAAAAATATGCAGATTAAATTCTTCTTGTTTAGCTTCAATTTTTCCTTGATCGAGTTTATCTAAAGACAGAAAATCATTAAGTATTTCAGTAAGGTGATTGATGGATTTTTTTATTCGGGAGATATGTTTTTCTCTGTTTTGTAAATAACTTGTTTCATTAGATTTCTCTATTAAATCTGTATATTTCTCAACTAAAAATACACTTGATAAAATGGAGCTTAAAGGAGTGCGAAATTCATGTGAAGCCATGGAAACAAATCGAGATTTTGCTTCATTTAGTGATTTTTCTTTCTCTAAGGATTGCATTAATTCTAATGTTCTTTCTTTTACTAAGTTTTCAAGTTTTGTATTTAAAGTTCTTCTGGTATGAATATCCGTGCACGAACCGATGTATCCTTTAAAAGATCCATCGGGCATTAAAATTGGTTTTGCATAATCGTAAACCCATCTGTATTTTCCATCTGTTCGTTTTAATCTGTATTCTCTTTTAAATGACTTTCGTAAATCAAAGGCTTTGCTGTATATTTTTTGAAAATTGTCTAAATCATCCGGATGTATAACTTTCGCCCAATCGCTCTCTATTATTTGTTTAGTTGTTCTTCCTGTAAAGTCAGTCCAGGTGCTATTTACGTAATTTAATGATTGATTATTGTCAGATCCCCAAATCATAACTGGCGAATTATCTGCAATGCTCCTAAACCACTCTTCACTTTCTGCAATAATTTTTTGAGATTTTAATTTTTCCGTTAAATCAATGTAAGTGGATAAGATGTGATCTTCTCCATCAATTTGTATTAGTTCTGTTGAAAAGATTAAGTGTATTGGTTTACGGTTTTTTGAATATAATACAAGTTCATGTTTATTAAAGGTATCCTCCTTACCTAAGCAGTTTATTATTTCAACGCTATTATCTTGCACACAGCTATATAATTTTAGCAAGTTAAGCGTACTTCCAACAACTTCCTTTTTACTGAATTCAAATAGCTCTAAAAAACTATCATTAGCATCAACAATACAATCATCAGATTGGCGTGATATTGATAGTGGGATAGGGCAAGATTCGAAAGCTTTTACAAAGCGCTTTTCTATTTGCGCCTTGGCAATGTCTGATAGTTTACTTTTTGTAATATCTGTATAAAATACATCAATACCGTTATCGTGTGGAATTACATTTATTTTTAGCCATTTTTTTGAAGTTGAATCTTGAACCTGAACAGACATAGATGTACGTTTTGACATTGCATTTACAAATTCATTTTTTGTAGCTTCATCTGTGAGTTCAGGAAAAATTTCCCAAATTATTTTCCCAATAATTTCTCTTCTATTTTTCTGCAGTAATTTTGTGGCCCAATCATTTACATAAGTACATTTCCAAGCTTTATTTAAACTAATAAACGCTTCACCTACGCTCATTAAAAGACCATCTAAATCAGGTTTATTTTTCTGTTTGATGATTTGGATGGTAGTGTCGTTAGCCATATCTATTGTAACTTCTGCATATGATCAAAAGTATTGCTAGAACCTTTTAGTTTTTATGTTTGAAAGCACTATCAGTTGTGATTTATTGCAACTTAAACACTAATAGTTATTAACACCAATTAATTTTTTTATCGTCAATCAATTATTCTGTTTCTGAATTTTCAGATTTGTAGTATTGCATTAAAATGAATGTCATTATAAATCCGCTGCTTAGTCCTTCTATAGCTATTATGCCTAGTAGTCCAATTACGGTTGATTCACCTGAAAATAAATTACCAAATGATATATTTTCTTTTAAGAAGGAAAAGAATGGTCTATCTAGTACGGTTGTATATATGAGCATAAATAGGTTAAATGTTATTACAGATACTATCGACACGATTATGCCTGATTTTAATCCTTCAAAATAATTTATGTTTCCATTAATTTGTGCTATTCTTTTTATAGTAAAACGTAATCCCATGCACAATACAATAATATTGAGGTAGTGAAGCGCTAAATTATGATAGAGATTTAGCACTCTCATTGTCATAAAATACAGTATTAAACCAATGGCGGTATACATTCCAACCTTGATGCTGATGTTTGTGGTATTTGTATATTGGCCTTGCAGTACTTTTTTTAGTGTTTCCATAGTAATTGTAATTTATATGTTTTACAAAATTTTCGGCGAAGTATTTATGGCACATATGAATAGTGCAGTTTATTTATAAACTCATTTTTATTTGGTCAGTTAGCTATTTTCAGTGCTTTTATTTTGTAATTAATAATTTATTTTTTGACATATTTTCTTTTTGTTTTTTTTGCATTTAAATGTTCATTATTTTCAATTTGTAAAGTATGATCATTAATTTCGGTTTGTTTACTCCTATCTGCCTTATATTCATTAAAACTAGGGTAGTATCCTTTGCTTAATTTTTGAATAAATTTTTCAAGTAGTCGAAGATTAGTTTTTAATTGTTTCATTGTAAATGTTTTAATGACTGGTTAATTTATGTTTTGTTTCATTTATTTTTAACATTGTGTAAGGACTTGCATTTCAAAAAACAATCTTCTTTTTGATAGTTTTTTTAATCGTTTTCAATGAAATAGTTTAATTTTAAAAACGCTTGTTTGTTGTACGACGTAATTTTTTATTGTGCTTGAATAGTTTTTAATTTTTTATAATGTTTTTTCTTTATATAAACATCTTTTTTGTAGCTATAATACTCATAATATAGTTTTTTAATTTTCTCATTGATGTCGTTTGCATATTCATAGTTATAATCAAAATTTTTTAGTTTGGAATTATATTTAATATCTGCAATGGAGTTATTTAATATACTAACGTTTAATTCACTTATAGCTTCAAACATTTCGGTATCAAAAAATAGGTGATAGCGCTTTAGTGCTGTTTCATTTATTCTAGTATCTACATTTAGTATTTTTGGTATAAATCCATTTTTTGATATTTCTATTGTAAATGAGTGATTTAATGGTAATTTAAAAAAGCATACTCCATTTTTATTAGAGTAAACATGTTCTATTGGTTTTTTACTAGAATTGTAGATAGTTATTTTGGCACTATCAATAAGGTTTTTATCAGCTTTTTCAAATTCGATGGCTTGCTTTATTACACCATGCATTTCCAGATAGTTAGTAATTATATGTTCATTTGAATTTACCTTAGTATTTGAAAGTAAAGTTGTAATTATCGTAACAATTGCTAAGGACACAATAAATTGTATTTTTATATTGCTAAGTGGTGTTTTATATCGTCCTACCTTTTTCATACTGCGAGTTTTGTATTTCTAACTAAGTTAATTTTTGAAAAAGTGTAATAAAATGATTCTATATATTTTTTTAATGATTTTAAGCAAGGCCTTATTTTTATATTTAGTTCCAGGTCTTATTTTTCGAAGTTTAATTTTAGATATATTAAATGATGATGGCGATACTATGTAAATTCTCTAAATAAAACTGGCCTCCTTAAGTCTTAAGTAGGCCAGTTTTAATGAAGCTTTTAAGGATTAAGCTACTTTTATTTCTTTTTTTTGTTTTGTTGGAGTGATTTCTTTTTTTGGTAATGTTAATTTTAGTATTCCTCCTTCATATTTGGCTTCAATTTTTTCTGGAACTGAATTGTTTGGTAATTGAAAGGATCTGCTAAAACTACTAAACGAAAATTCTCTTCTTCTGTAATTTTCTCGTTCTTCTTTTTCTTCTTTTTGTTTTTCTGAGCTTATCGTTAAAGTCCCATTGTCTGTTTCTACTTTAAAATCTTTTTTTTCTAAGCCTGGAGCAGCTAATTCTATTTTAAAGGCTTTCTCATCTTCGCTAATATTAGCAGATGGTAAATTTGCATTTAAGCCACTCATTAATCCTCCGCTTAAATCAAATAGACTTGGTCTTACAACAACATCAGTGTCAAAAAAATCACTGACTAAATTTGGAAACAGATTTCCGTTTTTTTTTACTAATAATGACATGTTTTTTGTTTTTTTATGGTTTAACAATTATTTATAATGGCAAAATTATATCGTGTGATGTTTTATATAAATGATGAGTAGCAGTTTATCTAATGATTATTACGAGGTAGTAATGTTTGTATTGTTTTAAGTACGCGTAAGGAGTATCATATGGCTTGTAGATGTATTTAATTGTGATATTAGTTTTTTAAAATTTTATTTGTATGTAATAAATACATTAGACCTATGAAACCTTTTATAATTTTAAAATTCATTTTAATTGCACCAATCTTTTTATTAGTGTTTACTTGTAAAGATAGTTCTGAAAGTTCTGCGCCTGAATATGATTCAAATTTGTGTACAGACTATTCTTGTCCTTTGCATAAAGATAAAATGAGTGTAACACTTGATTTTTGTCCTGAATGCGGCATTAAAATGATTGACGCCAAGTTATTGGAAAGTTACTTATATAAAACGGCGCATTCCATTTACGATTCAATTCATCATTATAATGAGCAAATTTTAAAGTACAGTTATATTATTACTAATGCTGAAAACAAGTCGCAAAAAAACCAAATTAGTTATGCATGGGAGCTTTCTAAAACTATTGATAAAGCTTTAGTAGCAAACTATAATTTAGATCAATTAGTTTTTGGTAAACATCGTGCTATTATAAAACCCCATAGTCAAAATATTGATAAATTGTATGCAGTGGCTACCTATCGCATCTCTGCCATCATTAAGGAACTTGAAAAACCGCACTATGATGAAGCTAAAATTAAATTATATACACATGAACTTATGGAAACCATTTATGAAGTTGATGAAGAGCAATCAATACTTAAAATAAAATGAACTAAATAATAGGTATTAAGATTTAGTGAATGTAAGTGTAAATGTAGTTCCTTTATTTTCTTTGCTGGTAAAAAATAAATTACCGCCCATTAAATGCATAAGGTTTTTTGTTATATGCAAACCAAGACCTGTGCCATTGATATTGCCTGCATTGTTACCTCTATAAAATTTTTCAAAAATTTGATTCTGGTTAATTTTTGGTATTCCTATTCCTTCATCATTTATTTTAATACTAAATGTTTTACTATTTGTATTAATTGTTGTTATAGAAATTGGAGTGCTTTGCGGCGAATATTTGATAGCATTTACAATTAAATTAGTAATGCAGGTTTTAAGCAAATGTTCGTCAATGTAAACTGTGCTATTTTTACCTTTATGCAAATACTCTATGTTTGTAGTATCATACAATATATTAATTTCATCAATGATGGTTTTAATAAATGTAACGATATTTAGTGATGTTGGATTGTTACTTTTTTCTCCTTTTTCAAGTTGTTCTGCCGTTAAAAAATCAGTTAAAATATCTTTAATTCTTGCAACAGAAGTGCTTATTTTTTGTAAATGCCTTTGTTTTTTTTCTTGATCGTTGAGTGTATTATACTTTTCTATCAGTTCAGTAGATGTTAAAATAGTAACTAAAGGAGTTCTAAATTCGTGCGAGGCAATACTTATAAATTGTGATTTTAACTCTGTAACTAGCTTTTCTTTTGTTAAAGCATCCTTCAGCGCTTTTTCTTGCTCCTTTTGCTTTGTTATATCAATAATAGTACACAGTATTTCCTGCTCTTCTGCATTATTTACTGCAATGCTTTCTATTAATGCGTCAAATCCATTTTGCTTATTTTGCACTAATTTACATTCAAATTGATGCCTGTTTCCAGTTTCAATGGCTAAATTTTTATATATATAAAATCTATCTTGACATGATTTATGTTTAATAAATGTAGAAAAATATTTTTGATGAAGTTGTTTAGCAGTTACGCCTAATAATTTAATAGCAGTTGCATTTGCTTTTTTTATAATTCCAGTATTATCTAATATGATGTACCCAATGGGCGCATTGTTAAAAAGGGTAGTATACTCGGCAATTGTTTTGTGTAATTTATTTTGAGTTTCTAATAATTCCTCATTTTGTATTTCTAGTTCTAATTTATATAAATCTACTTCCTCATCATTGTTTGCAATAGTCATAAAATCTGCATTTTTTCTATTATGTTCTAATCGTTTTGCAGCTTTTGTTCGTAGCAATTTTAAATTATTTGTGCTTACATTTAGGTTAGCCATGTATATTAAATTTTTAATTTTTATTTTTCTTGCCAAACACCTACAATGTAATTTTCATTTTTATTTTCTGAAATTACATACGTAATGTAATTAACAAAATGTTTGTATTTGCCGTCTGAACATTTCCATCTAAATGGTACTTCTAAAGTTCCTTTTTTTGCAATATTTAAAAAGGAAGTGGTTATTTTCTTTTTATCTGATGGATGAATGCGGCCAAACCAAAATGTTGTTTTTTTTGTAAATTGTTCTGGTAAAAATCCCATCACTTTTTCAGAGTTTTTACCAACATAAGTGATGTTTAATTTTGGTATTGTTAAGCAAATGTAGGGCACAATTGGTAAACGCTCTAAAATCATATTTAAAGACTCGTTTACCTTTTTTAATTTGTATTCATTTTTTTTCTGGTCAGTAATGTCAATAAATGTTACAAGCACGCCTTCAATTATATTTTCGGCTGTTCTGTATGGTACTATGCGCATATTATACCAAGTTCCATCAATTGCTTGCACTTCGGCTGCTTTTGTTGCCAGTGTTTTTAGCGCATGTATTACATCTGTGGCAAGTCCTTTGTAAAGAAGGTTACCTGTCAAATGGGTAACTGGTCTATCAATATCTGTAGGAATTAAATTAAATATTTTTGTGGCTGCTGGCGTAAATCGTTTAATATTAAGGTTTCTATCTAAAAATACAGTTGCAATTTCTATACTTGATAATAAGTTGTCCAGGTCATCATTAGCTTGAGATAATTGTTCAATTTTTGTAGATAGTTCTGTGTTTACCGTTATTAATTCTTCATTCACAGATTGCAATTCTTCGCGTGACGTTTCTAACTCTTCGTTGGTGCTTTGCAATTCTTCGTTTGATGATTGAAATTCTTCATTTGTAATTTGAAGATCTTCGTTAGTATTTTTTAATTCATCAATAACAGTCTGAAGATTATTACGGGTTATTTCTAGCTCTTTTTCTAGTGAACTTGGGTTTATTTTTTTACTTGCATTTGGTTTACTCTCACTTTGTAGTGCAATACTTTTTGTACGGTCGGCAGTTTCAAAAATTATCATTAATACTCCTAAATCTTTTTCCTTTAATAAAATTGGTTTTACAATTAAATTAATAGTTTGATAATGATTGTTAACTTTTATATCAATATTATTTGTTTCTACGATGGCATTAGTGGCTCTGGCTTTTTTAATAGCAGCTTCCAAATTTAATTTTAATCCTCGTTTAGCAAACTCTAATATATTTAAATTAGCTTCACCAATGGGAACTTCTAAATATTGGCTCGTGTTGCCTGTAAAGTAGAGTGCTTTATTTTTTTTGTCGATAATAACCGAAGGAGGTGCGTAGTTATCTAATAAAATTTTTTCTGTCAGTAAGGAGATATTTATTTTTTTGTCAATCATTGTATTATTAATTCCTGTATTTGTATACTCATTTCTATTATATGTTAAATCATGCAGTGTATTATACTTGCGCTGAATGTTGTCGGTTTTTTTAGTATATATTTTTATTTTGGAATCAAATACAGAAAATGAATTTCCATATTCCCCGATACTTTCAGATGTTCCTAGTATCAGTATACCATTTTTATTTAAACTATAATGAAAAATGGGAATAATATTTTTTTGCAATTCACTGCTTAAATAAATGAGCAGATTACGACAGGTAATCATGTCTAATTTTGAAAAAGGAGGATCGTTAATAACATTGTGAATGGCAAAAATAACCATTTCACGAATTTCTTTTTTTAGTTGATAACCATTTTCTTTAATAACAAAATGTTTGAGCAATCGTTCTGGTGAAATATTAGTAGTGCTATTAAATGGATAAAAACCGGCCCTTGCAATTTTAATGGCTTTTTTATCTATATCTGTGGTAAAAATGGTAACTTTTATGTTTAATTTTTTTTTGTCTAACACTTCTTTAAGTAGTATTGCTAGCGAGTATGCTTCTTCTCCAGTAGAGCATCCACAAACCCATATTCGCAGTTCATTTTTTTCTTGCGAATTAGCTATTAAGTGTGTGATAACTTTGGTTGTAATTGTGTCAAAAACCTCCTTGTCTCTAAAAAATGTAGTAACTCCAATTAAAAAATCATTAAATAATTCCTCAATTTCTGTTGGATTATTTTTTAGAAATAAAATATAGTCTTCTATATTAAAAATTTGATGAATAGAAGTCCGCTTTTGTATTCGCCGAAGAATGGTATTTATTTTATATCTTGAAAAGTCGTAACCCGTTTGATGATGTATGAGATGAAAGATGGTTTTAAGTTGATTTTCAGTTGGAGCAGTTTGTTCTACTTTGTTTAGACTAGTACTAACTATTTTGGGTTTGTAATTTAAAATGTATGCAGGCATTTGCGTTGGTTTTAAAATAGCATCATAAGCCTTTGCTTTTATAACATTTTCAGGCATCGCTTTAAATTTTGCCGTTTTTAAGTCCTGCACCAAAGTAAGTCCGCCTGCTAATTTTATTTTTCCTAGTCCTTCTGTTCCATCATTTCCATTTCCTGAAAGAATAATACCGATGGCATTTTTTGCTTGGTCTTGCGCTAACGAATTAAAAAAGGTATTTATTAATACACTTTTGCTGCGGCTTTCAGTAATCTTTGATAATAATAAAATACCATCTTTAATTATTAATTTATTATTTGGCGGAATCGTGTATACATGATTAGGTTTTACTTCTG
>JAIOZA010000018.1 GCA_021740825.1 Bacteroidia bacterium | reverse complement strand
ATCTAGAGGATAATGGTTTCTTATATTTCGAGTTAAATCCATTATATGCAATAGATGTAATAAACTATGCAAATGCCAGTAAAATATTTAATTTTACAGAAGTTTTAAATGATATGAGTGGTAAGCAAAGGTTTTTAATTGCACAAAAAAAATGAAATACATTTTAGTAGTATTTACTTTTATTACTTCGTTTCTATTTTCTCAAGAAAAAATAGAAACTATAGTGGACAAACCAGCTCTACCGATGGGAAGTCAATTAGATGTTGATTACGTTTATCAATCTCAGGTAATTTATCCAGCAATTGCATTAAAAAAAAATATAAATCAGGATATAGCTATTTATTTTACAGTTTCTGCAAATGGAACAATTAAGGACATTGAGTTTAAACAAGATTACAATGAAGAGCTAAAAGCAGAAGCTAAACGTTTATTGCGTTTCTTTATGTTTATTCCAGCCACAATTGGCAACGTTAATGTTTCTTCCAAAAGTTTTTTAATGTTTAAATTTAATGTAGATTCTTATAAAAAAATCACAAAAACAAGAGGATTTGCAATTCATAAAGAACTAAGTTTGTTTGATACAAGTTTTGTGGTTTATTCAAGAGCAGATTCATCACCTGAATATTATAAAGGAGAGGAAGCTCTTGGTGAATTTATTTTATCAAATTTAGAATATCCAGATTTAGCCATTCGTCAGAATTTACAAGGGACTGTAATTTTAAGTTTTATTGTAGAGCCAAACGGCACATTAAGTAATATAGTTGCAGAAAAAGAATTTAATCATTTATGCACTAAAGAGGCCATTCGAATTATGCGTGAAACCAAATGGAAACCAGGTAAAAAAGATGGAAAGCTAATTAGATATAAAACAAAATATCCTATTGTCTTTAACTTAAATAATACTAATAAAGACAACGCTACAAGCGAACAACGATAATTAACACTATTAATAATTATGACATTTTCAATTTCGACTGACAAACTATTTACTTTAAAGGATATTCAATATATTTTAGATTCAAACGCAACTTTAGTTTTATCAGATAAGGCGAAACAAAATATTGTAGCTTGCCGCCAGTATTTGGATAAGAAAATGGCTTCTCAAAAAGCACCCATTTACGGTATCAATACAGGTTTTGGCTCTTTATGTAATGTAATTATTCCTGATAATGAATTAGAGCAATTACAAACTAATTTAGTAATGTCTCATGCTTGTGGGATGGGAGATGAGGTGCCTTTGGAAATCGTTCGACTAATGTTATTATTAAAAGTACAAGCTTTATCCTACGGAAAAAGTGCGGTACAATTACAAACACTTGAACGTTTGATCGATTTATATAATCATAAAGTTTATCCCATTGTATATGAACAAGGTTCATTGGGCGCGTCAGGTGATTTATCTCCATTAGCACATTTATCTTTACCATTATTAGGAATGGGCGAAGTTAATTACCAAGGAAATAAATGTCAGGCAGCAGTTGTTTTAAAACAATTAGGTTTAGAACCTATTACCTTAAAATCAAAAGAAGGCTTAGCATTATTAAATGGTACACAATTTATGAGCGCTTATGGGGTTTGGTGCTTATTAAAATCAAATAGATTAAACACCTTGGCAGATTTAATTGGAGCTATTTCATTAGATGCTTTTGATGGACGAAGCGAACCTTTTAAAGATAACATTCATATTATTCGTCCTCACAAAGGCCAGTTACAAACTGCACGAGCAATTCGTGAAAACTTAGCAGGGAGTGAAATTTTAGCTCAAGCAAAAGTTCAAGTTCAGGATCCATATTCTTTCCGTTGTATTCCTCAGGTTCATGGTGCAACAAAAGATGCAACTGCTTATGTAAATTCAGTATTTGAAACTGAAATTAATTCGGTAACCGATAATCCAACCGTGTTTCCTGAAGATGATGAAATTATAAGCGGTGGTAATTTTCACGGGCAACCATTAGCAATTTCATTTGATTTTTTAGCAATTGCAATCGCCGAATTAGGTAGTATTTCTGAAAGGCGCGTATATCAATTAATTTCTGGTGTTCGCAATTTACCACCATTTTTAGTAGCCAAACCAGGTTTAAATTCTGGTTTTATGATTCCTCAATATACTGCCGCAAGTATTGTAAGTCAAAATAAGCAACTGTGCACTCCGGCAAGTATTGATAGCATTGTTTCGAGTAACGGTCAAGAAGATCATGTTAGTATGGGTGCTAACGCAGCAACTAAATGCTTTAAAGTAATTGAAAATGTAGAAAAATTATTGGCCATCGAATTATTAAATGCATCTCAAGCAATTGAATTTAGAAGACCGTTAAAATCCTCTCCAAAAATTGAAAACTTATTAGCTGATTTCAGAAAATTAATTCCATTTATTAAGGAAGATAAAATCATGTACCAGGAATTAGAAGCCACTTTACAATTTGTAAAAACAATGAACGTTTAAAATAAAATAGTGTCTTTACATATAACTTCTTAATTGCTTAGGTTACCAATTCAAAAAAATCATGAGATACAAATTCATATTCCTTTTAATATTGACTTGCAAATTATCAATTGCCTGTCAATGTCCATTAAGTTCATTATCTGATAAAGAAATTGCTAAATACGACATCATTTTTAAAGGATCTTTAAAATCTATTAAGCTTAATAAAACCAATAGTGAAGCTATCTTTACTATTTCAAATTTATATAAAGGTATTATATCTCAGGATTTTAAAATTTTATTTAATGATGAAGATGTTTGTAAATTAGAATTGAGAGTAGGGGATGAGTGGATTATATATACAAACTATTATCAGGTTGATAACGCTAAATTAGATTTTTGTAGCCGAAGCAGAAAGTATATAAAAAATATAAAGGAGGATTTTTTTGCAGAAACAACTGGCATATCATTCGACGATGAATTACGTTATTTAGATACCCATTTGGGTTTACATAAACTCTTGAAAAGTAACCAAAACAAAGTAGAAAACAGAAATATAATTCCAAGCAGTAATCAATTTATACTATTGTTAATTTTGTCTGTAGCAGGATTGTTATTATTTTATTGGTTGTTTAATAAGTTTTTTAAATAAAATCAATTTTTAATATGAAAGTACAACTTCACAAAGCGCATCCATGGCATGGCATTTCAATTGGAGCAAATTCTCCTGAAATAATTACTTCTTTTATAGAAATGGTTCCCGCTGATCATATTAAATACGAAATAGATAAAGCATCTGGTTATCGTAAAGTTGATAGACCACAAAAATTTTCTAATATAATTCCCGCTTTATATGGATTTATACCTCAAACCTATTGCGGTGAATTTGTTGCTGAAAGAGCAAATGAAAGAACGAATCGCATTAGTATAATTGGTGATGGAGATCCTTTAGATATATGTGTATTAACAGAGCGAAACATAACTAGTGGAGATATTATTGTTGAAGCGATACCAATTGGTGGCTTTAGAATGATTGATAAAAATGAAGCCGATGATAAAATTATAGCGGTTATGGCAAAAGATGAAATTTACAGTAAATGGAAAGATATTTTAGATTGTCCTGAACCATTGATTAATCGTTTGCGACATTACTTTTTAACCTATAAAAATATTCCTGGAGAATCAGAAGCGGTTGTTGAAATTACCGAAACATACGGCAGAGAAGAAGCGCACGAAGTAATCAGAAGAAGTGTTAAAGATTATAATAAACACTTTAAGTCGTTTATGGATTTGGGGATTTAGAAAATTCAATGCACCATGTCGACATTTTTATGGTTGATATTTCGCAAACTAAATTGATTAGTTTGTTTTTATCACTTTAAATTGTGTTCAAATTCAATATGTTATAGTTTTAAATTAAGAACAAATTAATTATATTTGTATGATGAAGGATATTGTTCATCAACTAGTTGTAGTTAAATCAATTTAAAAAAAGAGCTCACAAGAATAGGCAAATAATACACAAACAAAATCTACGTATGAAAAAAATAGTAATCTTTTTTGCACTCATCAATTATTCTTCCTTCATAGCTCAAATTAGTATTAATGCAAATATTCCCTCAACAATTAGTTTAGATAATTCCACGGATATTGAAGTGAAAATTAATAAAGGCACTGTATCAAGTTTTGCTAAATATCAAATGGATGTGCCAGCAGGAATTGTAGTATCTTCAGTAGATTCAAAAAGTGGTAATTTTACGTTTGAAAATCAGCGCGCTAAAATTGTTTGGGTTTCTGTACCCAGTGATCCGGAATTTAGTATCAAATTCAAAGTTTTAGCAAGTTCTGAAGCGCCAAACCAAGCTAGTTTTTCTCAAAAATTTTATTATTTAGAAAATAACGAAAAGAAAGAGGTTGAAGCTAATCCAATTACAGTAACAATCAGTGGTGCAGTTGCCAGTGATGAAACTGCTTCCGTATCTAATGACAATAAACCACCTGAACCAACAGAAAAATCTAAGACATATGTAGATCAAAACATCACTGTTACAACAACTGAGTATAAAAATGAGGATAAGCCGGCGACCGAAACTAATGGAAATTCTGCAGCTACTGTGTCTACTACAACGGAATCTGTAAAAACATACACAAATGCAGAAACTAAAACTATTGTAACAAAAAAAACAACGACCACATACGAATCTAAAGAAGTGGAGTCATCAGCAAATAAAGTTTCAGCTGCTAGCACTTCAGGTTCTTCGTTGGGTATGACATTTAAAATTCAGATTGGTGCTTATTCCTTAAAGCCCGATAAAAGTAAATTTCCAAATGCAGGTAATGTGAATGTTGATTTAATTAATGGAATGTACAAGATAACAACAGGCACTTTTAAAACTCTTGACGATGCTGTAAAACGTCGTGATGAATTAAAAGCAAAAGGATATAATGGATTTATTGTAAGATATAAAGACGGTGTTCGAATCAACTAAAAACTTATTTTTCTAATTAATAGTTACTCATTTATTTATTTTGATTAGAAAATACATCATAATTGTCTTTACAATTTTTAATGCTTTTGTATACGCCCAGCAATATCCATGGTGGACACATTACAGAAACAATCAAACATTAAATAATCCTGCATTTTGTGGAACTAAACGTTTGGTAGATCTTCGTCTTAATTATCGAAATCAATGGACTGGTTTTGATGGAGCGCCAAAAACATATGCTTTAGCATTAAATTCAAGATTGTGGAAAGGTAGGTTAGGGATGGGCGGCTTTATTTTTAAAGATGATATCGGACCATTTGCAAATTTTAATAGCAGTTTTACGGCTGCATATCATTTAAAATTTTCAGATTCTGAATTATCTTTTGGCGTTCAAGGAAATTACTTGAGTACTAGATTTAATGGCAATAATATTACTTTAAGAAATCAGCAAGATAAAACTATAAACCAATATGTTGAAGATAAAACAGGAAACTATGACGGTAGTTTTGGATTAGTATATTACAACGATCGATTTCATGTAGGAGTTGGTGCCAATAATGTTGTAAGTTCAAGTTTTGAATTTTATAAAAATGATTCTATAAAAAAAGGAACTTATACCAATGTTCCTCATTACAATGTTTCTGCTGGATTTAATTGGGCAGATAATCCGGATTTCACATTTGAAAATTCAATACTTGCTGCGTATATCTCTGGTTTTCCTTTTTCATTCGACTACACTTTGAGGCTTCATATTAAACAGCAATTAATTACAGGATTTAGCTTTCGCTTAAATGATGCTATTGCATTGCATTTAGGATATACTTTAAAGGAAAAATTTCAAATTTTATATAGTTATGATATAGTTACATCACCGCTAAGAAAATATCAAAATGGATCACATGAAATATCTCTAATATTTTCTTCAAATATGGGCACAGATATAAAAAAACGAGGACTAGATAAAAGGTTTAAACGTCAGAAATATCAATACTTAATTAATTAAGTGATATCTTTTTAATAAATAATAAATAGAATATATGGTTTTTGCAATTATCGATTTAGGAACCAATACGTTTAATTTATTGATAGCTGAACGTCAACCAAATAATACTTTCAAAAAAATATTCAGTACAAAAATTGCAGTAAAGCTAGGAGAGGGCGCAATAAATAGTGGATATATTGCTGAAGTACCTTTTAATAGAGGAATAGCAGCATTAAAGCAATATCAAATTTATTTAAAGGAACATCAAGTTGAAAATACATATGCTTTTGCTACATCAGCTATCAGAACTGCAAAAAACGGATTGGAGTTTATGAATCAAGCCAAAAAAGTTACTGATATTTCTATCACCATAATTGATGGAAATGAGGAAGCAGATTTAATTTATTATGGAAATAGAATGGCTGTTAAAATGAGTAATTCAGTTTCTTTAATTATGGACATTGGTGGAGGAAGCACTGAATTTATTTTAGCAGATAAAGACTCTATCTTTTGGAAGCAAAGTTTTTTGCTTGGCGCAGCGCGTTTATTAGAAAAATTTAAATTAAGCGATCCTATAACAAGCGCCGAGATAAGTACTTTCAATAATTATTTAAGAGACGAATTAGAGCCTCTTTTTATAGCTACAAACAAATTCAAACCAACCGAGTTAATAGGTTCCTCTGGCGCTTTTGATTCGGTTATTGATATGATAGCGCAAGAATTTAATACTGGCGATGAAATTAATGATAGTAAAACAGAATTTGATGTTAAAATAAATCATTATTTATCAATCAGTAAAAAAATAAAAGAATCTACAATAAATGAGCGTCGACAGATAAAAGGATTAATTGAAATGCGAGTAGATATGATTGTAATTTCATTTTTATTAATTGATTTTATTTTAAAAGAACTTAATCTTTCTTCAATTCGAGTTTCTACTTTTTCTCTCAAAGAAGGAGTAATAAGTCACAAATTAGGTTTATCGTTTTCTTAATTTTTTTCATCAAATATCTTTCTTTAACTTTGACTCAATGATTACTTCAAGTGCTTATACATTAAACATAACCGATTCATTTAATCATGATTTATTGTTAAAAGATACTTGGCTTGTAATTTTGCACGCATCACGCACTCCACCGCATGTTGGAATTTTAATAAATGGAAACTACAATTCGCTAACTATTAAAGGTCATGAGTTAAATATTGATATAAAGGTTTTACTAAAAACAATTCAGCAAAAAAAAATTGACACTCTATTTATTAAGCTAAAAAAGCATCCGGTGTTTAGTTTAGATTATCAAAAAGAAATATGCCAATATTATATTCAGCAATACAAGCAAGTACAAGTAAACCAAGCGTCTTGTTTAAGTCCTATTAAGTTGTTTATACAAGAGTTTTATGCAATTTCAGAACTTAAAAATGAATTATTATTTGAATTAGTTGAACGTTTAAAACAAAATAATTACATTACAACTACCTTAGGAATTGGTATTAAAAATAAAATTTCAGATAATTCTTTTTCACTGCCAACATACTCAAACGAACAACTGCAAGAAATAATTAAAACAGAAAGTGATAATTACAACAAAGCATAATGTTTATTAAATCTCAACATATTTATCTTCGAGCCCTAGATTCTTCAGATCTTGATTTAATCTATTTACTTGAAAATGATATGTCTATCTGGCAAATAAGTAATACAATTGCTCCTTTTAGCAAAGATATCATACAATTGTATTTGCAATCAGCTCAACAAGATATTTATACAAATAAGCAATTAAGGTTATTAATTTGCCTCAATGAAACTAATCAACCAATTGGAACAATAGACTTATTTGAATTTGATCCCATGAATTTGCGGGTTGGAGTAGGGATATTGATTTTTGAATCATATCGAAATAATGGTTATGCTATTGAAAGTATTGAAGTAATTAAACAATATACAAAGAGTGTTTTAATTTTAAATCAGTTGTACTGTAACATTAATGCGACTAACTACGAAAGCATTAAGTTGTTTGAAAAATGTGGTTTCGAAAAAATTGGCTTAAAAAAACAATGGAACAGAGTGTCATTGAATCAATTTGAAGATGAAATAATGTATCAGCTGATATTCAATTAATAAAAGCAAAAAATTTATTTATCCATAATAATAAATAATGGAAATAGTTCGATAAAAAAATCAGTTTTTTCTCTAAGCTTCTTGTTCTACTTTTGGAGCTGCTGCTAAAATTTCAGCATTTGCCGCAGAAGCATATTGATCGAAGTTTTTGACAAATTGTTCTGCAAGGTTTTTTGCTTTTGCATCGTATGCAGCCTTATCAGACCAAGAATTACGTGGATCTAAAATTTCTGAAGGAACATTAGTACAAGTTTTTGGGAATTTTAAGCCAAAGAAATTAGTTGTTCCTAATTCAGCTTTATCTAATTCTCCGTTTAAAGCTGCTGTTATTAATGCACGTGTGTACGATAATTTAATTCTACTACCAACTCCGTAGCTTCCGCCAACCCAGCCAGTATTTAGTAGCCAAACATTTACATTGTGCTTTTTTAACTTTTCTCCTAATAACTCCGCATATTTTGTAGGATGTAACGGTAAAAATGCTTTACCAAAACAAGCTGAAAAAGTAGTTGTGGGCTCAGTAATTCCCATTTCAGTTCCAGCTACTTTGGCGGTATAACCGGAGATAAAATTGTACATAGCCTGGCCTGTATTTAATTTAGAGATTGGAGGTAAAACCCCAAATGCATCGCAAGTTAAAAAGAAAATATTTTTTGGAATTTCTCCTACGGCTGGTGTTACAGCGTTATCAATATAATTAGCTGGATAACTTACGCGTGTATTTTCAGTGCGAGAAATATCAGAATAATTAACGGTAGTTGTGCCTTCATCAAAATTAATATTTTCTAAAAGTGACCCAAACTTAATGGCATTAAAAATTTGAGGTTCTTTTTCGGCAGTTAAGTCAACGCACTTTGCATAACAACCACCTTCAAAATTAAATACTGAATTATCAGCCCAACCATGCTCATCATCACCAATTAATTTACGATTAGGATCGGCAGATAATGTTGTTTTGCCAGTTCCAGATAATCCAAAGAAAATAGCAGTATCGCCATCTTTACCAATGTTGGCAGAGCAGTGCATCGAAAGCACTTTTTTCTCATGAGGTAAAATATAATTTAAAACAGCAAATATTGATTTTTTTATTTCTCCTGTATAACCAGTTCCACCAATTAAAATAGTTTTTTTAGTAAAATTAATAATCGCAAAGTTATGTTGGCGAGTCCCGTCAATATTAGGGTCAGCTATAAAACCAGGAGCATTAATAATTAGCCAATCATGCTTAAAATTTTTAATTTCATCTGCAGTGGGACGTAAAAAAAGATTGTAAGCAAATAAATTACTCCATGGAGTTTCAGTAACCACACGAATATTTATTCTAAATGATGGGTCTGCACATGCATATGAATCTCTCACCCAAATTTCTTTATTACCTAAATAGGCAAGCATACGATTATGCAACGAATCAAATTTATCAGATTCAAAACGATTGTTTACATCTCCCCACCAAACGTTATCTTTCGTGTTTTCATCGTAAACCACAAATTTATCTTTTGGAGAACGACCTGTAAATTCACCAGTATCAATTGCTAAAGCACCAACATCAGTTAAAACACCTTGACCACGAACTATAGTTTCTTCTACTAGTTCAGATGGTGGTAAATTCCAGTAAGCCATTTCAACGTTTGATAAGCCTAATTGGGCAACAGAAGCATCTTGTGCTTTAAATCCAATTTCATTCATTATAAAAGAATTTAAGTTTTAGTTAGGGTGCAAAAATACTAAAAAATCGAAGTGTATTTTGTTCGATTTTCCACAATTTTGATATAAAAACATCATTTTTGTTGAAAAATAATCTAAACAAATAAGATTTTTAAATAAATCTATAAAACTACCTGCTTTTATGCAGGCATTCTGCATTTTCAGATATAATAATCATATCGTTTCCGGCGCCTATTCTTTTAATATATTCAATAAAACCAACTAAATCTTTTTTTGACGTTAATTCAGACAATGTAAAGCAGTAATCCACTTCACCCTCTCGACCCCATGCTATTGTTTGATAAGCGGGCTTTTTTGGATGCCCGTCAGTGTAAGCTAAAAAGGATTTAATTTTTTCTGAATCAGGACCTGCTCCTTTACTAATAAAAGAAACAATTAATCTATAACTAGTTGGAGTTGCTGCTAAGCTCGAAGCAGTATTTGCAGGATTTTCGATGGTTTTTGAAACTTCCTTTTTTGATTTACAAGATGTGCAAGCTAAACTAATAACCGAAGCTAAAAAAAATATTTTTTTCATTTAAGTAAGTGTTTTAGTAAAATTAATTTATTATTTAAATTTTCTATCTAACTCTCTATTTAAGTCTTTCGTTTTTAAATCGTCGCGTTTATCAAATATTTTTTTTCCTTTTGCAACAGCAATTTCCACTTTGGCGTAACCTGAATCAGATGTAAATAAAAGTGTAGGTATAATTGTTAAACCTTTATCCATCATTTTTTTTTGCAACTTATTCAATTCTTGTTTATTAAGTAGGAGCTTTCGTTCCCTAGTTGGTTCGTGGTTATATAAATTACCTTCCGTATAAATACTAATGTTTAAACTTTTTATAAATAATTCTCCATTTCTAAAATAGCAATAACTATCAACTAGGGACGCTTTTCCTTCTCGAATTGATTTTATTTCGGTTCCAACTAATACAATTCCGGCAATATATTTTTCAATAAAACTATAATCAAAGCTAGCTCGTCGGTTTTTGATTGTTATTTTTTGCTGTATAATCGGTTTCAATTGCCTAACTTTAGTTTGTAAAGATACATAAAATTTATTTCGGATATGGTTCACTTAATTAAAGCAAATGAAAAAGATTTAGAAAAGATAGCTGAATTAGCTTATACAATATGGAATGAACACTATGTTGAAATTGTTGGTCAGGAGCAAGTTGATTATATGTTGGCTGAGATATATAACCAAAACAGTTTATTGGAACAATTAAATGAAAAAAAACATGAGTTTTATTTAATTGAAAATGGGCAGGACATTTTAGGATTTATTTCCATAAGTTCCTTTAATCAGCAAGATTATTTTATTCATAAATTTTACATAAATCAACAAAAATCTAATAGTGGTATTGGAAGCGATGTACTTAATGTGTTAGTTCAGAAAATAAAACCTACTTCTTTTACTCTAACTGTAAATAGACAAAACTTTAAATCAATAAATTTTTACTTTAAAAATAAATTTAAAATCGATAGAGTAGAGGATTTTGATATTGGAAATGGTTATCAGATGAATGATTTTGTAATGGTAAGAAATACCTTTTAAGATTAGTTAATTAATTTTAGTATAATCTTAAATTTAGAGCGTTAAGTATTATTAAAATCTAAGCTTTAATGTGCTTGGTAATTTGTCTTTTAAAACGCCAAAATATAATCCGTATCCTGCAGCTAAACCTATAGTTCCACCAATAAGCGCTTGAATTCTTCTTTTTGTTCTTGATACCCGTTCATATCCTAAAAGGTACGCATCATGATCTATATAATAAGGATTGCTAATTGTGCGATGTTTTATTTTTACTTTTGGAATTCCAGTTAATGCCATGTAACCATAAGGAAATATAGGAGCAAACCACAATCCAATCCCCCCCGAAATTAAACCAGTAATTCCAGCTCCAATTAATGCACCGCGAGCTTTAAATCCTTTGCGCGCATCACGCTCCCCATAAATGTAGAATAACATCTCATCTCTAGTAAAATAATTTCCCCGAATAGTATCTTGGATGTAGTAATAATCAGTAAATCCTACGCCATATTTTACGCAATAAATTTGATCATACTCGTAATGTAATTTTTTTGATGCGTTAAGTGGATCAACAATTGTAACAGCCCCAATAACTGTATCCAATACTTTTTCAACAACAATATTACCATTCATTAATAAAATGGTGTCTTTACTTTGCGCATTTGCAGTATTGGAAAATACAATAAAAATGAGAAAAGAAATAAAGACTTTTAGAGTGAGATTATACATTCAGTTAATTGTTTTTTATTGAAGTAATTTTTTAGAAAAAAGAGCCACAACAATTGTTATGGCTCTTTTTTAGTTTAGTCCATTTTTGAATTACAAAATTAACATCGCGTCTCCGTAAGAATAGAAACGATACTTTTCTTTGATCGCTTCTTTATAAGCTTTCATTACTAAATCATACCCTCCAAATGCTGCAACTTGCATCAGTAATGTTGATTCAGGCATATGAAAATTGGTAATCATACAATTTGCAACAGAAAAATCGTATGGAGGAAAAATAAATTTATTAGTCCAACCATTATACGGATTTACATGTCCGGTAGTTGACACAGACGATTCTAAAGCGCGCATAACAGTTGTTCCCACTGCACAAACTTTTTTCTTTTTATCTTTACCTGCATTAATAATTTTACAAGATTCTTCTGTAATAATAGCTTCTTCGCTATCCATTTTATGTTTTGTTAAATCTTCAACTTCTACCATCCTAAATGTGCCTAATCCAATATGCAAAGTTACATTTGCGTAATTAACTCCTTTAATTTCTAACCGTTTTAATAATTCTCGACTAAAATGCAAGCCAGCAGTAGGAGCAGCTACAGCGCCTTCGTGCTTGGCAAAAACAGTTTGATAGCGCTCAATATCACTTTCTTCAACCGCACGCTTGATATATTTTGGTAAAGGCGTTTCACCTAAATCATAAAGCGCTTTTCTAAATTCATCATACGGACCATCAAATAAAAATCTTAAAGTTCTTCCGCGAGATGTTGTATTATCAATTACTTCTGCTACAACATTATCATTATCTCCAAAATATAATTTGTTTCCAATTCGAATTTTACGAGCAGGATCAACTAAAACGTCCCATAAGCGGCTTTCAGCATTAAGTTCACGTAACAAAAACACCTCAATTTTAGCGCCTGTTTTTTCTTTATTACCATACATGCGGGCTGGAAAAACTTTTGTGTCATTTAAAATCATAACATCACCATCGCCAAAGTAATTTATTAAATCTTTAAATTTTTTATGAGATATTTTACCAGTTGCTCTGTCAACAATCATTAATTTGCTTTCATCACGATTTTTTGCTGGATGTTCTGCCAACAATTCTTTTGGCAGATTAAATTTGAACATGGATAGTTTCATATCTGTTATAATTTTAATAAGACAGAATGAAATATGCTCGAAAGCTATTTCATAATCTTACGGGATTAGTAATAATAGTTTGCAAAAGTAGTCATTTTACCCGTTTATGAAATTATATAATTACTTTTTTTTAATTTAATTTTAACAATTCTTTTTTTACCTATAATTAATATTATGTTAAATAGTAATTTTTCTTACTCTAACTCTTTACTTGCCATTTTGCCAACCAGCGAACCAATTGCAACACCCATACCGCCCATCCTAACGGCGCATACAACATTATCTGAAATTTTCTTAACTATAGGACTTTTTTCACTTCCTACTCCCATAATTCCACACCATCTATGCTCAACTTCAAATTTAGTTTCTGGCAATATTATTTTTTTAAGCATGAGTTCTAATCGAGCATGTATTTTTCCATTTAATTCAAATTTGGTAGTCGTTTCTTTTTCAAAATCTAAATTTCGACCACCGCCCAATAATACTCGATTTCCAATATTTCTAAAATAATAATAGCCAGCATCAAAATGAAATGTTCCTTTAATTTTTAAATTCAAAATCGGTTTAGTAATCAATACTTGTGCCCTTGCAGGTTTCACGTCACTTAATTGTAATAATTGACTAGCAAAGCCGTTTGTAGCCACAATAACTTTTTTGGAATATAAAACGCCTAAGGAAGTTTCTAATTCCACCGAAGTACTAATGTCATTAATACGAAGTACATCAACATTATTTAATATAAAAACACCCTTACTAATTGCCAACTTTAATAGATTATTCATCATTTTTCCAGTATCAAGTTGACCTTCTTTTTTGTTTAAAATTAAACCTTTAATTTGCTTAAATTGAAATGATTTAATTTTTTGATTTTCAATTGTATAGGTGTTATTAATTCCAGTTAATGATTTAAGTTTTTTATTAAAATAATCTATAGAATTTGCGCACTTATCAAAATCATTTTGCTTATCAAATAATTCATAACCACCAAATTCTTTATAATCAATTTGTTTATCTCCTAAACGTTTTCTTAAAATCTCTAATCCTTTTATTCTCATTTCCACCGTGGCCCATACTTTATCTTCAGAGTTTGTGTCAAGGTCAGCCATTAATTCACTAACGCTTCCAAAGCAAGCAAATCCTGCATTTTTTGTACTAGCTCCGTGAGGCAAAACACCTCTCTCTAGTACAACTACTTTCGCTTTTTTATTTTTTTCGATATAAGAAATAGCCGCACTTAAACCTACAATCCCACTTCCTACAATAATTAGGTCAATATTATTAAAGTAGATATTATTTTCCCAAAAACTAAAACTTGGCGTTATGTAATTTTTGTGCATATATTTTGTTACTAATTTTATACATTAATGATTACTTTTAATCACTGAGCAAAAATACTGTTTTGTAGCTTATGAAGTATAACATATTAATACTATTCGTTTTTGTTTTTTTTTCAATTCAATCCTTTTCACAAAATTGGACGTTGCCGTTTTCAAGTACAATTGAAAAATCAGAAAAAAAATTGGCTGGTGCTACAGCTACATTGATGAAAGGTGCTAAGCAAATAGCACAAGCCATAACATCCGAAGATGGAGTTTTTAAATTTAAAATTCCAGCTGATGGAGATTTTACAATCATAGTTACAAAAATTGGTCATTGCACTAAAAAATTGGAAGTTTCAACCAAAGGCGTTCCTGCTGATAAATCTAACGATGATTTTGCAGGATTTAATATAGAGTCTATTAGTTTATTTGAGCCATTGCCAGATATTGATTATTCAATTTTAAATCAAGCCTTAGTAAAAGTTTCATACAATCCAAAAAGCGATAATTTTGATTATGATGAAACATATAGTAATCAAATGTTAGGTGCATTGAAAAAACTAAAACAGCTTGAGTTAGCTGCTATTAAAGGACAAAAAGAAATAGAAGTGAATTATTTGTCAGCTATAAAAAGTGCTGATAAAGCATTTAAAAAAAAAGATTGGATAACTGCAAAAACAAGTTATAATGAAGCTATCAAGGTTAAACCAACCGAACTTTATCCGAAAAATCAATTACTTCAAATTGATGTTATTATAAAAGAACAGGATGCATTAAATAAAAAAAGCGAAGCAGATAAATTAACCGAAGAAGTTAAAAAGGAAACTGCTAACAATAAAGCAAATCTAGAGAAATTATCTCCTGAAAAAATCGAGGTCACTAATAAAGTAACTACTGAAAATGCAAAAAAAGAAAATTCAGCAAGTAAATCTTCTATTGATAATATTAATGAAAAAGCAGAAAAAAATATACTTCAACCCCTAGTTTTAGATCAATATAAAGTTGCTAAGGAAAAAGCTGATGCACTTTTTTTAGCAAAAAAATATCAAGAAGCTAGAACCGCATACGAAGACGCTTTAATTGTAAAAGCTGGTGATTTATATTCAAAGGGTCGCTTGGCTGATATTGAAAAAATACTAAAATCTGATTATGCCACGGCAGCAAATATTGATTTTAAACAAAAATTATTACGCGATAAATATTCACCAGGAGTTACAGAGGAAACAATTGTTGGTAAAGGTGTAGTTATTTTACAACGAGTTGTTGTTAAAAGTGATTATGCGTATGTTTATCAAAAGAAAAGTTTTAGTTGGGGAGGAATTTCTTATTTTAGAGATTCTAAAGCCATAACAGAATCTACTTTTGAACAAGAAACTAATCCTTAAGTTATTATGACAAATATATTTGAAGATATTACATGCTGCGTCTGCGGAAATATAAGCGAAGAGCGGTTTAAAATAAATTATGAAAAAGAAAAATTTTCAGTAGTTGAGTGTAAAGATTGTTCTTTTACGTTCATTCCCCCCTACTTTAGAAAAAAAATTTCTTATGAAAATTATAAGGATGAAAATGTAGCAAATGCCGTTCGTAATGGAAACAATTGGGTTAAAATTGAACGACACAAAATTCGCTACGAATTGATAAAGAAATATAAATCAAGTGGTTCATTATTTGATTTAGGAGCAGGCTGGGGACATTTTATGCTTACTGGGCAAATGTTAGGTTATCAGGTATACGGAATTGAAATATCCGAACAACCCTACCTCTACTCTAAAAATGATTTAAAATTGCCTGTTGATCATATTGATTTCTTTGATATGAATGAAGATAAAACATTTGACATTGTTACCATGTGGGATGTTTTGGAACACATAGATAAAGCCGATGATGTTATTGCTAAATGCGCTAGAATTACTTCAAAAAATGGAATTATAGTAATACAAGTTCCTCAAATTGATTCTTATTTTGCTAAAAAGCATAAAGATAATTGGAAAATGATGGGATTAGACCATGTAAATTACTTTGGTAAAAAAACGATTACTCAACTACTAAAAAAGCATGGTTATAAAGTTGAAACTATAAAGTCTTCGTTTGAAATCAAATTATTTATAATGTATACAATCCTTCCTTTATTAAAAAGGTTGCGTGGTCAAAAAAAACAAACTCAGCAAGAGGCAAATAGCACAATTAAAGCATCCGAACGTCAACAGTATTTTAATACATTTACAAAAAAGCCTATGTGGAAATTAAAGTTATATATGAAAATACATAACGTAATTTATAAAACTTTGGAAATGCTCAATATTGGCGAGGAAATGATTGTTGTAGCAAGAAAGATTACTTAGTAATTAAAAAAAATGAGATATTACTTAGCTGTCAAAGTAATATAAGGTATAATCAATTCCTCTAAACTCACACCACCATGTTGGAATGTATTTTTGTAATATTGCACATAATGGTTAAAATTATTTGGATAAGCAAAAAACTTATCTTCTCTCGCAAAAATATATCTGGTACTTACATTTTGCTTTGGTAAAAAAGCGTCAGCTGGATTTTTAATTTCAAATACTTCCTTTGCATTATAATCTAATGCCCTACCCTGCTTATAGCGTAAATTTGTATTTACACTTTTATCACCAACTACTTTTGTAGGCTCCTTTACATGAACTGTTCCATGGTCAGTTGTAATTACCAATTTACATTTTTTAGCTGCAATAAACTTAATCATTTCCAACAAAGGAGAATGCTCAAACCAGGACACCGTTAAACTTCTATATGCTGGTTCATCATCCGCTAACTCTCTAATCATTTCAGACTCAGTACGAGAATGGCTTAACATATCTACAAAATTATAAACGATTACATTGAGCTTATTATTCATTAAATTACTCATGTTTTCGGAAAGTTTTTTTCCAGCAGCAAAATTGGTTATTTTGTTATAACTCATTTTTACATCCTTACCTAAACGCTTTAACTGTGCATTTAAAAAATCTTCCTCATGCATATTTTTGCCTCCTTCATCTTCATCATTTTTCCACCAATCAGGATGACGTTTTTCCATTTCACTTGGTAAAAGACCTGAAAATATAGCGTTACGTGCATACTGAGTTGCAGATGGCAGAATGCTAAAAAATAATTCCTCGCTATCCACTTTAAAATAATCCTGAACAATAGGTTGTATCATTTTCCATTGATCGTAACGCAGATTGTCAATAACTAATAAAAATGTACAAGGATTAGAATCTAAATTACCAAAAAATTTATTTTTCAATAATGTATGACTCATGGTTGGTGCATTATTATCTGAACCGTTTAACCAATTCACATATTTTTTTTCAATAAATTTAAAGAATTGTAAATTAGCATCTGCTTTTTGCATTTTCAAAACTTCAAGCATTCCTTTATCTTGGTTTTGGTCAATTTCTAATTCCCAATACACAATTTTTTTAAAAACTTCCTGCCACTCTTGCCAATTTAAATTGTCAGACAAGGTCATTCCAATTTCTCTAAATTCTTTACGATACTCTGTGTTTGTTTTTTCAGAAACTAAACGTTTGTTATCAAGTGCTTTTTTTAATGATAATAAAATTTGATTTGGATTTACAGGTTTAATCAAATAATCGGCAATTTTACTACCAATTGCATCTTCCATAATGTATTCTTCCTCGCTTTTAGTAATCATAATAACTGGTAAATCAGTTTTTAACTGCTTAATTTTAGTTAAAGCTTCTAAACCAGAGATACCAGGCATATTTTCATCTAATAAAACAGCAGAAAGAGTATTGTTTTCTTTAACTAGATCAATTGCTTCATCTCCGCTTAAGGCGGTAATAATCTCGTAACCTTTACTATTTAAAAATAATATATGTGGCTTCAATAAATCTATTTCATCATCTGCCCAAAGGATTGTTATTTTTTCCATAATACTCTTTTTTAAAGATACGCTGTACCTTAAATTTTATTGTGTGAATTAACGTTTGTTAAGAATTTATTGATGCAAAAGCTCCGCATGCAAACAAACCAGCTGTTTCTGTTCTTAAACGATTTTCTCCTAATGCCACTGGGGCATAATTTAATGAAAGCGCTAATTCAATTTCATCTTTTGTAAAATCGCCCTCAGGACCAATTAAAACGGTAAATGTTTTAGTGGTAGTAATAAATTGCTTAATATGATGTTTCGATTCCTTTTCGCAGTGAGCTATTAGTTTTACATCGGAAATATTCTTTTTTATAAATTCTTTAAAATCAATTAAAGGATTTATTTTTGGAATATAAGCTTGCTGACTTTGTTTTACCGCAGCTTCTGCCACTTTTTTTAATCGATCATCTTTTATAACCGTTCTTTCGGAGTTTTTACATTTAATAAATGATATCTCATCAATACCAATTTCAACCGCTTTTTCAACAAACCATTCAATGCGTTCAATATTTTTTGTCGGAGCAATGGCAATATGTAATTTATATTTTCTCGATTGTTTTACAACTTCTTTTTCAGATAATGATACTGCGCATTGTTTAGCGTGCGCCGCTTCAATTTTCCCAATTGCACGGGTTCCCTTTCCATCAATTACCTGAATAATATCGCCTACTTTATGGCGCAAAACCTTTACACAGTGCAAAGATTCATCCTCATTTAAAATAGCAACATTATTTTGGATTATTCCGAAAAAGGTATTCATTAATTTTTAAAAGTTATTGAAAACACAGCTGGCATATCCACTGCTTGATTATTAGCTCTGCCTGGATCCCAATCGGGCATTAATTTAACTAATCGCAATGCTTCCTCATTACAGCCAAATCCCAAAGCTTTTATCATCTTAATATCTTTCAATTTTCCATCTTTTGTAACAATACAACTGAAATCCACAGTACCTTTAATTCCATTTTTATCAGCATTATTTGGGTAAATTAAATTTTGATTAATAAAACCTGTCATTGCCTTTTTTCCACCTTTAAAAGTGGGCGCGCATGATTCAGGTAAAACTACAGCTACTGTATTTGTTTTTGCAACCCCTTCGGGTTCCTTTTCTTTTTTCTTAACTTTTGGATTTTCTGCGGTCTTTGTTCTACTTACAACATCTACTTTAGCAACTTTATTTGTGTGGTCTTTTGTTTTTGTTTCGGTTTTAACTACTTTTTCTTTTTTACTTTTCTTACGTTTAAGTGTATGCGATTTTTTTACATGTAAAACAGGTGGTAAAATAGTTGATGATTTTGTTGTATCTCCAATTACTAATTGAGCGAAGCCGCTATTTAGATTAAACAAGGCAACAATAACTATTAATATATATCGATTCATGTCATTAATAATTTAAATACTTGTGTAAATTTACGATTTTATAATATTTTATCATAATTATTTACTGTTTGAATTATCTTGCTCATTCATTTTTATCTTATCAAAATACTGATTTAATTATTGGTAATTTTATAGCTGATTCAATTCAAGGAAACCGCTTTGAAGGTTTAACTCCAAATATTATTAAAGGCATAACATTGCACCGCAAGATTGATGTATTTACTGACACTCATCCCATTTTCTTAACTAGCAAATATCGTTTTAGAAAGGACTTTGATAAATACAGCGGTGTACTAACAGACATTTTTTATGATCATTTTTTAGCTAAAAATTTTAGTCTCTACTCTAATCTCTCACTTCAGCAGTATGCCGATAATATTTATGATTTAATAAAAAATAATCATAATTATTTACCCGAACCCGCAAAACGCTTTTATAACTATATGACTGAACGGAATGTTTTATTCCATTATTCTTCTTTAGGAGGCATTGAAACTGTTTTAACTCATTTAAGCCATAGAATTAGAAATCGGTTTGAACTGCAATTAGCGTTGCCAATATTGCAAAATGATTACGAAGAAATTGAGCAGGAATTTTTTATTTTTTTTGATGATTTAATGTCATTTTGTAAATCTCAGCCTGAGGTAATTAGTTAATAAACTATTGATGTTTTGTATTGTTGTAATGATTACTTTTGCAAACTAATTTTGATACAAAAAAATGATTTCAACCGATATAGTTATTATAGGCGCCGGTCCAGTTGGCTTGTTTGCCATTTTTGAAGCGGGATTATTAAAAATGCGTTGTCATTTAGTTGATTATTTACCCCAAGCTGGAGGTCAATTATCCGAGATTTATCCAAAAAAACCTATTTATGACATTCCTGGGTATCCTAGTGTTTTAGCACAAGAATTAGTAGATAATTTACTTAAACAAGCTGAACCATTTCATCCAGGTTATACATTTGGAGAGCGGGTTGAAAAACTTGAAAAACGAGGTGATAGAGATTTTGTTTTGTCAACAAACTTGCGAACTGAAATTCATGCCAAAGTAGTTGTTATAGCAGGTGGCTTAGGATGTTTTGAACCTCGCAAACCTGAAGTGGCTGGATTGACTCAATTTGAAAACGGAAAAGGAGTCAATTACATGATTTTAGATCCTGAAAAATACCGGGGACAAAAAATGGTCATTGCAGGTGGTGGCGATAGCGCATTAGATTGGGCGATATTTTTAAGTGATATTTGTTCAGAGTTAACTCTGGTTCACAGAAGCGAATCTTTCAGAGGAGCTCCTGATAGCGTTAATAAAGTAATGAAGCTAGCAGATGAAGGTAAAATAAACCTATTGTTAAATACTAATTTAACTAGTGTAGCTGGGTCACATAAATTAGAATCGGTTTCAGTAGTTCATGCAAAAACGCAAGAAACTCAAACCATTTTAACAGACCATTTAATACCATTATTTGGTTTAAGTCCTAAATTGGGACCAATTGAACATTTTGGATTAAATATTGATAAAAGTGCTATTGAAGTGAATACTGAAGACTATTCAACAAATATTGAAGGTGTTTATGCAATTGGAGATATAAATACCTATAAAAATAAATTGAAATTGATTTTATGTGGTTTCCATGAAGCTGCATTAATGAGCCATAGCGCATACAAATATATGAACCCCGGAATTAAATATACTATGAAGTATACAACTGTTCAGGGTGTAAACGAATTTTAAACATAAATTCTAATGGCTTTTACTTTGTTTGTTATCAGAGTGATTGCTTTAAATAGCTTAGATATTTATTAAAAAATCCCTTTTAATGAAAGGGATTTTTTATTTTTGTATGCATATGACAGACATAAACATCAATATTCTGAACTCAGATAATACAGTTACCAACTTAGTTGCTCCTACTGACATGGGACTAAGTTTAATGGAATTTTTAAAAGGAAACGATTACGATATTTTAGCTACTTGTGGTGGTATGGCTCTATGCGCAACTTGCCATGTAAGTGTTATTAGTGGATTTGAAAAACTTAACGATATATCAGATGATGAATATGCAATGTTAGATACGTTACCTAACATTACAGATACATCTCGTTTAGGATGCCAATTAAAGTTAGCTGAAAATATGAACAATATTACGGTTAAAATTATGGGAGATGGCAATTGATTATTTTTTTTATTAAAGAGCATGGTCTTCCATTATACATTTTAATGAAAAAAGTTAATTTGTTATTAACACAATAATTGTATCTTTGCGCTCTAAAAAAAAAAAATGTCAGGAAATATTACTTTTACAATGATTAAGCCAGATGCAGTTGAAGCAAACAATATCGGGCCAATTTTAGCGAAAATAAACCAAGCAGGTTTTAAAATTGTAGCTATGAAATACATGAAATTGAGCGCTGAAACAGCTGGTAAATTTTATGAAGTTCACAAAGAGCGTCCCTTTTACGGAGAGCTAGTTAGCTACATGAGCAGCGGACCAATTGTTGCAGCAGTGCTTTCTAAAGAGAATGCAGTTGCAGAATACAGAACTTTAATAGGTGCTACTGATCCTACTAAAGCCGACGAAGGTACAATTCGTAAATTATTTGCAAAATCGATTGCTGCAAATGCAGTTCACGGTTCAGATAGCGATGAAAATGCTAATATTGAAGCAAACTTCTTCTTTTCTCAAATAGAACGTCATTAATTTTTTAATATACGTGTTCAAAAAAAGGATTTCTATTATTGAAATCCTTTTTTGTTTTATATTTAAATAATGGAATTTCATTTAGGATTTCAACCAAAAATTAGTCCGGTTAAAATAACACATCAAGAACCTTTATTGCTAATTGGGTCATGTTTTAGTGAGCATATTGGTCAAAGACTAAGTGATTTAAAATTTCAAGTCCAATCAAATCCATTTGGAATTGTTTTTAATCCAAGTAGTATTGAAAAATCATTAAATAGAATTATTGATAAAAATTATTTTAACGATAATGATGTATTTGAAAAAGATAATTTTTGGTTTTCTTTAGAAGCGCATAGCTCCGTATTTGCAGATAGTAAAGCGAAACTAATTCAACTATTAAATAGTAAAATTGACGAATGGATTTTACTACTTAATACTGCTTCATTTTTAACCATAACGCTTGGTTCAGCTTTTGCTTATAAGAATAATCAGCAAAATAAAATTGTAGCTAATTGCCATAAATTACCCCAAGAATTATTTGAAAAATTGCTTTTAGAGCCGCAGGACATTTTACCGAATTATAAAATCTTAATTGAAAAATTACTTAAAAAGAATCCTAAATTAAACATACTTTTTACCGTTTCCCCTGTTAAACATTTGCGCGACGGCATAGTAGAAAATAATTTAAGTAAATCTATTTTAATACAATCAATCCATCAACTAATAAAACATTGTAATACTTGTCACTATTTTCCTGCGTATGAAATAGTGAATGATGATTTGCGAGATTATCGATTTTATGAGGCCGATATGGCACATCCAAATTTACAGGCCATTGATTATGTGTGGGGTAAATTTTCGGATGTTTTTTTTAATGAAACTACCACCTTTATAAATGAGCAATTAGTTCAATTACATCAAGCTTATAGGCACAGATTTCTAAATGAAAAAAGCGAAGCTTCGACTAAGTTTAAAATGCAATTTTATCAAAAATGTTTAGCGTTCCAATCTAAGTTCCCTTCTATTGATTTAAGCAAAGAAATACTCCATTTTACTAATTATGAATAATAGCACGATCAAACATATTTTTTTTGATTTAGACAATACATTGTGGGACTTTGAAAAGAATTCTCGCGAAGCTTTATTACATTTATTTAATGAGCATCATATTAAAACACATTGCAAAACTGAATTTGAAGATTTTATTGAAATTTATGAAACTGTCAATCATGAATTATGGAATTTGTACAATTTGCATCAAATCACTAAAGGAGAATTACGGTACCAGCGTTTTTATAAATCATTTTTGCATTTTAATTATAACAATTTGCAATTAGCTCACGTTTGGGCTGATCAATATATTAAGATTTCACCATATAAAACACATTTAATTGATGGAGCAATGGATGTTTTATTATATCTAAAAGATAAGTATCAATTACATATTATAACAAACGGTTTTAAAGAGGTTCAATACACTAAATTAAATTATAGCAAACTAGCACCATTTTTTGAGCATGTCATTATTTCGGAAGAATATGGATATAATAAACCTGACATCAAAATTTTTGATATCGCAAAAGTTTTAACATCCTCAAAAATAAATGAATGTGTTATGATTGGCGATAATTACGATACAGATATTTTAGGAGCCTTAAATGCTAATTGGAAGGCTATCTACCTTTCAAATCAGCATAAAACCAATGAGGATAAAAATTATTTTCAAATAGATAAACTAATTAAACTTAGGGATTATTTTTAAATTTAGATTTTAGCTTTAATAAAAAAAGCAGAACAAATGTTCTGCTTTTTTTAGTGAAATAAAATGTAATTATTGTAAAACAATTTTCCCGAATGAACTTTCAGTAGCTGTTTTTAAATTTAATGAATACAAACCTTTAGGTAAAAAATCTAAATTTAATTGTTTTTTATCTCCAACAGTTGTTGATATAGCTACCTCTGAATAAACAACTTTACCTAAAGCATCTAACACATTTATTGTTAAACCAGATTTTGCTACTGGTAAAATAATATTTACTAATCCATTCGACGGATTAGGCATTATAGTAAAATTCATTTTTTCAGCTAAAGGTGCAAAAGATGTAGCTAAACCAGAATACTTAAACATACCTCCAACACTAGCGTTAGCAGGATCAGCAAAAGAAGCTGCCCAACCATTAATATTATCTACAAAATCAATTTGTAAATATTGAATCCCTATACTTCCCCAGTCAGTCCAATTTTGTCCATCGTCTGTTGAATAAGATAAAATAGTATTACCAGTTCCTGCACCACAAGAGGCATACATATTTGTTCCTGGTATTCTGCAAATATCATTTTCTCCAAAATTAGCTGGTGCAGCAATCTGTGTCCAAGTTAACCCCCCATCAGTCGTAACATATAAACCCGTTACTGGTGCTGCTGCTGAACCACTATAGGCAATACATAAACCATTAAGATTATCTCTAAATGCTAATTTAGAAACTCCAACAGTTGCTCCAGTAATAGTTCCTACAGTCCAAGTTAATCCTGCATCAGCCGAATGATAAACTCTACCATTGTTTGTACCAAACCAGATATCATTTCCGTTTTTTGTATAAACACCTGTCAAACCATATTCTGCTGTATTTAGTGGATTTGGAATATTAGCGCCTGCTATTTTTGTCCAAGTTGCTCCTGCATCAGTAGTTCTATGAATTTCATACTCCCCAGAAACCGGATCTCCCATTGTAATTCCTGTTAAGGCATCAGTAAAACAAGTGATATTTGCAAAAGAGGCGCTTGCAGTATACATATTAACCGCAGCAATATTTGCCCATGCCGCACCACCATTTGTTGTTTTATAGACTACTCCCTTATTACCAGTTGATTTAACAAAAGCAGTAACATAGGCGGTAGTTGCGTCAGCTCCTTCAAGAGCAGCGATTACATAAGTGCTGGTGTCAGGAAAAACATTACCTGAGGTAAAAGTTGTTCCTCCATCAATTGAATTTGTAAACCAATTATAATTTCTGCTTGGCGCTGTTCCGTCGTATCCAGTAGCCCAAATAACATTTGCATCTACAGCATCTAAATAGCGAACTCCCGCTGATGCTTGCGGGAAATTAGTGTTTTGAATAGTCATCCAGTCGGGACTTTGCGTTTGAGCCACTAAAGAGGTGAAACCCAATGCAAGAAAAGATAGTAATTTTTTTTTCATAAGTCGTTGATTTAAAATTATTAGTAAGTAAAATTAAATTTACTAAACTTTTAAATAACAACAAAATAAAATAGAGGTTCTAAATAATTCATTTATTTCTAAATACAAACAGTTTGTCAAAAACATCAACTATAATCTCTTTCGTTTTATCTATTTTATCAGCTAATAATTGCTTCGATAATTCATTTAAAATTTGTTTTTGAAGAACTCGTTTAACTGGTCTTGCGCCATAATGAGGATCATAACCTAACTCTGCCAACCATTCAATTGCTTCTAGTGAAACTGAAATAACAACATGTTGTTCAGCTAATCTTTCAGCTATTTGTTTAAACTGAATTTTAACAATATCTACAACATCTTCTCGATTTAAAGGTTCAAACATTATAACTTCATCAATCCTATTCAAAAATTCAGGGCGAATTGTTTTTTTCAATAAATCAAATACCTCCGTTTTAGTTTTAGCCAAAACTTTATCTTTATTTAGTTCAGTTAAAGTATCAAAGTTTTCCTGAATTAAATGAGAACCAATATTGGAAGTCATAATAATTATGGTGTTTTTAAAATTTACTGTTCTGCCTTTATTATCAGTTAAACGGCCATCATCTAAAACTTGTAATAAAATATTAAATACATCCGGATGCGCTTTCTCTATTTCATCTAACAATATTACGCTATAAGGTCTGCGTCTAACCGCTTCTGTTAATTGCCCTCCTTCATCAAAACCAACATATCCCGGAGGCGCACCAATTAAACGACTTACTGAATGACGCTCTTGATATTCACTCATATCAATACGAGTCATTGCATTTTCATTATTAAATAAATAATCTGCTAATGCTTTTGCTAACTCAGTTTTACCTACACCTGTTGTTCCTAAAAATATAAAAGACCCAATTGGTTTTTTAGCATCTTGCAGCCCTGCCCTACTTCTGCGCACAGCGTCTGCAATTGATTCAATAGCTTGATGCTGACCTACAACACGTTTATGTAATTCGTCTTCTAAAAACAACAACTTCTCTTTTTCACTTTGCATCATTCGTGATACTGGAATACCAGTCCATGCAGAAATTACATCAGCAATATCTTCGCTATCTACTTCTTCTTTCAATAATTGAGATCCATTTGCTTTGGCTTCACTTAATTTATTTTCTAAAGATAAAAGTAAGGCTTCTGCTTCCTGCATTTTACCATAACGAATTTCAGCAACCTTTCCAAAATCACCTTGCTTTTCAAAATTAGACGCTTGATGTTTTAAATCTTCAATTTGTAATTTTACTTTTTGAACACCTTCAATGGCTTCTTTTTCACTTTGCCATTTAGCTTTTAATGCAATTCGTTTATCATTTAAATCAGCTAATTCTTTATTTAAAGATTCCACTTTTACATTCTCTTCTTCGCGCTTCATGGCTTCGCGTTCAATTTCTAATTGCATAATTTTACGTTCTAACTCGTCTAATTCAATTGGCATGGAGTTAATTTGCATACGCAATTTAGAAGCCGCTTCATCCATTAAATCAATTGCTTTATCTGGTAAAAAACGATCGCTAATATATCGTTGAGATAACTCTACAGCAGCAATAATAGCTTCATCTTTTATACGCACTTTGTGATGCGCTTCGTATTTTTCTTTAATACCACGCAAAATAGAAATCGCATCTTCTTCACTTGGCTCATTCACCATTACTTTTTGAAAACGACGTTCTAATGCCTTATCTTTTTCAAAATACTTTTGATATTCATTTAAAGTTGTTGCTCCAATGGCTCTTAATTCTCCACGAGCCAAAGCAGGTTTTAAAATATTAGCCGCATCCATAGCGCCTTCTCCTCCTCCAGCTCCAACCAATGTGTGAATTTCATCAATAAACAAAACTACATCCCCATCACTACTAATAACTTCTTTAACAACAGATTTTAATCGATCTTCAAATTCGCCTTTGTATTTGGCTCCAGCAATTAAAGCGCCCATATCTAAAGAATACACTTGCTTTGATTTTAAATTTTCAGGAACATCACCTGCAATAATACGATGAGCTAATCCTTCAGCAATAGCGGTTTTACCAACACCAGGCTCTCCAACTAAAATAGGATTGTTTTTTGTACGACGAGATAATATTTGTAACACTCTGCGTATTTCCTCATCTCTGCCTATCACAGGATCTAACTTCCCATTGCGAGCTTGTGTATTTAAATTTACGGCATATTTATTCAATGCATTGTAGTTTTCATCAGCAGATTGGTTTGTTACATTAGAACCTTTTCTTAATTCTGTAATTGCTGCATTTAATTCTTTTTCTTTAATACTATTATCTTTCATTAACTGAGAAACAGCATCGCCACTTGCTAAAATACCTAACAATAAATGTTCAATTGAAACATACTCATCTTTAAATTCTTTTAAATAGTTGGTGGCTTTAGAAATAGTTTGATTTACTGCATTTGATAAATAAGGCTGACCGCCACTAACTTTAGGATAAGAATTTACAATTGCGTCTACTGTTTTAGAAAACACAGTTTGATTCACTCCCAATTTTTTTAAAATAAAAGGAGTAACATTTTCATCCACTTCTAAAATAGCTTTTAAAACGTGTCCATTTTCAATTGCTTGATTCCCATAAGTAATTGCAATTTGCATAGCTTGCTGAATAGCTTCTTGCGATTTTATTGTAAAATTATTTAAGTTCATAGTATTGTATCTTTTTTGTTTTGAAATCAAAACATAGTCCAAGTGAAAATAGCTGAAAATTAGTCGTTAAAAGATGATAATGAAAGACTAATTGTCTGATTAAAATCATTTTAGCTGACGTTTTGTTCAATTTTTGGACTATATTTTTCAAATTTATATTCAAATTATTTTACATAAATTAGTCCTATGTTTTTTTTCCTATCAAAAATTTTAGCATTTATTATTACTCCGTACACATGGGTATTTTTTGGACTTTTATATATTCTCAAAAAAGTATGGCAAACATCTTATAAAAAGTTGGTGCTAGCACTTACTATATTCATTTATGTTATTTCAAACTCATTTTTAACCGATGAAATTATTAGAGGTTGGGAATATTGTGACGATGATATTTATTTAAAAGATACAAAATACGATTTAGCAATTGTGTTAGGTGGGATGGGAAGAATTGATCAACGGCAACAGCGTTTTGATTTTGGTGTTTCTGGAGATCGCTTATTTCAAACGTTAGAATTGTATCATAAAAAACGAGTAAATAAATTATTAATTACGGGTGGTTCAGGCAGTATTTTAAAGCCAAATGATAGAGAAGCTATTTATGTAAAAAAATATTTAAATACCATAGCAATACCCGACAGTAATATCATCATTGAAAATAATTCTAAGAATACATATGAAAATGCAATTTTCACGAAGCATATCATAGATAGTATGCAGTTTAAGGGTTCTATTTTATTGGTCACTTCTTCCTTTCATATGCGACGCGCGTTAGCCATTTTTAACAAAGCCGGTTATAAGAATATAACTCCTTATGTTACCAATAAGTTTACTGGAGATAGGAAATTTGAATTTGATCATTGTTTTATACCCAATGCAGAGGCTATTTTTGGACTTAATTTGATTATTCGTGAGATGTTTGGATATACAATTTATAAAATAATAGGATATATTTAATTATTTTATGGAATAGATAAAATTTTGCATCTTATACCTAAACATTCATTTTATGACTATCAAAAAAATCACTACTGTTGTATTACTATTTGTAGCAACCGCCTTAATTTCTTTAGGATATTTTACAAACACTTTTACAAAAAAAACAGAAACTTTATTGAGTTTTAATAAAGGAGATAACTATGAAAAACTTTGGAAAAGAATTGATAGTTGCAAAGCTAAAGGATTAACGGAGTCTGCCTTAAAAATAGTAAACGGCATTTACGCAAAAGCTAAAGTTGAAAATAATGCTCCACAATTTGTAAAAGCAATTTTACATCGCATGAAATTTGAAAGTTATAAAGAAGAATTTTCTTTAGAAAAATCAATTTTCAAATTACGAGATGAAACTAAGGAGGCTAAATTTCCAATTAAACCTATATTACAAAGTATTTTAGCAGATGCATATAATCAATACTTTCAAAATAATCGCTGGAAATTTTATAATCGAACTAGCACCGTTAATTTTAAAAATGATGACATTGAAACATGGGATCTAAAATCAATTACAAATGCAATCATAGTAAATTATAAAGCTTCATTAGAAAATAGCGACAGTTTAAAACGGACAAAAATCGACATTTATGATGCCATCATAAACAAAGGAACAACGGAATGTAGAGTTTGGCGACCAACACTTTACGACTTTTTAGCCCATCGCGCACTTGGTTATTTGATGAATACAGAAGTTGATGTAACTAGACCTGCCAATCGTTTTACAATTAACAGTGATGAGTATTTAAAACCATATTCCGATTTCATAAATCTTAATATAATTAATCCTTCAGATTCTCTAGAAACAAAATTTTATGCATTAGGCATCATGAAAGATTTAACTCAATTTCATAAAAATGATGAAAATCCTAGTGCATTAATTGATATTGAACTATTAAGATTAGATTACATCCATAACAATTCTCAAAACACAAAAAAAGACACGCTCTATTTTAATTCATTGAAAGCCATACAATCGAAATTTCCAAAAAGTGAACGTGTTACCGAAATTGATTCTCGTATTGCAAATTGGTATTTCATAAAAGGAAATGAATATAAGCCTTTACAGGATGATTCATTTAAATGGTATAAAAAAATGGCAAATGATATTTGTGAAGCCGCTATTAAAAAATTCCCTTATTCTTATGGCGCAGTAGAATGTAAAAACATTATTAATACAATACAAACAAAAACTTTTAATTTAACTATTGAAGAAGTCAATGAGCCTAATAAGCCATATCGCGCATTAGTAACGTCTCAAAATATTCAAAAAATATATTTTAAAATTGTAAAAACAAGTCATCAGGAATTAAGTGAATTATTCAGAAAAAGATACGGAAAAGAATTATTTGAAAAATTTAAAACTTTTCCTGAAGTAACTACATTTTCACAAAATATAATAGACGATGGAGATTTTCAAACTCATAACACAGAAATAAAATTACCTGAACTAGCAGCAGGATATTATGTAATATTAAATTCGTTAACAGAAGATTTTAAATACACCAATAATATTTCTGCCTATAGCACTTGCATTATTTCCGATATTGCATCAACTGAAAGAAGAAGAGAAAATGGCTCCTACGATTTTTATGCATTACACAGACAAACTGGTGAGCCATTAAAAAATATTACCGCACAAATATGGTACGAAAATTATGATTATAAAGACAGAGAATATGTAATAAAAAAGGGAGCTAGTTTTAAAACCGATGAAAAAGGTTTTTTAAATGTAAACTATACCAATATTGAAAATAAACAATTCTTTGTGGAATTTATAAATGGAGATGACCATTACTTCAATAGTAATAGTTATTATACTTACAGACCAAATGAAAATAATCAAACTAACGTTACTTCATTTATTTATACAGACAGAGCTATTTACAGGCCAGGGCAAACTGTTTATTTTAAATCGATTGTATTAGAATCTTCTAATGGCAAAAATCATAAATTAAAAACTAATTTCCCGGTAACCGTCACTTTTTACGATGTCAATTATCAGATCGTAAGTTCGTTGTCACTAGTGACTAATGAATATGGAACTGTGAGCGGTTCATTTACAGCGCCTCAAAACGGATTAAATGGACAAATGCACATCACCGATGGTTATGGGAATGTATACGTATCGGTAGAAGATTACAAACGTCCAAAATTTGAAACAGAATTTAAGCCAGTAAAAGGAAGCTACAAACTGAACGATGAAATAACAGTAACAGGTATTGCAAAAGCATACGCCGGAAATGTAATAGATGGAGCAAAAGTAAAATACCGTGTTGTAAGATCAGTTAATTATCCTTATTGGTATTGGTGGTATAGACCATATAATGTAGGTTCTGCTGAAACTGAAATAACCAGCGGAGAAACATCAACTAACGACACAGGAGCTTATACAGTTAAGTTTAAAGCATTACCCGATGAGTCTGTTTCAAAAACAAGTTTTGCTACATATAATTATAAAGTAAGTGCCGACGTAACCGATATTAACGGAGAAACTCACAGCACTGATACCTACATTAAAGTTGGATATCAAGCTTTACAATTGTCGATTTTAAGTGATGATATTATTGAGCTTAATAAATCAAAACCAATTCAGATTAATACAACAAACTTAAACGGCGTAGCAGAATCTACCAAAGGAAATTTTGCAATTTACAAATTAAAACAGCCACAAAAAGTATTCAGAAATCGTTTATGGGTGCAACCTGACAGACAAACTTTAAGCAAAGAGGATTATTATAAAACCTTCCCGAATGATTTGTATGCAGATGAAACCAATAAATACAAATGGGAAAAAGAAAAAAAAGTTGTAGACAAAACATTTGACACAGGAACAAAAATAGAATATGATTTATCAAGTGAGTTAAAAACATTTGTACCTGGGGTATATATTATTGAGGCTAATTGTAAAGATAAGTTTGGAGAGGAAATTAAGGCTTTTGAGTACATTACTGTTTTTAATAAAAGTAATAATGTCATACCTGAACAAGTTGCCGATTGGTTTTACTTTCCAAAAACAAAAGCTGAACCTGGAGAAAATGTTAGTTTTATTTTGGCCTCAGCTTATAAAAATATTTCTTATTTATTTGAAATTGAGCATGAAGCTAAGTCTGCGGCAAGTAAAATCCAAATGGCTTCAATGAAATCAAATGACATTTTAGTAGAAGAAATCCATAGAGGAAATTTTGCATTTCATACAACATTTATAAAGTATAATCGCATATATCAGCATAATAATATTATAACAGTTCCATACACCAATAAAGAACTAGACATTCAATTTGAAACATTTAGAAATAAATTATTGCCAGGACAAGCAGAAGAATGGAAATTGATTTTAAAAGATAAAAAAGGAGAAAAAGCTGCGGCAGAAATGGTAGCAAGTATGTACGATGCTTCGCTTGATGCTTTTAAACCTAATAACTGGCATTTTAATATTTATCAAAGTTATTATGCTCGCTTAAACTGGACTTCCAGTATTGCAAGAACAGCAAATTCAACAGAGTTAAATGATGTGCCTAACAATTACCGCACAGTGCCATATAGACAATATGATAACTTAAATTATTTTGGATTAAATTTCTTTTCCACTAATGAAATTGTCATAGAATCTGATATGGCATCTGAAGGAACTGTTATAAGAGAAGAGTATAGTAAAATGGCAACCAAAAGTGTTACTTCTGCTGCTGAAACATTGGCAGAAGTTGGAAATGCTATTCAAATTAGAGGCGCACGTTCTGATAATTCAACTTACATTACGGATAGTAAACAAAAAAACAAAGAAGAAAATAAAGAAACTAAATCAAAATCAAATGATTTATCTGCCATAAAAGCAAGAAATAATTTTAATGAAACTGCTTTCTTTTTCCCTCAATTACAAACCAACGAAAAAGGCGAAGTCGTTATTAAATTTACAGTTCCCGAAAGCTTAACCAAATGGAAATTAATGGGCTTTGCTCATACCAAGGATTTGAAATATGGACAGTTTGAAAAAGAAGTGATTACGCAAAAAGAATTAATGGTGCAACCGAATGCACCGCGCTTTTTTAGAGAAGGCGATAACCTTACATTTATTAGTAAAGTATCTAATTTATCAGAAACTGAATTAACAGGAAATGCCGAATTAAAATTATATGATGCATTAACTGAAAAAGAAATCTCTACTAATTTAATTGAAGATAAAAATAGTAATAAAAGTTTTTCTGTTAAAAAAGGATTAAGTACTTCTATTGAATGGAATTTAAAAATACCTGAAGGTTATTCTGCCATCAAATATAAAGTAGTAGCTAAAGCCAATAATTTTTCGGATGGTGAAGAAATGGCAATTCCAGTTTTAACTAATAGGATGTTAGTTACAGAGAGTATGCCAATGCCAATAAGAAGTTTGCAAACTAAAGAATTTAATTTTACCAAGTTTACCAATCAAAATAATAATTCTACCACCTTAAAAAATCATTCCTATACATTAGAATTTACAGCTAACCCAGCATGGTATGCAGTTCAGGCACTTCCCTATTTAATGGAATATCCCTACGAATGCTCTGAACAAACTTTTTCTAGATATTATGCTAATAGTTTAGCTACTTATGTTGTAAATTCTAAACCCAAAATAAAAGCCATTTTTGATGCTTGGAAAAGTGCAACTCCTGATTCGTTTTTATCTAACCTTGAAAAAAATCAGGAATTAAAAGCAGTTGTATTAGAAGAAACACCTTGGGTGTTACAATCAAAAAATGAAAGCGAAAATAAAAAACGTATTGGTTTATTATTTGATTTAAATAAAATGGGCAATGAACAAACACAAGCCTTTAAAAAATTACTAAAAAAACAATCTTCTAATGGTGGTTTTGTTTGGTTTGAAGGCGGACCCGATGATTGGTACATCACACAACATATTGTTATCGGTTTTGGACACTTAGATAAATTAGCTGTGATAAAAGTAAAAGAAAATAGTGAAGTGTGGGAAATGATAACTAAAGCTGTTGAGTATTGTGATAATAGAATGTATGAAGAATTTAAATGGACAAAAAAACACTATCCAAAATATAAAACAGAAAACCATTTAAGTTATATGGCTATTCAATATTTATATATGCGGAGTTATTTTAAAGATATTTCTATAAAAAATAACCATAAAGAATACTTTGAATATTATAAAAAACAAGAACAAAAATACTGGTTAAAAAACAGCCGATATATGCAAGGAATGATTGCACTTAACCTATTTAGATTTGATGATAAGAAAACGCCAAAAGATATTTTAAAATCGTTGAAAGAAAATAGTATTAATAGCGAAGAATTGGGAATGTATTGGAAAGGAAACTATGGCTACTCATGGCACGAAGCTCCTATAGAAATGCAAGCCTTAATGATTGAAGCCTTTGATGAAATTAATAACGATACAAAATCAGTAGATGATTTAAAAACATGGCTTGTAAAAAGTAAGCAAACGCAACATTGGGGTACAACCCGTTCCACAACAGATGCTGTGTATGCCCTATTATTAAAAGGAACAGATTGGTTAGCAACTGAACCTAATGTAGAAATTACAGTTGGCGAAATAAAATTAGATCCTAAAACAGATAAAACATTAAATGCAGAACCGGGAACTGGTTACTTCAAAAAAGTGTGGCATGGTTCGGATATTAAACCTTCATCGATGGGCAAAATTAAAGTGGAGAAAAAAGATGTTGGAGTAAGTTATGGCGCCATGTACTGGCAATACTTTGAGCAGTTAGATAAAATAACACCACTCGAAACACCTTTAAAAATCAAGAAACAATTATTTCTTCAAAAAAACACAGCAAGCGGTCCGGTGATTGAACCAATAACTTCTGCAACTAAATTAAAATTGGGAGATAAAATAAAAGTAAGAATTGAATTACGTGTTGACAGAGATATGAGTTATGTGCACATGAAAGATACGCGTGCTTCGGGCTTTGAACCTACTAATGTTATGAGTGGTTTCAAATACCAGGATGGTTTAGGTTACTACGAAAGTACTAGAGATGCAGCTACTAATTTCTTTTTCTCCTACTTAAATAAAGGAACTTATGTTTTCGAATATCCTTTGGTAGTAAATCATTACGGTGATTTTAGTAATGGTATTACAACAATTCAATGTATGTATGCTCCTGAATTTACAAGTCATAGCCAAGGAATACGAGTAAAAGTGGTGAAATAATATTCGGAAATTCGGTTTTTTAGACATCTTAAAAACCGAATTTTAATAGCTTTAATGTATATTTGCTATTTAAGCTATTGAGTAAATATGTCGTGTTTTTTTCAGGTTTTTAGATCTATCATTATTGTATTAATTTTACTTTTAAGTAGTTGTAATAACAATGGCATAAAAGTAAATGGCTTCGATCCTTTTACAAATTATCAAAATAACATTCAAGATACGATATATCATTTAAAAACTGATTTAACTGATGCTGTTTTTAATGGGATTGAAATTCCTACAAAAAAACAAACCTCTAATGGCTATTTTACATTCAAATTTAAGGTAGAAAATACCTCTTCGGAGATAAAAAAGTATTACTATAAAATTTTCTATCAAAATCAAGACTATAAATTTACAGATACGCTTAATTATGCAGATGAAAACTTTTACGGTAGTTGGTCTGATGGACTTTATACTTTCAAGCCAACCAAATTTCTTTTTCCTGGGGAAGAAATTATTGTAATGGATAGTTTCAAAATTGTTGGAAATCCTAGAAATGAAAAAAAATATTTTGGCGCAAATCCTGAAAAATATTTGAACATTGATGAAAATATCATCAATAAAATGAATTATATAAAAACGATTCCTGAATGGTTAGAAAAAATAAAGGAAAAAGCTCATAAAGAAAACACTACAATTGATGAACAAATCTATTTAAATGCTATTTGGGCTATTAATTATGAGAAAAATAATGATAAATCATTAAACAATCGATGGAAAAGAAATCCCCGCATGGGTAATTATGAATTCATGTTGGTTGTTACTTCTTCGGAAGATATTGGAAAAATACCAATGGAAATTAGAGACTTACAACTAACAAATAAAAGCGGTAAATATGCTAATCCATTTGGGTATTTTTTATTAAAAGAAGGGAAGGATTTAAAAAGCACCGCTGTTCTCATTTCAGAAAAGAAATTAAATATATCCACAAAAATGGATCTTTCCTCTGGAATTTATATTGATAGATTAGGCATTAATAAGTCTAATTTCAGCATGGATAGTATTAATACAAATTGTAATAGTTCGAAAGAGCTTTATCATAAAGCAAATTTTCAGCAATACTTTCATAACATAGATAAAGACTATACGGTATATAATGTTCCTGAAATTAAAGATGTTGTTGGGGGAAATTTTACAAAGGCAGAATACAATGAGCTTAAGACCAAATACGAAAAAACAGATAATCGAGTAAAAATGTTTGTAAATACAACTGATTGTCCATGCACAACCGTTAAGGCAAACAAAGAAAAAAATAGTATCACTTTAATAAATCCTGCATCTCAGCCTGGTAATTATAAAAAAGAACAAGTTGGAGTTTCTTCGCGTATTGGTTTTACATATGGGAAATTTAGAGCTAAAATAAAGTTCCCAAAACTGTTAAGCAAAGACAATGTTTGGAATGGAATAACTAATGCGTTTTGGTTATTATTTCAAAGTGAAAACGAATGGAATAAAAGAAGGGATTGCAATGCAGAAATCGCCTACATTCCAAAATCTGAACCAAACAATTCTGAAGCACTTAAACATAGTGTAAAATCAACTCACTACTCAGAAATTGATTTTGAAATATTAAAAGAATCGCAATATTGGCCTAAAACATCCTATAAAAAATCAAATGCCATCTATAAAACTGATGATGCCGCCAATAACGATGACATAATGGTTACCTGTACCAATTGGGATATGGCATGCCATGAACCAAAAGAATTTAATATTGGTGCGAAAGAAGTTTCATTCGATAATCAAACATATTTATTACATAGATGGGACCATTTTTATAAAGCATTGTCAACTAAAATTCCTAAAAATCACAATGAAATATTTGGTGCGCCTTATTATTATTTTGAAATAGAATGGTTACCGGGTAAAATAATTTGGAAAATTGGTCCTGAGAAGGATAAGTTAAAAACCATATGCGTTATGGACGAAACTATGACTTCCATACCGAACAATCAAATGATAATTTTATTTACTCAGGAGTGGCATAATGAAGAATGGTGGCCTACAGCTCCCTACAAGCAAAATTTTATACCTTTTCCTAAGAAAGATATAATAGGAGAAATTTTAGAAATTACAATTGAATAGAAATTATGGTATTTAGTAGCGTTACTTTTTTGGTTTATTTTTTGCCAATTTTTTTGGTGATTTATTTTTTATCGCCTCAAAAATTTAAAAATTTAGTATTACTTATTTCAAGTATTCTGTTTTATAGCTGGGGAGCTCCAAAATTTATCTTCGTAATTTTAGCAACAACCACACTTGATTTTTATCTTGTAAAATTATTATACAATTCAGTTTCTGAAAAACAAAGAAAACTATTTCTGATTTTATCTTTATGTTTAAATCTGGGATTATTATTTTATTTCAAATACTGTAATTTCTTTATTGATAATTTAAATTCGCTACTATCTGGTTTTGGTATTAATGAAATCATCTGGATAAAAATAATTTTACCAATAGGTATATCTTTTTACACATTTGAAAGCTTAACTTATGTTGTGGACGTTTACAGACGTATTCATAAACCGCTAGATAATTTTCTTCAGTATCAAATGTATATCATTATGTTTCCAAAATTAATAGCAGGACCAATTATTCGTTACCACGAAATTCATGATCAAATAGCAGATAGAAGTATTAACGATACAGTAGATAATAAATTAACTGGTTTTTACAGGTTTTGTATTGGTTTAGCAAAAAAAGTTTTGATTGCAAATACTATGGCGTTTAAAGCTGATGAAATATTCGCTATGCCAACTGCCGATTTATCATCGGGATTAGCTTGGATCGGAATGTTTGCTTATACATTTCAAATTTACTTTGATTTTTCAGGTTATTCAGATATGGCAATTGGTTTAGGAAAAATGTTAGGTTTTAAATTTCCTGAAAATTTCGATAATCCTTATACATCCAAAAGTATTACGGAATTTTGGAGACGTTGGCATATGACCTTAGGAAGTTGGATGAAAAATTATTTATACATTCCTTTGGGAGGCAATAAAGTTGATAGTAATGCGCGTCTTTATTTAAATCTCTGTATTGTATTTTTAATTTCTGGCTTTTGGCACGGCGCTGCTTGGACATTTATTTTCTGGGGAGCATACCACGGCATTTGGCTTGTATTAGAGCGTATTTTCTTGCTAAAATTTTACAGCAAAATCGGCAAATTACTTTCAACAATAATTTGCTTTATTTTAATTTCAATAGGTTGGGTGTTTTTTAGAGCAGAGACTATTACAGATGCCTTTCAATTCACAACCACATTGTTTTCATTTAATTTCTCAATGCCAGCTCATTTTGTAAATACGGAGTTTATCTTTTACTTTATGTTGGCAATACTATTTTCATTTTTCACAAGCTTTTCTATTGGAACTAAAATTCAACAAAAAGTATATTTTTCTTATTATGGCCTAGTTGGTAATCTGTTTTTTGCATCCATAGCTTGTATTTTATTTACTTTGTCTTTAGCTTCCATAACATCTTCAGGCTTTAATCCATTTATCTATTTTAGATTTTAAATATGAATAGCATTAAACGATCTCCTTATTTATTTATTCTCATTGGAATTCTTATTTTCCTTTATATTCCCCTATTGCAAAATCAACTTCATTTAAAGCAATATATTAAACCATTAAAAGGTGCTTATGTTGAAACTCCTGACACCTCCATTTCTGCAGATGGTTGGTTTAGTGGTCGCTATCAAGAAGTAAAAGACAAATATTTTACTCAAAATTTTGGTTTACGTAATTACTATGTAATGCTTAATAATCAAATAGATTATAAATTATTTAATGTTGCTAACGTTGATAAAGTTATTATTGGTAAGGGAGACTTTTTATATGAAACTAATTATATAGAATCATATTATGGCAATAATTTCATCGCTATGGATGAACTAACGACGAAGTTCAAAAGAATAAAAGAATTACAAGATATCTTAGCTGCTAACGGTATTGATTTAGAAATTATTTGTTTACCAAGTAAAGCGTCTTTTTATCCTGAATTTATTCCTGATAATTGGATTTCACAAAGAAAAGAAAGTAATTACGATAGATCTGCTGCTTTATTAAAAAAATTAAACATTAATTATATAGACTTCAGTAAATGGTTTAAAGAACTTAAAAATGCATCACCCTATGATTTATATCCTAAAACAGGAATACATTGGAGTAATTATGGTGCTTTGATAGCAACAGATTCTTTAAAAAAACATGTAGAATATAATACAAAATTAAATTTAAGAGATTTTGAAATTACAAATATTGCTTTTTCAGATTCTTTGATTAGTCCAGATAATGATATCGGAGAAGCAATGAATTTACTTTTTCCTATAAAATCGCTGCCAATGCCTTATGCCAATTACTATTGGAAAGAAAATGAAAGTGATGTAAAGCCCAAAGCTTTATTTATTGGTGACAGTTATTTTTGGAATATTTATTATCAGGGATTAACCAATAATTTATTTACAGATGCGAAATTTTGGTATTATAATCAAACAGTTTACCCCGAAACTGAACCAATAAGAGAGGTGAGTAAATTAAACCTTTTAGATGAAATTAAAAAACAACAAGTCATTATATTAATGGCTACTGAAACAAATATTCATGATATTGGATGGGGATTTGTTGACAAAGCACTAGAAGCACTCAAAACAAAAAATACAAATTCAAGCAGACAAAAACTATACGTTAAAATCATAAAAGAACAAATTTCACAAACTCCCGAATGGATGATTGATATTAAAAAGAAAGCTGTTAAAAACAATATTTCTATTGAGGAGATGATTAATTTAGATGCAATTTATGTGTATGAAACTGATTATTGTAAGCCACAAGTGCTTGAACTTATTCATAAAGCTAAAGAACGAATAAAAAATACAAAAGAATGGATGGAGCAGATTAAAATAAAAGCAAAAGAAAAAAATATTTCCGAAGATGAAATGCTTGAATTAGATGCAAAATATCTTTACGACACTGAACTTAAAAAGAAGTAATTTAAATCTTTCGAAGCACTGCTATTTTATTTAATCAGTTCTAAAAACTATTAATCATACTTCACAGCAACTATTTCAAGTGAAATTCAAGTAAATATTAGAAATAGTAAATCCGAAATATAAGGAGACAAAAAAAAGCTGTCTCGATTATGAGATAGCTTCTTTAATGAATCAATAAAACTTATACTAAAGAAATATCAAATTGTACTAGGTCAACAAATTCTTGAACTCTGTTTGATACGTCATCTTGAGATAATCCTATTAAACGCTCAGTTCCAAATTTTTCAACTGTGAAACTAGCCATTGCCGAACCAAAAATGATTGCACGTTTCATATTTTCAAAACTAATATCTTTTGTTTTAGCTAAATAGCCTATAAAACCACCAGCGAAACTATCTCCTGCTCCTGTTGGATCAAATACATCTTCTAATGGTAATGCAGGTGCAAAAAATACTTCCTCTTTATTAAATAATAATGCGCCATGTTCACCTTTTTTAATCACTAATACTTTTGGCCCCATGGTTAATATCTTTTGAGCAGCCTTAACTAAAGAATATTCTCCTGATAATTGGCGTGCTTCAGAATCGTTTATGGTCAATACATCAATACCTTTTATTGTTTCTAACAACTCGGGCAATGCAATATCCATCCAAAAGTTCATTGTATCTAATACTATCAATTTTGGGCGTTTTGTTAATTGAGACAATACCTTTTGTTGAACATTAGGCATTAAATTTCCTAACATTAAAAAATCACAGGTTTTATATGATTCGGGCACAATTGGATCAAAATCTGCTAAAACATTTAGCTGAGTTTCTAACGTATCTCGAGAATTCATATCATTATGGTATTTACCACTCCAAAAAAAGGATTTTTCACCTTGTTTTATTTGTAAGCCATCTAAGTTTACTCCCTGACCTTTTAATGTATTCATAAAATCTTGCGGAAAATCATCTCCCACAACAGATACTAAGTTAATTTCATCTGTGAAATAAGACGATGCTAAAGCTATGTAACTAGCTGCTCCACCAACAATTTTATCGGTTTTACCGAAAGGTGTTTCAATGGCATCAAAAGCTACTGTACCTACTACTAAAAGACTCATAAAAAAAAGATTAAAATATTTACACAAATATATTGTTTATTTACAAAATAGATATTAAATTTGCACTCCTTATTAAGTAAAAGATTCCCTCTTAGCTCAGCTGGTTAGAGCACATGACTGTTAATCATGGGGTCCCTGGTTCGAGCCCAGGAGAGGGAGCACAAAGCCACCAATGTCGGGTGGCTTTTTTTATGATATAAGCCTTTATCAGAAAGATTTTTTTTGAGCTAAAAACTAGACAAAAAGCACTTTTACCTTGCGAAATCCGTGCACATATTTGCAGTGGTGTGATGTTTGCTAATAATTTTTAAATCATTTGTTTATTAAATTTATCAAGCTACTTATATATTGCCATTTTTTTATGAGTTGTTTATTTTTAATGGTTGAGGGCATAATCCCTTTTCTCCTAACATATACCATAAATGTTTCAGCAAAATCTTCCATTGGCATAATTCTGGCATATTTACTAATAAATGCTTTCTTTTTCATTTTAATAGGTTCATAAGTATAGTAATCATCTCCAAATGTATTTTTAAAGTCTGATTTTGAAATCAATTTTGGGTAATAATGAGCTAGACTATGTGCATACTCATGTCTAATAACATCTCTTATGGAACCTCTTTTTTTCCAAATTTTTTGCGATAGCACAAAACTTGGTATATAAATATGCCCTTGTTCAAAGCCAAGTATTTTTTGCACTGGTGAAACACAATGTGTAAAAAATCCATCAGCATCACTTAGAGAAAATGGAGATAAAGCACACCAGTATATTTCTGTCTCTGCAAGCTTACTTCCTTCAAACCAAAGCCCAACTTTAAATAGTTCATCTTGCACAGCAAAAGCGGCAGAATTTATAAGCTTCAGAGATATTATACTATTTTTAATCATTAAATAAATCCTACTAGTAATTATTTGTTTTATTTTAAACTAAGTTAATTTAAAAAACTTAAACAATAAATTATATTTTTGTTGTAAGTCCAAAGGTCCATATTATTTCTACTTGCAAGAATATATTATTAACCTAAACCAACAACTTTTTTACTGCAAAAACTCTATACATAGCAGAAAATAGGTAAAAGCATAGTATTTAATCTTAGCGTATCTATTTATTTCAAAGGAAAGCTAATAAAAACAACCAATGTTGAGTGGTTTATTTTAAAACGTGTTTAATCGAAGAATTAAATAATCATAAGATAAATTTTTTTGCGAAAAACGTCCCGTTATTTCAGCGGACTGCACTTTACAACCTTCGAACAAAAAGAAACTTAAACAAAAAGTTTCAACAACCCGCACTAAGAATGATTTGAGAAAAGAATCGGTTAATTTAAACTTAATTTTAATTCGTGATTTTTATCAAGCAAATGCAACCGAAATTTGCAAAATAATTAAACGGGGGAATTAAATATAACTTCAATAAAATCTTTTTTAATATAGTAAAAAGCTCTAATTCACAATAAAAAGCGAATTTGAGATTTGTGGAGTCTAAGGACTTATTATCGATCTCTTTTTGTTTGGAAATCAATAAATATCAAATTTATTTAAATTAAGCAGGAAATCTAAATGCAATTAATTTTGATATTAAAAAGTCTATTATAATTCTCTCGAATTAAGCACATTAATTTTAAAAAACCTTTAATTGAAACTTAATTTTTCTATTTTGAAGTATAAATCCAAAAAATAGAAAGAATGGCGAATAGGGATTATCTGATTTTTTTTAAAAATCTACTATCTTTTCCTACATTTTTTTATATTTACTAAGTGTTATAATTCCAACTAAAATTTTGCACTGCAAACAAATAATTTATGTAATAGAAAGCAACGAGAATTCATTGATAAATAGTTGCTTCAGAAAAATATTTTAAAAAACGAACATAATGAATAAATTTTTACTTCTATTTAGCACAATCTGTTATTTGTCTTTGGGAAATATATTTTCTCAATCTTGTGCAACATGTTCTGCAGTAACTTCATATACTGCAAACTTAACTTCTAATCCTAATAATACTTATACGGTAACTAGTAACCGTAATGGTCAATGTTGCCAAGGTTCTGGGTCAGATAGATGCGTTAGATTTGAAGTAAGTGTTCATCCAAGTGCTACTCAAATTCAATTTTTGGTAAGTACTGGAAATAATGGTAATTGGGAAATAAATTGTGCTCCTCCTTTATATACACCTTCGTCAAAACCTTGTTTAAATGGCTTAACTAATTTTTGTATCACTTATTGTAATCCAGGCGGAGGGTCTGATACGTATACAATTACAACAAGTACTGGACTTGGCACTGGAGCAGATTTAAATTTGAGAGCAGGATGTACAGGAAGTTTATCTGTTAGAGGATTATCAGAACCTTCCATTACTTGGACATCCGTTTTTCCAGGAGCAGCAGGCGCTTACAATTCTTTTTTATCTTGCCTGTCTGGTTGTGATACATCTGTAGTTACACCGACAGCTGGAGCTCCAACTTTTATAGATTATAAAGTTTGTGGATCTGCTACCGGATGCGCTTCTACTAATTATTGTGATACTCAAAGAGTTTTTGTTTCACCAGCCTTAACCTTTACAGTTAATCCTACGGCTCCTGTGCTATGTTCTTCAGGTTCGGGATCATTAGCTTTAACTACAACTGTTACAGGAGGGTCTTTGCCTTATACATATTCATGGGCTCCTGGCGGATTAACAACATCAAGTATTAGTGCAACTTCGCCAGCTACCTATACCATTGCTGTTAATGATAATACTAGTGGATGTGGTGCTGTGACTAAAACAATAACTGTTGCATCGGCAACAACCCCAACAGTCACAGCTAGTCCTGCTATACAATCTCTTTGTTCGGGACAAACAACTTCTATTACACTTACTAGCAATTCTGGAACAACAACGTATTCTTGGGTAAGTTCTCAATCAGGAGTCACTGGGGCAAGCAGTGGGACAACGTCAACTATTACACAAACGCTCACAACAACAAGTTTGAGTTCAGGAACTGTTATCTATACTATTACTCCTACTGAAGCTGGTTGTGCTGGTAATCCTATAGTCGTCACAGTAACAGTAAATCCTGCTCCAACTATGACAGTAGCTCCTTCAACACAATCCTTATGCTCTGGTGGGATAACTTCATTTTCATTAACTAGCAATGTTGCAGCAACAACATACTCTTGGACAACAACACAAACAAATGCTACAGGCGCAAGTGCATCTTCAGGAACATTAATAGCACAAAATTTAATTGCAACCACTAGTAGCAGTGGTTCTGTTGTTTATACCATTACTCCTACTTTTAATTCATGCCCAGGCGGTACAAAAACAGTTAGTGTTAATATTAACCCAACACCGAGTGTAACGGCAACTCCAGGTTCACAATCCTTATGTTCAGGAAATGCCACAAGCATTGCTTTAACAGGCGGAGTAGCAGGCACAACGTATTCATGGACAGTTACCCAATCTGGAATTACAGGAGCCACAGCATCAACAGGAACAAACATACCACAAACATTAAGCACAACAGGCGCAAGTATAGGGACAGCAGTTTTTACTATAACACCAACAGCGAATAGTTGTAATGGAACGCCGATTGTAGTGACCGTTTCAGTAAACCCAACACCGAGTGTAATAGCAACACCAAGTTCACAATCCTTATGTTCAGGAAACGCAACAAGTATCGCTTTAACAGGCGGAGTAGCAGGAACAACGTATTCATGGACAGTTACCCAATCTGGAATTACTGGAGCCACAGCATCAACAGGAACAAACATTGCACAAACACTCAATACAACAGGCGCAATTATAGGGACAGCAGTTTATACTATAACCCCAACAGCAAATAGCTGTAATGGAACACCAGTTGTAGTGACAATTTCAGTAAACCCAACACCGAGTGTAACGGCAACCCCAAGTTCACAATCTTTATGTTCAGGAAACTCAACAAGCATTGCTTTAACAGGCGGAGTAGCAGGAACAACGTATTCATGGACAGTTACCCAATCTGGAATTACAGGAGCCATAGCATCGACAGGAACAAACATAGCACAAACACTCAATACAACAGGCTCAAGTATAGGTACAGCAGTTTATACTATAACCCCCACAGCGAATAGCTGTAATGGAACGCCGATTGTAGTGACCGTTTCAGTAAACCCAACACCGAGTGTAACGGCAACTCCAATTTCACAATCCTTATGTTCAGGAAATGCCACAAGCATTGCTTTAACAGGCGGAGTTTCAGGCACAACGTATTCATGGACAGTTACCCAATCTGGAGTTACAGGAGCCACAGCATCAACAGGAATAAACATAGCACAAACATTAAGCACAACAGGCTCAAGTATAGGTACAGCAGTTTATACTATAACCCCAACAGCGAATAGTTGCAATGGAACACCATTTGTAGTGACCGTTTCAGTAAACCCAACACCGAGTGTAACGGCAACCCCAAGTTCACAATCTTTATGTTCAGGAAACTCAACAAGCATTGCTTTAACAGGCGGAGTAGCAGGCACAACTTATTCATGGACAGTTACCCAATCTGGAATAACTGGAGCCACAGCATCGACAGGAACAAACATAGCCCAAATATTAAGTACAACAAGCTCAAGTATAGGGACAGCAGTTTATACTATAACCCCAACAGCGAATAGTTGCAATGGAACACCATTTGTAGTCACCGTTTCAGTAAACCCAACACCGAGTGTAACAGCAACTCCAAGTTCACAATCCTTATGTTCAGGAAACGCAACAAGTATCGCTTTAACAGGCGGTGTTTCAGGCACAACGTATTCATGGACAGTTACCCAATCTGGAATTACAGGAGCCACTGCATCGACAGGAACAAACATAGCCCAAACACTCAATACAACAGGCGCAAGTATAGGGACAGCAGTTTATACTGTAACCCCAACAGCGAATAGTTGCAATGGAACACCATTTGTAGTCACCGTTTCAGTAAACCCAACACCGAGTGTAACAGCAACACCAAGTTCACAATTCTTATGTTCAGGAAACGCAACAAGTATCGCTTTAACAGGCGGAGTTTCAGGCACAACGTATTCATGGACAGTTACCCAATCTGGAATTACAGGAGCCACAGCATCGACAGGAACAAACATAACCCAAACATTAAGTACAACAGGCGCAAGTATAGGAACAGCAGTTTATACTATAACACCAACAGCCAACAGCTGTAATGGAACGCCGATTGTAGTGACCGTTTCAGTAAACCCAACACCAATTATAACTAGTACAAACTCTGGTGTGATTTGTAGTGCTGGTGCTATTACGATTCCTTTAACCAGTAATGTTGCTTCGGCTTACACTTGGATTGCTGCTGATAATAGTAACACGACTGGTGAAAGCACTTCTATTCAATCTACTAACTCTATTAATAATACGATTACAAACAATACAACCAGTGCTCAAATTGTTGTTTACACTGTGACTCCTACTTCTACAAGTGGTAGCTGTGTGGGTGCTGCACAAATAGTTAGCGTTACCGTAAATCCTACTCCGGTAATGACTAATACAGACGCCGCTGTTGTTTGTAGTGGTTCTTCTTTTAGTATTGCTTTAACGAGTAATGTGGCTTCTACTTATACATGGATTGCTGCTAATAATGCTAATACTACTGGTGAGAGTATTACTACTCAGACGGCTACCACTTTATCTAATGTGATTACTAATACAACGACTAGTGCTCAGGTTGTAACTTATACGGTTACTCCAACAACCAGTGCTGGTAGTTGTGCCGGTGTGTCTCAAGTGATTAACGTAAACGTTAATCCTAAGCCGGTAATGACAAGTACTAACTCTGCTGCTATTTGTAGTGGTAATAGTTTTAGTATTGCTTTAACAAGTAACGTGGCTTCTACTTACACTTGGGTGGCTGCTAATAATGCTAACACGACTGGTGAAAGTACAACCACGCAGTCTTCTGCTACTTTAAGTGATGCTATCACTAATAACGTTAGTACTTCACAAATTGTTGTCTACACTGTAACTCCTACCTCTTCTGCCGGTAGTTGTTTAGGTACACCACAAACGGTGAATGTGACTGTAAATCCTGCTCCTACTGTAACTGCTACTCCTAGTTCTCAAGCTTTATGTTCTGCTAATACAACTAGTATTGCTTTAACTGGTGGTGTAGCTGGCACAACCTATTCTTGGACGGTAACTCAAACTGGTATTAGTGGGGCTTCTGCTTCTTCTGGTACTAATATCGCTCAAACATTAAGCACAACTGGTACTAGTTTAGGAACAGCTGTTTATACAATTACTCCTTCTGCTAATGGTTGTAATGGAACTCCGGTTGTTGTTACCGTATCTGTTAGTCCTACTCCTAGTGTTACTGCTACTCCCGGTTCTCAATCGTTATGTTCTGGTAATGCAAGTAGTATTGCTTTAACCAGTAATGTGGCTGGAACAACATTTTCATGGACGGTTACTGAAACAAATGTTACTGGTGCTTCTGCTTCTACTGGTACTTTAATTGCTCAAACTCTTTCTACAACAACTACTAGTTCGGGTACTGCTTTGTATACAATTACTCCTTCTTCTAATGGTTGTGGTGGTACTACTACCGTAGTTACTGTAGCGGTTAATCCAACGCCAATTATGACTAGTACTAATGCTGGTGTGATTTGTAGCGGGGGTACGATTACGATTCCTTTAACAAGTAATGTTGCTTCAGCTTACACTTGGATTGCCGCTGATAATGGCAACACTACTGGTGAAAGTACAACTACTCAATCTACTAACTCTATTAATAATACGATTACAAACACTACAACCAGTGCTCAAATTGTTATCTACACTGTGACTCCTACTACTACTGCTGGTAGTTGTGTGGGCGCTCCACAAACTGTTAGTGTGACAGTAAATCCAACTCCGGTAATGACTAATACCAGCGCCGCTGTTGCTTGTAGTGCATCTTCTTTTAGCATTGCTTTAACTAGTAATGTGGCATCCACTTATACTTGGATTGCTGCTAATAATGCTAACACTACTGGAGAAAGTATTACGACGCAAACTGCTACAACTTTATCTAATGTGATTACGAATACAACAACTAGTGCTCAGGTTGTAACTTATACAGTTACTCCAACAACCAGCGCTGGAAGTTGTGCTGGCGTTTCTCAAACTGTTTCGGTAACTGTAAATCCTATTCCTGTAATGACGAGCACTAACTCTACTAGTATTTGCAGTGGAAATAGTTTTAGTGTTGCTTTAACTAGTAATATTCCTGCTACTTATTCTTGGATTGCTTCTGATAACACTAATACTACTGGTGAAAGCACGACTTCACAATCTTCTTCAACTATTTCTGATGCTATCACTAACAACGTTATTACTTCGCAAATTGTTACTTATACAGTTACACCTAATTCATCTACTGGAGGTTGTTTAGGTAGTCCGCAAGCTGTTAGTGTAACTATTAATGTTGTTCCAACATTGACATCAGTGACCTCTGCCACTATTTGTAGTGGTGGAAATGTTATTTTACCATTGTCTAGTAATGTCCTCTCTACTTATACGTGGGTGGCATCTAATAATCTAAACACTATAGGAGAAAGTATAACTACTCAAACGACAGCAGCCATAAATAATACTATTATTAGTTCTTCAGGAAACACAGAAACTATACTATATACTGCTACTCCAACTTCTGGCATAGGATCATGTATAGGAGCAACAAACACCTTAACACTAACTATTAATCCTACTCCAACTTTAACAATAACACCTGCTGCACAAACTATTTGTTCAGGAAATACAGCTACAATTTCTTTAAGTAGTGATGTAGCTGGAACTACTTATTCTTGGACATCTAACCAATTAAATGCAAGCGGTGCTTCTTCTGGAAATGGAAGTGTCATTACTCAATCGCTTAATGCTACTGGAATTGGTTCAGGAACAGTAAATTATACAATTACGCCAGGTATTGGAACATGTTCAGGTTTGAGTAGTGTAGCAGCAATAACCATAAATCCTACGCCAACCGTTGTAGCTACTCCAAGTTCACAAATATTATGTTCTGGAAACACAACTACTATTACATTAAGTAGTACTACTGCCGGAACTACTTATTCGTGGACAGCTAACCAAACGAATGTTAGTGGCGCAACAGCTGGCTCAGGAACATTAATTGCGCAAAGCTTAACCGCGACGGGATCAACTCAAGGAACTGCTGTATACACTGTTACACCATCAGCTAACGGATGCTCAGGAATTCCTATTATAGTAACTGTTTCTGTCAACCCAATACCAAGTCTAACGATTGCGCCAACTTCGCAAGGATTGTGCACTGGTTCAACAACTTCATTAACTTTATCATCTAATGTTATTAGCACAAGCTATTCATGGACAGCGTCTCAAACAAATGCAGCAGGTGCGACAGCAGGTTCAGGAACATTAATTGCTCAAACAATTACCGCAACTTCTGCAAGTGTCGGAACTATTATTTATACAATTACTCCAGCAGCAGCAGGTTGCGCAGGCACACCAATTGTTACAACGGTTTCTGTTAGCCCTCTTCCAGTTATTGCAACTTTAACCAATAATGGTCCTATTTGTGTCAATGGTACATTAAATTTAACCGCCAGTTTCATTGCTGGTGTAACATATAATTGGTCGGGACCAAATAGTTTCACATCTGCAGTTCAAAACCCAACCATAACCAATATTCCATTAATTGGTTCGGGAGTGTATAGTGTAACTGCCAATTTAGGTGGTTGTATAGGTCCGGTTAAAACTACAACAGTTGTTGTAAATCCGCCACCTCCAGCAACATTAACAGTTTCTTCTAATTCTCCTTTATGTTCAACAAATACATTAAGTTTATCAGTTGCTCCGGTAACAGCAGCAACTTATAGTTGGTCAGGCCCAAATAGTTTTTCGTCAGCACTTCAAAATCCTACAGTAACAAATGCTAGTACTTTAGCCACGGGAACATATTCTGTTTTTGTTACAGTGTCTGGCTGTGGATCAAGTGGTACGGAAACGGTTTCAGTCATTGTAAATCAAACGCCTAGTGCGCCAGCAACAACAAATAATGGTCCATTATGTGTTGGCGCAACATTAAGTTTAACGGCAAGTGGATCTGCAACAACATATAGTTGGACGGGTGTAGGTGGATTTGTAAACGCTAATCAAAATCCAACACTAGCTAGTGTTTCATTAACTAATTCCGGAATATATTCAGTTACTGCTACATCAAATGGTTGCACAAGTAACACAGGTACAACAACTGTAGTTGTCAATCCTATACCAAGCACTCCAACCATTAGTACGAATGCTCCTGTATGTGTTGGTCAAAACGTCAGTTTAACTACCAACAGTGTTTCTGGAGCAACTTATAATTGGAGTGGACCTAATTCATACACTTCATCCGTTCAATCTCCGGTAATTACAAATGCAAGTACAGTTCAAGCAGGGACTTATTCATTATCGTTAATTGTTAATGGATGTTCAAGTTTAATAAACACCTTGGATATAGCTGTAAATACAGCTCCTACAACACCTACAGCTACTTCTAGTCCAGCATGTTTAAACGACACGTTATTCTTATTTGCTAATAGTGCATTCGGTTCAACTTACTCATGGACTGGCCCTAACGGATTTACATCATCGTTGCAAAATCCTTTTATCCCAAATGCTACTTTAGCTGCAAATGGCACGTATACTGTAATTGCTAATAATGGTTGTTCAAGTGTTCCAGCCACAATTAGTGTTAGCGTTACTCCAAAACCAAGCGCTCCTGTTATTTCTAGTAATAGTCCACTTTGTGAAGGAGGGTCATTAAATCTTAGTGCAAGTAATACGGGCACTACCTATTTATGGAGTGGCCCAAGTTCTTTTACTGCTTCTGTTCAAAATCCTACCATAACTCCAGTTAGTTTATCAAATGCGGGTGTATACTCTGTGGTAGCAGCAGCTAATGGTTGTATAAGTGCTACTAGGACTGTAGCAATTGTTATAAATCCAATACCTTCTGCACCAGCTATCGGAAATAATAGTCCAGTGTGTACAGGTCAATCTTTTAATTTAACGGTAACTCCTGTTTTTGGAGCTACCTATATTTGGAGCGGCCCCGCTACTTATACTTCTTCCGTTCAATCTCCAACAATTACAAATGCGATTACTGTTCAAGCAGGAACTTATTCATTAACAGTAATAGTCGCTGGTTGTTCAAGTGCAACCGCAGCTGTCACTTCAGTTACTATTATAAACACGCCTCTAACACCAAGCTTAACTAATAATGGCCCTTTATGCGTTGGCAATGATTTAAATTTAACGGCAAGTGGATCAGAAACAACCTACGGTTGGACAGGCCCAGGTGGATTTACAAGTGCAATACAAAATCCAACTATAACAGCGGTAGCATTGGCCCAAGGAGGCACGTATTCAGTTTCCGCTACTACTAATGGATGTACCAGTTCTATTGGCACCACAACAGTTATTATAAATTCTATACCAACTACTCCAACCGTTAGTTCTAATGCTCCAGTTTGTGTTGGACAAACCTTTAGTTTAACAACTAATAGTATTACGGGAGCTACTTATAATTGGAGTGGACCTAATTCCTACACTTCATCAGTTCAATCTCCATCAATTACAAATGCGAGTACTGTTCAAGCAGGAACTTATTCATTATCGTTAATTGTTAATGGATGTGCTAGTTCAACTGGGACTGTTGATGTAGCAATTAATAATGCGGCACCTTCTCCAACCTTGAGTTCAAATAGTCCTTTATGTTCGGGAGACACATTATTTTTATCTGCTTTAAGTGTTGGAGGTGCAACTTATTCTTGGTTCGGTCCAAATGGATTTACATCAACAATACAAAATCCATTTATTGCAAATACCACAACTTTAGCGAGTGGCACATATACTGTTATTGCCAATAATGGCTGTGCTAGCACACCTGCAGTGATTACTGTAACCGTAAATCAAAAACCTAACACTCCAACAATCACAAGCAATTCTCCTTTATGTTTAGGAAATAATTTAAACCTATCCGCAACATTTATTGCAGGAGGAAGCTTTAGTTGGTCTGGTCCAAATGGATTTACATCATCTACACAGACTACAACTATACCAAATATCACAACCGCTGAACAAGGAACTTATTCGGTGACAGTCACAAAAAATGGATGTACGAGTTCAGTAGCTATTAATAGTGTAACTGTAAATATCCCCTCAATTGCTGGTGCAGGATTTAACCAAACTGTATGCGCAAATAATGGAACGGTGGCGCTAACAGGAACTGTTAGTGGTGGTTCTTCAACTGGACTATGGACAAGTTCGGGAAGTGGCACATTTAATCCAATTGCTTCATCATTAACTACTAACTATATACCAAGTAGTGCCGATACTTCTGCAGGTAGTTTTGTTTTAACCATATCTTCAACAAACAATGGTGCTTGCCCTGTATCTGCATCTTCAGTTTCAATCACAATTACAGATGCTCCTGTAGCAATTGCAGGCTCAAGTTTTGCAGTGTGTGCTAATAACGCCAATATAAATTTAAATGGTATTGTTTATGGTGGAAGTTCAACTGGAGTTTGGACAGCATCAGGATCAGGAATATTTAATCCAAATGCTACTACTTTAATTACTACTTACATACCAAGTTCTGCAGATACGGCCGCTGGACTAGTAACATTTACATTAGCAAGTACCAGCAATGGCCAATGTTTTGCAACATCTTCACAAGTTTCTATTGTAATTACAGATGCGCCAATTGTTAATGCGGGTGTAGATCAAATTACTTGTAAAGCAAACCCTAACGCTTTGCTAAGTGGAACAGTTTCTCCATCAAATAGTGGAGTTTGGACGACATTAGGGACCGGAACATTTAATCCAAATGCAACGACATTGAACTCAACTTATATTCCTAGTTCTGCCGACACTGCAGCAGGAAGTGTAAAATTAGTTTTAACTTCTGCAAATAACGGCGGTTGTGCGGCTATTAGCGACACTGTAAAAATTTCATTCTCAGATATTCCTACCGTAAATGCAGGAACTACGCAAACTGTGTGTGCTAATAATTCATTAGTTACTTTAATTGGAACAATTACTGGTGGTGGTTCAACAGGCATCTGGACAAGTTCAGGAACTGGATCATTTAATCCAAACGCCACAACTTTAAATGCATCTTATATAGCAAGTGCTGCTGATACAGCTTCAGGAGTTGTAATACTAACATTATCTTCGACAAGTGGTTGTGTCGTTGTTACTGATAATATTGCTATAACAATTACACCTGCTCCATTTGTATTTGCTGGTGCAAATATATCTGTTTGCTCTAATAACTCCACAGCAAACTACAATGGTTCTGTTAGTGGCGTAACTTCTTCTGGTATTTGGTCAACAAATGGTAGCGGAACTTTTAGTCCAGATAATGTGACCTTAAGTGGGAATTATACTCCAAGTGCTACAGACATCACAAGTGGTTCGGTATATTTAATTTTAACATCAACAAATAATGGTAATTGTAATGCAACAATAGATTCATTAAAATTAACTATCACTCCTCCTCCGGTTGCATTGGCGGGTAATGATACAGCCATCTGTGCTAATAATAATTTGGTATTAAATGGTGTTATTACAGGTGGTGCTGGCACTGGTATTTGGACAACATCTGGAACAGGTTCATTTACTCCTAGCAGTAATACATTAACTGCCACCTATGTACCAAGTGCTGCTGACACAACAGCTCATCAAGTGTTATTAACATTAACATCAACTAATAATGGTGGATGTTTAGCTGCAACAGATAATTTAACTTTAACTATTAATCCAGGTCCATCTATTAATGCCGGGTCAGATCAAACCATTTGTTCTACCAGCAATACTGTATCATTAACTGGTCAAGTAACTATTGCATCGGGATTACAATGGTCTACATTAGGTGATGGAACGTTTAGTTCTGCATCTTCAGCAACAACAACCTATAGTATTGGCGCAGGTGATATTACTAATGGTCAAGTAAAAATAGTTGCTTCATCAACCGGTAACGGAGATTGCAGTGCAGCAAAGGATACGATGATTATCAACATTCAGCAAGTACCATTTGTAAACGCAGGCGCTAATCAATTTGTATGTCAAGGAATAATGACTGTAAATCTCAATGGAACCATTACCGGTTCGTCAAATTCTGGAATATGGTCAACATTAGGAAGTGGGACGTTTAATTCGACTACTGCATTAAATGCAACGTATACTTTGAGTACAGCTGATACAACTGCAGGAAGCGTGAAATTAGTTTTATCTTCAACTAATAATGGGCTTTGTAATCAAGTGTCAGATACCTTATTGGTTACAATTACACCAGCAGGAATTGCAAGTGCTGGAAATGATACAACGGTTTGCTCAACCAGCAGTATTATCAATTTATCTGGAGTAATTTTTGGTGGCACAGGCGCTGGCCAATGGACTAGTAATGGAACTGGATCTTTTGCTCCATCGTCAGCATCTTTAACAGCAACTTATAGTTTAAGCGCTGCCGATATTGCTGCTGGAAATATTACAATTAAATTAACCCCAATCAATAGTTGTTTACCTAAAGCGGATTCATTAGTTATTACGATTAATCCTAAACCAATTGTAAATGCTGGAACAGATCAAACTATTTGTTCGTCCACTTCAACTGTTTCGTTAAATGGTAACATTTCTGGTGGAACTACAAGTGGCATTTGGACTACGCTAGGATCTGGAAGTTTCTTTCCAAATGCAACTACTTTAAATAGTATTTATACTGTTAGTACAGCAGACTCTTTAGCAGGAAGTGTAGAATTAGTTTTAACATCAACTAACAACGGAATTTGTAGTGCGGCAACAGATACTGTTAAAATATTTATTTCTAATTCAACATCGGCTTTAGTTGGTAACGATACTACAATATGTTCTTCAGATTCATTGGCATTAAATGGAATTATTGTTGGAGGATCGCAAGCACAATGGACGTCAAATGGAACTGGTGTATTCAATCCAAGTAATACAACTTTAAATGCGACGTATGTTCCAAGTGCAATTGATATTACGAGTGGAATAGTTGTTATAAAGTTAACGCCTACATCTGGTTGTCAGCTTACCGCCGACTCATTAGTTCTTACAATTAATCCAAAACCAATTGTAGATGCAGGAACAGATCAAACTATTTGTTCGACCACTTCAACTGTTACATTAAATGGTAATATTTTTGGTGGCGCTGCAGCTGGCATTTGGACTACTTTAGGTTCTGGAAGTTTCTCTCCAAATGCGACGACGTTAAATAGTATTTATACTGTTAGTACAGCAGACTCTTTAGCAGGAAGTGTAGAATTAGTTCTAACATCAACTAACAACGGCATTTGTAGTGCGGCAACAGATACTGTTAAAATATTTATTTCTAATTCTACATCGGCATTAGTTGGTAACGATACTACAATATGTTCTTCAGATTCATTGGCATTAATTGGAATTATTATTGGAGGCTCTCAAGCACAATGGACATCAAATGGAACTGGTGTATTCAATCCAAATAATACATCATTAAATGCGACCTATGTTCCAAGTGCAGTGGATGTTGCTAATGGAAGTGTCGTCATAAAATTAACACCTACATCTGGCTGTCAACTTTTAGCCGATTCTTTAATAATTACTATTAATCCAAAACCAATTGTAAATGCCGGATCAAATATTTCGATATGTGCTTCAACAAATACAATACAATTAAATGGTAATGTTACAAATGGAAGTACAACTGGTATTTGGACAACTGCTGGAAGCGGAATATTCCTACCTAATGATTCGACATTAAATGGAATTTATCAATTAAGCACCGCGGATTCTACAGCAGGTATTGTAACATTATATTTAACAGCTACTCATAATACGGGATGTGGTGTTACTACCGACTCTATTAAAGTAAATGTTACTACTCCAGCATTTGCATTTGTTGGGAATGATGCAATTGTATGCGCTAATAATATTTCATCTGTCTTATCAGGAACAATAAACGGCGGAACAGGTGAAGGGCAATGGACATCAAATGGAAGTGGTCTATTTACTCCAAATGACACTACAATGAACCCTTCTTACATTCCAAGTGCTGCCGATATTGCAAGTGGAAATGTAATTATAACCTTAACGCCAATTAATGCTTGTGCTCCAGCGGCAGATTCATTAGTGCTTACCATCACCCCATCTCCAACAGTTAGCGCAGGAGCAGATTTAGTTTTATGCGGCAGCTTAGTCCCAATCAATCTAGTCGGCAGTATTAATACTGTTCCAACTGGAGCGGTTTGGACCACAAATGGATCAGGTACATTTAATCCAAATGATTCCACGTTAAACGGAACGTATATTCCTGCGATATCTGATGAAGACACTTTAAGACTTGTTTTAACAACAACAGGAAATGGATTCTGTAATGCTGTTACTGATACAATGTTTGTTATAAGAAATGTTACACCAATAACAGATTTCGTTTATTCAAATCTATGTTCAGGACAAACAATTTCATTTACAGATAGCTCCAAAGTAAGCGTTGGAACAATTGTTTCATGGAGTTGGGATTTTGGAAACGGAAACACATCAGCTGTCCAAAATCCAACAGATAGTTATTCTGTAAGCGGAACTTATTCTGTTAGTTTAATAATAAATACGAGTAGCGGATGTACAGATTCTATCACTAAAGTTTTATTGGTCAATCCAACACCAGTTTCATCGTTTAGTTTTGTCACAGCTTGTTCAAATGATTCCGTAAGATTTATTAATGGTTCCTCCATAAATCCGGGAGTTATTAATTCTTGGGATTGGAATTTTGGAGATGGTAATTCATCAACCGCGCAAAATCCAGCTCATTTATTTGATAGCACAAAAGTTTATACGGTCAGCTTAACTGCTTTATCAGATGCAGGCTGTTCAGCTTCATTTTCGCAAACTATAACTATTAATCCAGCACCAATAGCAGGATTTAAATTTCAATCAAATTGTGGGCTCCTATCAGTTAATTTTAATGATACATCCTTGGTTGATGGAGGTACAATTAATTCGTGGAATTGGAATTTTGGTGATAATAATACCTCTATTATTCAAAATCCAACTCACACTTACTCAACAACTGGAACTTATACTGTTATTCTAGAAGTTTCAACTTCCAATGGTTGCAAAGATACTGTATCATCCGTAGTCAATTTATCACAATCTGTATTAGCTGCATTTATTCCTACAGGAGGAAATTATAATGTTAATGAAATGATTTCTTTTACAAATCAATCTACTGGCGCATCGAATTACCAATGGACTTTTGCAGATGGAAGTGCGATAGAAACAATTGCAAATCCACAACATGCCTTCTCTTCACCAGGAACTTATTCAGTTACATTAATTGTTGCTAACGAAGCGGGATGTATAGATACCGTAAGTTATTTATTTGACATAAATACCTCAGGATATACAATTCCAACAGCATTTACTCCAAATGGAGATGGATTAAATGATGGATTTTCAGTACTTGGAGGACCATTTGTTGAGTATGAGTTGAGGGTATTTAACGAATGGGGGAATCAAATATTTATAAGTAATTCGCAAGGTGAAAAATGGGATGGAACCTATAAAGGAATTATTCAACCAGCAGGAACTTATATCTATGTATTCAATGGTAAAATTCTATTAGGGGATAATTTAAATTTAAAAGGAGAAGTAAACATAATCAAATAGTAATAAATGAAAACATTTCAATCAATAACAACGATTATGCTACACTCAAAAAAATTAATGACTATGAAAACTAAACTATTTATATTGCTAATTGCATGCTTATTTTTTAATACAAAAAGTAAAGCTCAAGATTTTCATTTAACGCAATACGATGCGTTTTCGATGTATCAAAATCCAGCATTAACAGCCAATTATTTAGGCGAAAAGTGGGATTATAGAATGTATAGTGTTTGCAGAACACAATGGAAAACGCTTCCTAATAAGCCTTACAGAACTTATGGCGTTGGCTATGACATGCCCTATAAAAGATTTGGACTTGGTTGCTATTTATTAAATAATCGTTCTGGTGTTTTGAATTTTAATACGCTAAATTTTCAATTGTCCGGCTCCTATTTTATTACCGATCCAAAAACATCCCCACATTTATTAAATGTGGGTTTACAAACGGGATTGTTTTATAAAACATATAATTACAACACGAATATGTTATTTGAAAGTCAATATGATAATTCCACAGGAGAGCTTAATTCAAATATTGCTAGTGGGGAAGCGCTGCAAAAAAGTAGCCGATTAAATTTTGATGCAAACCTGGGTGTTTTTTATAAATATAAAGAATCAAATGTAAAGTATGCGCCATTTATCGGCTTTTCTATTTTTCATTTGAATTTACCAAAGGAAAACATGGCGGGTACATATAGTAAATTACCGATGAGATTTAATTTGCAAGTTGGTAGTGATTTTATTATTAATAAAGATTGGAAAGTAACTCCAATGATTTTGTATATGAATCAAGCTCGCGCTTGGGAATGCAATATTGGCGCATTAACTTATTATAAAATAAAGATGGAAAAAAATAACACAAATTGCGACTTAATTTTTGGTTTAAATTATCGTGTAAAAGATGCTATGCTTTTACAATTAGGATTACGGTACGAAAATTATAATTTAAGAATGAGTTATGATATAAATACTTCTTATTTAAAAGCATATTCCAAAAATCGTGGTGGTTTTGAACTTACCTTGCAAGTTAGCGGAAAAAAAGGCCAGTCTTTGCTTAAGTCAATTTCATCATTTTAATCAATTGGGGCTAAAAATAAAAAGCAGTTTACTATCAATGGTTTTATTATAAAGTCAATGTGTTTGGTATTGAGATAGTTTATTGAATACTTGCCGATTAGTGAATCACGAGCATAATCAATGGAGTCAAATTATTTTTAATAAGTATATAATTAGATGAAACTAATTAAAATCGCAAATTCGAAATAAATTGCGAATTTGAGATTTGCGGAGAGGGCGGGATTCGAACCCGCGATACAGTTACCCGTATACAAACTTTCCAGGCTTGCTCGTTCGACCGCTCTGACACCTCTCCTAAGTTATGTTCTCAAAAGTACGTTCTCTAAATGAAAAATACAATTAAAGT
>JAIOZA010000017.1 GCA_021740825.1 Bacteroidia bacterium | reverse complement strand
TTTTGACTTATTACACATTTACTTTGAATTTTTATATTTTATTTCTAATTAAACGACAAAGAAAATAAATTATTGTTGCATAAAAGTTTTTATTTTAAAATTAGACTGCTATATTTGTCATTGAGATTAGAATTTAGTAAAAAAACTTATATGGCAAAAAAACTGATATTGTTACTGCTGATTGTTTGTGCTACTAGTGTTTGGCATGATTTAAAAGCGCAAGACCCTCAATTTACTCAGTTTTATGCTAATCCTCTATATTTAAACCCTGCATTTGCAGGTACGGCAAGATGTCCGCGGATCGCTATGAATTATCGCAATCAATGGCCTAATTTATCTGGCTCTTATGTTACCTATAGTGCTTCTTATGATCAGCATGTTGAGGCATTTACAGGCGGTTTAGGGGTTATTGTCACGCAAGATGACCAAGCTCGTGGAACTTTAAAATCGACTAACGCTAGTTTAATTTATTCTTACTTACTACCTGTTACCCGCGAATTTTCTATAAAAGCAGGGTTACAAGCAGGCTTTTTTCAAAAATCATTAGATCGCACTAAATTAAATTTTGGTGATATGATAGATGCAAGAAGAGGATTTGTATGGAATACAAATGAAGTGATACCCGCTCAAACAAAAGCTAATTTAGATTTTTCTGCAGGTTTGTTAGGTTATAGCAAGCGTTATTTTATTGGTTTTGCAGCCCATCATATTACCCAACCAGACGAAGGTTTGCAAGGCACGTCTAAACTTCCTATGAAAATTACAGCCCATGCTGGAGCAGTTATACCAATAGAAAAAGGCAATGAATCGTATATTTCCCCAAATGTCTTATTTCAGCAGCAGCAAAATTTCACTCAGTTAAACTTAGGTCTATATTTTGTAAAAGGAAATTTTGTAGGAGGTATTTGGTACAGAAATTCTGATGCTTTTATAGTTTTAGTCGGAGTTCAAACGGATCACTTAAAAGTCGGATATAGCTACGATGTTACTGTTTCAAAATTGTCAAGTAACACAGCTGGTTCACATGAGGTATCTTTGCAAATTCAATTTGAATGCAGACCTAAGAAAAAGAAGTATAGAACAATTAGTTGTCCATCTTTTTAATATTATTTGTAACCTTTTTATAAAACAATCGTTATAGCCTTAAATTAAATATCAAAATATGAAGTTCAAGTTCATCAAAAGTCGCAAATCAATGGCAATTATTTTATCAATAATTGCTGTATCATGTGGTACCGAGCGCTCATCAGTTACTGGTTGGGCTTACAACGATCCTGATAATGGAGGGTTTGAAAAAATGCCTTATGAGGAACAAGAAACTGGTCCTGGTTTAGTGCTAATTGAAGGAGGTTCTTTTTCCATGGGACGAAATGAAGATGATGTTACTTATGAGTGGAATAATGTTCCGCGTAGAGTTACAGTTTCTTCTTTTTATATGGATGAGACTGAGGTAAGTAATTTTTCTTATTTAGAGTATTTATGGTGGACCAATCGTGTATTTGGGCCAACTTTTCCAGATATTTATTATAAAGCATTGCCTGATACTTTGGTGTGGAGGGAAAAATTAGCATATAATGAACCTTTTGTAGAATATTATTTACGTCACCCTTCTTACAGAGATTATCCTGTAGTTGGAATTAACTGGCTTCAAGCAAATGAGTTTTGTGCATGGAGAACAGACCGTGTAAATGAATTTATTTTAATTCGTGAAGGACTTTTGTCGCATATTCCAAACCCATCCGATCAAGATTATTTTAGTACTGAAGCCTATTTGTCAGGAAAATGGCAAGGTCAATTGAAACAAAAATTGCCTTCTTTCGATGAACAAAATCCTGAAAGAGATGTAAAAATGGAAGATGGTATATTTTTACCAAAATACCGTTTACCAACTGAAGCTGAATGGGAATATGCAGCTTATGGTCTAATTGGAAATACTGTTGGAGAGCGTATAACTGATCGTAGAATATATCCTTGGAATGGGCATGGTGTTCGTAATTCTGATGATAAATACATTGGTCAAATTGCTGCTAATTTTGTTCGTGGAGCGGGAGATTTGATGGGAACAGCTGGTTTTTTAAATGATAACGCTGATGTTACTGCACCTGTTTATTCGTATTGGCCAAATGATTATGGTTTATACAATATGGCTGGTAACGTATCAGAGTGGGTAATGGATGTGTACAGAGCATCAACAGCACAAGATGCTGATGAGTTTAGACCTTTCCGCGGTAACGTATTTGTTACTCAAGTAAAAGATAGTACTGATGGTTCTATTTCTACAAATATTGATGGACCCGTTTTTCAAAAGTTTTTACATAAAGTTAATAAACCAGGAGCTCATGGTGTAAGTCAACCGACAGAAGAAGTTACTGATAGTGTTTTAACTATATTAACTACTGATGCCCAAAATTATAAAAATGCGCCGTCTGATGGTAAATCCGATATTCCAGGTCGTGTAAAATGGAGAGAAGTAAATTCTGCTATTTCTTCAGATAACTTAGATGAACGTAGAAACTACAAAACTTCAGACTATATCAGTTACTTAGATGGAGACGTTAATTCTAGTCTTTATTACAAAGAGGGGGAAGAGGCTTATTCAGACAAAGCTAACAGTTTAATGTATGAATATGCTAAAACATCCCTTATTAACGACAAAGCTCGTGTATATAAAGGAGGAAGTTGGAGAGACAGAGCATACTGGTTAAATCCAGGAACTCGCCGGTATTTAGATCAAAGACAAGCTACCGCTTATTTAGGATTTAGATGTGCCATGGTACGTGTTGGTAGCCCTGTAGGATTAGGAAAATAAATTTGTTGAAAACTATATAAAAGCCCTCTCGAGTAATCGTGGGGGCTTTTTAACTTTATACGCTACTGCAATATATATTTAATAATATGACTAAATATTTAAGTACTGAGGATTTATACAAACTGTTTATTCAGTGTAACCAAAAAATATCAACCGATACAAGAAAATTAGAAAATGGATCGCTATTTTTTGCTCTAAAAGGGGATAATTTTGACGCAAATGAGTTTTCTGCAAAAGCCATAGAAGGAGGATGCTCATTTGCTATTGTGGATGATGAAAAAAGACATGATAATTTCTCTATTTTTTTGGTAGAAAATGTTTTAGAATCCTTGCAGCAATTAGCTAAGTATCATCGCAAGCAATTAAAATTCCCAATTATTGGTATTACCGGAAGTAATGGAAAAACAACAAATAAGGAATTAATTCACGCGGTACTATCAAAAAAATACAACGCGTTTGCTACAAAAGGAAATTTAAATAATCATATTGGCGTCCCACTCACACTTTTATCTTTAACACATGAACATGAAATTGCCATCGTTGAAATGGGCGCCAATCATCAGGGAGAAATTGCGATGCTTTGCGAATTGTCCAACCCAGATTATGGTTTGATAACAAATATTGGTAAAGCTCATTTAGAAGGTTTTGGAGGTATTGAAGGCGTTAAGATTGGAAAAAGTGAATTGTATAAACATATTTCATCTTCAAAAGGAAAAATATTTATCAATGGAGATGATGATGTATTATTGGAGCTAAGTAACAATTTAGAAAAAATATATTACGGCGCTAGCGAAGAATTTAATATTCATGGAAAATCTTATTCAAATTCGGAATTTGTAGAATTTAAATGGAATGTAAAACATCAAAGCATCTATAATGAGCCATTAGTTAAAACTAATATGTTTGGGCAATATAACTTTATTAATTTGTTGTGTGCAGTTTGTATTGGAAACTATTTTGATGTCAGCAAAAACGATATTAATGATGCATTGGCAAATTATATTCCAGAAATGAATCGTTCGCAAATAAAAAAAACAGAAAATAACTTGGTTATTCTTGATGCTTATAACGCAAATCCAAGTAGTATGAGTTTGGCTATAGAGAATTTTAGCAATCAAGCATTTGAAAATAAAATCGCAATTATAGGAGATATGCTTGAGTTAGGTGATTATAGTTATCAAGAGCATGAAAAAGTAGTTCTACAACTAATGAAAAGTAAAATTAAAAATGTACTATTTGTTGGCGCACATTTTTATGAATTTAAAAAAATGTTTTTAAATTATCTTTTTTTTATCAATGCAAATGATTTGAAAGATTATTTATTGAGTCATAAAATAAAGGACTCCACTTTATTGATAAAAGGTTCAAGGGGAATGCAGTTAGAGAAAATTATTGATTATTTATAGTTACTTTTAAAAAGCAATTAGGCTTAATTGATTAATTTTATAATAGCATTTTCATTAAAATATTACAATAAAAATTGAAAGTTTCACCTATTACGATTTCAAAAGCGACAATTTGTAACATTGCATTTTTGTTATTATTCAAAACTTTTTTCGGTCAACAAAATTTCTCCTTTGATGAAGTATTAAATAAAAATACACTCCTTAAAAATGTAAGTGCAAATAAGACTAAGTACAAATTGCAAATTATTTATACGCAAATAAACAGAGATAGCTTTGGAACGCCAAATTTTAAAAATTACACTTATAATGTTGATTCTACTACTTATTTTTATTGTGCTAGTTTAGTAAAACTGCCCTGCTCCATAATGGCACTAGAAAAATTAAACGAACTTCAGATTGATAAAAATACCATCATGTTTACTGATAGTGCTTATACTTGCCAGCATTCTGTAAAAAGTGATACAACAAACATAAATGGTTATCCAAGTATTGCACAATATATAAAACGAATGTTATTAGTGAGTGACAATCATGCATATGGCAGAGTTTATGAATTTTTAGGTGTAGATTATTTACATCATCGTTTATTCAATCTTGGTTATAAAAACATGCGTATTGTGCATCGTTTTGATGGAGGCTGCAAGGGTATAGAACATATAACAACTAATCCAGTTTCTTTTTATAGTAGTGATTTAAAATTAATATCTCACCAAAAGCAGCAAACTTCCAAAAACACCTACACCAATCCAATTGGAACAGTTAAAATAGGTAAAGCTTATATTGATGCTAAAAATAAAAAAATACAAAAGCCAAAAGATTTTACTGAAATGAACTACATTTCGTTGCAAAACATACATTCCGTATTACAACGTTTGGTTTTTAATGAGTATTCACCAAAAAGTTATCGGTACAATTTATCTACGTCAGATCAAGAGTTTTTATTAAAGTATCTAACCCTGTATCCTCGTGAAAGTAAATATCCAACTTATAGCAATACTTATTTTGACAGTTATAAAAAATATTTTATATACGGCGATAGCAAAAAGCAAATTACAAATGAGAACATTTCAATAACAAACATAGTAGGCCAATCATATGGTTTTATGATTGATTGCGCATATATTAAAAATAAAAAAGAAAATATTGAATTTATGTTGAGTGCAGTAATTTATGCTAATGACGATGGAGTAATTAATGATGGGAAATATGAATATAACACAATTGCCTTGCCATTTTTAGCAGAGCTTGGTAGACAAATTTATGATTTTGAATTGAAAAGGAATTAGCTCGCAGATGTCGCGGAAAATAGCAGATAAAAAATAATAGCATTGAGAGTTTATAAATAGTTAGAAAAATCCGCACATATCATTGAGAATTGCGGGACAATAAATAATGACAAAAAGTAATAGCATAGATAGAATTAAAAAATTAAAAGAACTTTTATTAATTGAACGTGAAGAAGATTTTTTTCAATATAAAGAACAATTTTTAAGAGCAAGTGTTGACCAGCGCAAAAAAAATGGAGTTACTTGGTTTCCAATTAAAATTTTATCAGATGAAATAGGGTATGCCGATTACGTGCATGTTGAAATTGAACGCACTACTCAATTAGATGCACCGCATCGCTTTAGTGCCGGCAAAAATGTAAGTCTTTTTTCAAATAAAAATCCTGAGGATATTCAGGAATTAACTGGAACAATTAAACAATCCAGTAAAAATAAAATGAAAATTATTCTTCATACAGATGAATTGCCAGATTGGTGTTACGATGGGAAACTGGGAGTTAATATACAGTTTGATGACAACAGCTATATCGAAATGCAAAAGGCATTGGATGTAGTTATAGGCGCCAAAAATAATAGAGTACAAGAATTACGAGAAATTATTGAAGGTAACCAAACACCAGTGTTCGAAAAGATGGATGAAAGCATTTTAATTCCTCAATTAAATCAATCTCAAAATAAAGCTGTTCGTCATATTTTATCTGCAACTGATATTGCTGTTGTTCACGGCCCTCCTGGGACCGGAAAAACGACTACTATTGTACAAGCAATTCGTTTAGTTTTACAAACAGAAAAACAAGTTTTAGTTTGTGCACCAACTAATACAGCGGTAGATTTACTAACCGAAAAATTAGTAGAGCAAGGTGTCAATGTTTTGCGTGTTGGACATCCTGCGCGTGTTTCCGAAGATTTATTAAGAACCACTATTGACGGACAAATACAAACTCACGTTAATTACAAGGATATTAAAAGTTTGCGTAAAACAGCTGAAGAGTATTTTAAAATGGCATCCAAATTTAAAAGGACTTTTGGAAAAGAAGATGCTAAGCAGCGTGCGCTATTTTATGCCGAAGCAAGAAATTGCATTAAAGAATCCCGTCTGCTAGAAGATTACATTGTAGATTCTTTGTTTGAAAACGCACAGGTTATTTGCTGTACACCTGTAACCTCAACAAATAAAGCATTAGCTAATAAGAAATTTGAAACATTGTTTTTTGATGAAGCATCACAAGCTTTGGAAGCTATATCATGGATTCCTTTATTAAAATGTAATCGTGTTATTTTTAGCGGTGATCATTTTCAATTGCCACCAGTTGTTAAAAGTGTAAAAGCTAAACAAGGTGGTTTAGATAAAACTATGTTGGATAGTTGCATCAAGCATGACGAAATTTCAAGTCTTTTAACAAGGCAGTACCGAATGCATCAGCGCATTATGCAGTTTAGCAATAACTATTTTTATAATAACGAATTAGAGGCTGATGCTACTGTCATAAACACGTTATTATCTTTAAACGAAGAAATGAGTTTGCTGCATGTGCCAGTAGAATTAATTGATACAGCTGGTTGTAGTTTTGATGAATTTCAAAACCCAGAGAGTTTAAGTTTATCAAATAAAGGTGAGGCCGATTTATTATTTAAACATTTAGAGTTGCTTCTGCAGCAGTATAATTTTGCCGGCGAAAAACAAAAAATTGACGTAGGTATTATTTCTCCTTATAAAGAACAAATTGAACTGTTAAAAGAAAAATTAATTGATTTTGATTATTCTGCTTTTCCAATAAATGAATTGGCTGTGAAAACAATCGATGGTTTTCAGGGCGAAGAATGTGATGTAATTTATATTTCTTTGGTGCGCAGTAATCCCGATTCTGAAATTGGATTTTTATCAGATATTCGCCGTATGAATGTAGCTTTAACGCGTGCCAAAAAAAAGTTGGTAGTTATAATGGATACTGCCACTATTGGCAATCATCCATTTTATAAGTCGTTTATTGAATATTGCGAAAGCAATAACTTTTACAAATCTGCTTGGGAATTTATTTATTAAGATTATGTTATTCTGATTATGATTTATAAAATTCAAATACAATTGTAATTTATTCTGCGGCAACACGTTTCCTAAAACATGGATATTTAATTATATTTGTCTAAAAACCACTCGTATGAACTTTAAAAAGTATTTACCACATTTAGCAGCTGTTTTATTATTTGCTATTATCACATTAGTACAATTTAGTCCCTTATTATCAAATAAGGTTTTAGAACAAGGCGATATTGTAAGATATAAAGGGATGAGTCAGGAAATGACCGACTTTAGAAAAGCAGAACATTCTGAAGCTTTATGGACAAATTCGATGTTTGGTGGAATGCCAGCATATCAGGTTTCTACATTATATCCAGGCAATTTATTAGGTCATGTTGACAAAGTATTTCATTTATTTTTACCGCATCCAAGTGGTTACATTTTTTTATGCTTCGTAGGTTTTTTTATTTTATTATTGTGCCTCGAAATTAATCCATGGCTTGCAATTATTGGTGCTTTGGCTTATGGTTTTTCGTCCTATTTCTTTATTATTATTGAGGCAGGTCATAATTCAAAAGCAAATGCTATTGGTTATTTAGCGCCTTTATTGGGAGGTATAATTTTATTAATGAGAGGAAAGCATTGGCTTGGTTTTGCTGTTACAACTTTATTTATGGCACTGGAATTAAATGCCAATCACGTTCAAATTTCTTATTATGGCTTTATGTTATTTGGTTTAGTTTTTTTAACCTACTTTATAATGGCTGTAAAACAAAAATCATTAAAACCATTTTTTATTGGAGTTGGTTTATTTACAGCAGCTTCTATAATTGGTGTATTGCCAAATGCAGGGAATTTATTAGCAACCTACGAATACGGTAATTATACTACTCGTGGTAAAACGGAGTTAACCATGAATTCAGAATTGAAAACTAATCAAGGAAATAAAACTTCGGGGTTAGATAAAGATTATGCAACGCAATGGAGTTATGGAGTTGGTGAAACGTTTACGTTTTTAATTCCAAATTTTAAAGGCGGCGGTTCTGCGGCGATTGGAAGTGTAGATAAAAATGCATTAAAAAATGTTGACCCTCAGATGCGAGAGCAAGTAGCTCAAAGTAGTGCTTATTTTGGACAACAACCTTTTACAAGCGGCCCAGTTTATATAGGTGCAATCGTTATGTTACTGGCATTTTTAGGATTATTTATTATTGATCATCCGTTGAAATGGGCTTTAGTAATTGCCACTTTATTATCCGTAATGTTAGCATGGGGTAAAAATTTTATGCCATTAACCAGTTTATTTATGGATTATTTGCCCGGCTACAATAAATTTAGAGCAGTATCTATGATATTAGTAATTGCCGAATTAACCATTCCTCTTTTGGCAATTTTAGCATTAGATAAATTTATAAAAGCTACCGAAAAAAATGAAGAATTTACTTTGCCATTTTTAAAAACTCAAATTCATTTAAAAAAGATTTTAATTATTTCGATAGCAGTAATTGGTGGCTTTTGTTTAATAAGTGCATTTATGCCTTCGATAACCAATTCATTTATTCCATTAGGTGAAGAAACACAAATTGTAAATCAATTTAAACAAAGTGGAGCTACTGATGCTCAAATTTCGCAATTTATGCCTGATTTTTTATCCAATATTGAAAAAGCACGTCAGTCAATTTTTCAAAGTGATGCTCGTCGTTCCTTAATTTTTGTTGGTTTATCCTCAATATTTTTATTTTTATATGTTACAAAAAAATTAAAATTAGAATTATTTTTAGTAACCATGGGAATATTTTTGTGTGCTGATTTATGGCCAGTTGCTGGTCGTTATTTAGATAGTAAAAACTATGTTCCAAAAGCACAATACGATGCGCCGCCTGCTAAAACCTCAGCGGATGAACAAATATTAGCAGATAAGAGTTTAGATTACCGTGTTTTGAATTTATCAACCAGCACATTTAATGATGCAGCTACCTCTTATTATCATAAATCTATTGGTGGTTATCATGGAGCTAAATTGAAAAAATATCAAGAGATTATTGATTTTCATTTAGATGGGGAAATAAATGATTTTTATAAAGGTTTAAATGAAGCTGCTCAAAATGATTCATTAATGAGAATTCATATGGCAAAGTTAGGCGTATTAAATATGTTAAATACAAAATACATGATTGTGCCCGCTAAAGATCAAACTTTTGCTATTCCAAATCCGCAAGCAAATGGTAATGCTTGGTTTGTAAAAAATATCAAAACAGTTGCTAGTGCCGATTCGGAAATAGTAGCCTTATATGGTATAAATACGAAACGTGAAGCGGTTATACAAGAAAAAAACAAGGCTATTACTCCGGTTGCAAATACATATAATTCTAATGGAAAAATAACCATGCAATCATATAAACCAAATAATTTAGTATATGAAACGGATGCTGCTGAAAAAGGATTTGCAGTATTCTCCGAAATTTATTATCCTAAAGGTTGGAATGCTTATATTGACGGAACCTTAACACCACATACTTGCGTAAACTATATTTTACGTGGTATGGAAATCCCGGCTGGTAAACACAAAATTGAATTTAAATTTGAACCGCAAGTTTATAAAACGGGAAATAGTATTGCTATGATTGGTTCTATTTTATTACTTTTAGTAGTTGGCACTAGTTTGTTTTTCGCGAAAAAGAAAAACGAGATTGTTTTATAATGAAATTATCTTCCAGTAAGCAAAGTATCACTTAAATATTTACCAATAAAAAAAGCTGCAGAAAATTCTGCAGCTTTTTTAATATTTTTTTATAATTATTACTTCTTTTTAGTTGCTTTTTCCTTGCCACTAAATTCGTATTTCTTTTTCAATTTATCTTTTTTAGTAATTTTTATTTCGCCACTTATTTCTAAATTATCAACAACACATTTCATTATCATGGTTTGATCATTTGCATCCGTTGTCGAAATTTCTGCTTCAGTATAATGATTTTCATTTTCTTCTTCGTCAGTATAGGTAGAGTCCTTTGTGATTTCGTACTTAATCCATTTATACTCTAATTTTTCAAATAAAAAATTACTAAACATTCCTTTGCCGGCTTTAAATTCAAGTTCATCCTCCACTCCTTTTTTTGCTGGAGCACCTTCTTTTATTTCAGTCATTGTAACCGTAAACTTGCGCTTGTCTAAAGTATCTTTTGGTTCACCTTTTCTTATGGCGTTAATACTTAATATTCCAACTGTTAATACAGAAGCGGAAATAATGATGTTTTTTAAATTCATTGTTATTAATTTTTTTATGGTTGTAAATGTAATAAAATTACTTTTATGCTTTAATGTTGCTTTACTATTTTACAAATTTTATAAGTTTACTACTTCTTACGCAATTTTTATACCAATTTTATGCAACCTTTAGCAGAGCGCGTTAGACCGACTAATTTAGATAATTACATTGGACAAGAGCATATTATTGGAAAAAACTCTGCATTACGAAAAGCTATTGAGCAGAACTTATTACCATCCATTATTTTATGGGGACCACCTGGTGTTGGAAAAACAACTCTGGCTCAAATTATATCTCAAACTTTAAATCGTCCGTTTTATGCACTAAGTGCCATAAATTCGGGTGTAAAAGATGTGCGAGAGGTAATTGAAAAAGCTTCACAAGATGGCGGTTTTTTTAAACAAGAAAAACCTGTATTATTTATTGATGAAATTCACAGATTTAGTAAATCACAGCAAGATTCACTCTTAAACGCAGTTGAAAAAGGTATTGTCACCCTTATTGGTGCAACTACCGAAACCCCTTCTTTTGAAGTTATTCCTGCTCTTTTATCAAGATGTCAGGTTATTGTTTTAAAGCATCTTACTAAAGATAATCTAATTCAATTACTACAAAATGCTATCGAAAAGGATGATTCTCTAAAAAGAAAGAAAATCGTTTTAAAAGAAACTGAAGCTTTATTAAGAATTTCGGGTGGTGACGGCAGAAAATTGCTAAATGCTTTAGAAATAGTAGTGAACTGTTGCAGCGACGATGATATTGTGATTACGGACTCTATTGTAAAAGAATATGTTCAGCAAAATTTAGCATTATATGATAAATCAGGAGAACAACATTATGATATTATTTCGGCATACATAAAATCAATAAGAGGCTCAGATCCCAATGCTGCTGTTTATTGGTTGGCTAGAATGATTGATGGAGGGGAAGATCCAAGTTTTATTGCCAGACGTTTATTAATCTTAGCCTCTGAAGATATAGGAAATGCAAATCCAACCGCATTGGTAATTGCCAACAATTGTTTTCAGGCTGTTAATGTAATTGGTTTTCCGGAAAGTAGAATTATTTTAGCTCAAACTACAACCTATTTAGCCTGCTCATCTAAAAGCAACAGCAGTTATGTAGCCATTAACTTAGCTCAACAAGAAGTTAAAAAATCAGGAGATTTACCAGTTCCTTTGCATTTAAGAAACGCACCTACAAAATTAATGAAGGAGTTGGGTTACGGGGATGAGTATAAATACGCACATGATTTTAGCAATAATTTTGTAGAACAAGAATTTTTGCCAAATGAAATTAGTGGAACTACCTTTTATAACCCTTCAGAATTATCGAGAGAAAAAGATTTGAAAGATTTTTTAAAACAAAAGTGGGGTAAAAAGTATGGCTATTAGTTTAACTACTTTTTAATAGTAACAAAGAATAGATTCATTTTAAAATTTTGATGAGCTGCTTAGTTCTGGCATTTTTATTGCTTTATTAGATGCAAAAATTATTATATTTGTTTAATTAAAACATTTTAAGATGAAAAAATTACTTATTCTATCTTCAGCCATAATCGTATGCTTATCTGCTTTTAAATCGTCAGACGGCGATAAAATACCTTCGGCAACTGTAAAAAAATTAGATGGCTCTACCACTAACTCAAGTACTTTTGTTAATGCAGGAAAGCCAATGATTATTAGCTTTTGGGCTACTTGGTGTAAACCTTGTAAAAAAGAACTAGATGCTATTAATGAGGAATATGCTGAATTGGTAAAAGAAACAGGTGTTAAATTAATTGCCATTTCTATTGATGATGCTCGTAGTTCAGGAAAAGTAGTAACGGATGTGAAAGTAAAAGGTTGGACCTATGAGGTATATATTGACGAGAATCAAGATTTTAAGCGCGCAATGAATGTAAACAATGTACCGCATACATTTTTAGTAGATGGTGATGGTAAAATTGTTTGGAGTCATAACTCTTATGCTGAAGGTGATGAAGAAAAATTATTTGAAAATGTTAGAAAACTAGCAAAAGGAGAAAAATTATCACATTAATCATTTCTTTAATAGCACTTAGCAGTGTAAATTGTAATATGACACTAAAACTATCCTCAAAACTACTTTTTTCTTTTTTTATAATTCTTGTTTTCAATTCATCTTTTGCTCAAATAAAAGATGAATTAGGTTCAATTCATGGCAATTTTCAGATTGATGCTGCCAATTATGAGAGAGACACAATAATTAATGCAGATCCAGGCAGTGAAGTTTTTAGGTATAATGCCTTTGGTAACATTAATTACCAGAAAGGTGGGTTTACAGCCGGAGTGCGTTATGAAAGTTATAATCCCCCATTATTGGGCTACTTGCCTGGTTATAAAGGGTCGGGAGTTCCTTATCGCTTTGCTAGATATACTCATAAAGACATTGACATTACGGTTGGGAATTTTTATGAGCAATTTGGAAGTGGTATTTCTTTAAGAGCATATGAAAACAGAGGTCTTTTGTATGATAATGCCTTAGACGGAATGCGCGTTATTTTTACACCAAAAAAAGGAATCATTTTAAAAGGATTAGTAGGAAAACAACGTACCTATTTCTCTTTATCTCCGGGAGTTGTAAGAGGTTTTGATGGCGAAATAAATTTAATGGATGTATTTGATTCGATTTTAGGGAAATCAAAAACCAAAATTATTTTAGGTGGTAGTTTTGTCAGCAAATTCCAGCAAGATCAAAATCCAACATTAGTACTTCCTGAAAATGTAGGAAATAGTGCTGGGAGAGTTACAATTATTAGAGGTGGTTTTAATTTTAATGCAGAATATGCTTATAAAATTAATGATCCATCGTACCAAAATAAATATAGCTATAAACCAGGGCATGCCATTATAGCTTCAGCTTCTTACGGCATGGATGGATTTTCATTAATGTTTTCTGGTAAAATGTTAGATAATATGAGTTTTAGAAGTGATAGAGATGCTCAAAACACAATCGATATGATTAACTATCAACCTGATTTTAGTAAGTTTCATACCTACTCCTTAATGGCGTATTACCCATATGCTACGCAACCTAACGGCGAAGTTGGTGGCACGGGAGAATTACAATATAAATTTAAAAAAGGAAGCCTATTAGGTGGTAAATATGGGATGGATATTACTATAAATGGATCAGCTTATTACGGCATCGATACAATTGGAATAGCGGCCATTTCAGACACTTTAAATAATTTTAAATATTCAACCAACTACGGTGGTGTGGGCGAAGAATATTACCATGATTTTAATATCGAAATCACCAAAAAATTAAGCAAGAAACTCAAATTTACTGTAATGTATGCTAATCAATTTTTAAATCAATCCATTGTGCAATTTAACACACCTGATAAAGAAGAACATCCGGATATTACATCGCATATTGGAGTATTAGATGTGATTTGGAGATACAAAACAGGCTCAGCCATTCGTTTTGAAACCCAAGGATTTTTTGGTTCATATGATTATAAAGAACATAAATATGATGATAATGGCGAAAAAAATATTACTAATAATACAGGATCTTGGGCTTCTGCTTTAATTGAATGGACCCCAAATACACATTGGAGCATTACTGTTGCAGATCAATACAATTACAACAATCCAGTTATTTCAAAAAGAGTGCATTATTATTTTGGAATGATTGGTTACACAAATGGCCCTACAAGAGTTTCTTTAAGTTATGGTCGCCAGCGACAAGGTATTTTTTGCGCCGGTGGTGTTTGCCGTTTTGTTCCTGCATCAAGCGGATTGTCAATCAGTATTTCATCAAGTTTTTAAATGTTAATTACTATTTATCATGAATAAAATAATTTATAAGTTAACGGTAATCATCGGCATTTCTTTTACTATTTATGGTTGCGATTATGTAAAAGATGTGAGAGATCCAAATGCCGAAATCATCAGAGGTAATAGAAAAGTTTTAGTAGAAGATTATACTGGTCATAAATGCGGGAACTGTCCTTCGGCAGCTGATACTTTGAGGTATTTAGAAAATAAATACGATGGTCAAGTTGTGCCTTTGGCAATTCATGCTGGCTTTTTTGCAAATATAAATGCCACCTATCCAACCGATTTAAGAAATACGGTAGGCAACGCATACGATACTCAGTTTGGAATTTCAACGGCAGGAAATCCAAATGGCTTAATAAATAGAGGAGGATACGGAACTGGGGGATTTATAAAAGCATATTCCTCGTGGGAAGGCGAATTAGCTCAAATGTTAAGCAGAGCAGCAAAATTTGAAATAAAAATAAAAAATACTTTCACAGCAGCCAATAGTAATTTAAATACGAGTATTACTCTAAAATCTTTAACAAACAATTCAGGACAATATAAACTAGTTGTATTACTTTCTGAAGATAGTATCATTGCAGAGCAATTAGACTATAGATTACCTTCAGGTAGTCAGCTAATTCCAAACTATGAATTTAAACATGTATTAAGAGATGCTGTGAATAGCGCTTGGGGTGATGTAGTATTTTCTACTGGTGCAATAGTAAATGATTCGTTAACAAAATCTTATTCAAATTATAAAATAAGTCCAAACTATCGACCTTCAAAATGTCATATCATTGCTTACGTTTACGATGCAGATCCAAATAGCGCAACATATTATGAAGTGCTGCAGGTTGAGGAAGCTAGCGTTAAATAATCTAAAATGAGTAAAATAAATTCATTTACTGTTCGCGATTAATTTCTAAAAATTAATGGGTACGAAGATTATTAATTTTTTATAATTTCAAATTCTACTCTTCTATTTTTAGCGCGATCAATGTCATTATCATTGCTAGCAATTGGAACTGAACTTCCATATCCTTTAAAATACATTTTATTTTGAACACCTTTTTTTATTAAGTACTCAAAAACTTCGCGCGCACGTTGTTCTGATATTTTTAGAATTTTAGTTTTAGAACCTACATTATCAGAGTGGCCATTTATTTGAACTTCCATTTGCGGATTTCGCAATAAGTATTGGGCTAATTTATTTAATTCGGCATAAGATTCTGGCAACAAATAGTACCGTCCATTTTCAAAAAAGATATTATTTAACTGTACTTTTTCTCCAACTTTAATGTTGTTTTTAACTTCTAATACTGAATCTTGGTCTTCGATTTTAAAAGATCCAACAATTTCAATTTTCACTTTTTCTGCTACTTCTTTGGTTTTTGTTAATGAGATATCATCCAGAAAATAGTAAGCTTCTTTAAAACCAAATTTAAAGATATTAATACGAATCATATCCTTTTTCACATTTGGTGAAAAATTACCAATTGTTATATATTTTTCGCCGCCATCAGCCAAATACTTGCCGGAAATTTTAAACCATTGATATCCATTTACAAATCCTCCTTTTTTACAAACAGAATCAATCATTGCAGCTTTAACAGCATCTTTCTTACTTTTGTAACCAATTTTACTGAATAATGCGCCAAAAGATTTTAAAACGGCATTGCTCCAAAATCCTAAGCGCACATGCATTTCAAAATCATAGGTAGTTCCTCTATGCAAGGGCTCTGCTAATTTAATTTGTAAAAATTCCTTATATTTTTTTTGAAATCGCACGCCTGCATAACAACTTCCAGTTCTAGCGCCTCTATTAATGGAAGTATCATTGCTTACTGCCTCTTGATAAAAATCAACCGTTGCAATTTGTTGCCATGGAATTGCCTGCTTAATACTTCCAGATTTTTTGCGATAATTTTCAAAACTACCGTTAGGTATTAAATTTTTTACAATTTCGGTACTTTGTTGACAAAATAGAACCTGACAAATTACAAAAACACTTATAAAGTATGAGATTTTTAAATTCATTAATCTGAGCAAATTTAAGTTTTAGAGTATATTCCATAAATTTTTGTTATGAACATTTGGTATTATAAAAAAAAGTGTATATTTGCAATCCAATTTAAAAAACAGAATAATACCTAAATAGAATGGCAAATCATAAGTCGGCAATAAAAAGAATCAGATCAAATAACGCTAAACGTTTACAAAATCGTTATTATGCAAAAACAACTCGTAACGCGGTAAAAAAATTACGTGGAACAACTTCTAAAAAAGAAGCTGCCGAGTTATTACCAAAAGTGGTTGCATTATTAGATAAATTAGCTAAGAAAAGCGTTATTCATAAAAATAAAGCGTCTAATCTTAAATCAAAATTAACTAAGCGAGTTAATTCGATTGCTAAGTAAATAATATCTTTATAAAAAATTCAAAATCCCACATCAATGTGGGATTTTTTTATTTAAACGTAAAATAATTAGGCATTAACTAATTATTTTTTAATTTTGTGCAAATATTAAAATATAACCACTTTAACAATGAATACTAAAACTTTACGAAACTTAAGTCTTGCTGTTGGAACAACTGCTTTTTTAGTTGGTTGCAATGGCTTAGGTAAAATGGTAAAAAAACAAGCTACATTTTCTTATGATGCTAAACCCAATCCATTAGAAATGCATGGCGATAGCGTTAGTTTTTCGGTAACAGGAAAATATCCGGCTAAACTATTTGCTAAAAAGGCAACAGTAACCGTAACGCCAGTTGTAAAATATGAAGGAGGAGAAAAAGCGATGAAGCCAGTTATTTTAGTTGGTGAAAAAGCTACTAACCCAGGGCAAAAAATTAACTACGCAACAGGTGGAGCATTTAGCTATACTTCCGAGAAGTTTGCTTACGAGCCGGGAATGAAAGTTGCAACTGTTGAATTACGCGCTCAAGGTGCTGTAAAGAAAAAAACGAAAGATTTTACTGCAGTCAAATTAGCTGATGGAACAATTATTACTCCTTTATTAGTTCGTAATGATGAGAAAGGAATTTATGCAAAAGATGCTTTTGTTAAATCAGTACCAGCTAACCAAACAGCTAATATTTACTTTGCGGTTAATAAATCAGATGTCAATTCAAAAGAATTGAAAAGCGATGAAATGAAAATTGTTCAAGAATTTATTAAAACAAATTTAACTAGCCCTTGGTACGAGTTTAAAGACATTAGTGTTTCTGCGTACTCATCACCAGATGGCGAACAAAAGTTAAACGCTGATTTAGCTCAAGATCGTGCAAAAGCAGGTTCAAATGCTATGATGAATGAATTTAAGAAAGATAAAAATAAAGATCAAAAGTTTGGAAAAGAAGCAGCAAATTATGTTACTAAGACAACTGCTGAAGATTGGGACGGATTTAAATCATTAATGGAAAGTTCTGCAATTGCAGATAAAGATTTAATCTTAAGAGTATTGACAATGTACACGGATGTTGATCAACGTGAAACTGAAATCAAAAATTTATCTAAAACGTATACAGAAGTTTCTGAGAAAATATTACCTAAACTACGTCGTGCTGTTTTAACTTTAAATGTTGACAAAAAATCTCGTACTGATGAGCAAATCACTAAATTAATGACAACTTTCCCGGACTCTTTATCAGTGGAAGAAATGTTATACGGTGCTAACTTAACAACTGACTTAAATACTAAAATAGCAGTTTATACTGCTGCTGAGAAAAAATATGGTACTGATTGGAGAACATCTAACAACTTAGGAGTTGCCCTATTAACAAATAACAAAGTTACTGAAGCAGGTGAAGCATTTAAACGTGCGGCAGGAATGAAAGAAAAAGTTGCATATGATGCTCAAGGAAATGAAGTTAAAATTGAAGGATCAGCAGCTAGTACTAACCCTATTGTAATGAATCATTTAGGTATTATTGCAGCTAAAGCTGGTGATCGTACAAAAGCTATGGAATATTATGACAAAGCAAATGGAGCTGGACCTGAAGTAAATTACAATAAAGGTATTATCAATGTTCGTGATGGAAAATATGCAGATGCAGTTAGTAACTTTGGGGATAATAAAGGATTTAACAAAGCCTTAGCAGAATTATTAAACGGTAATGCTGGTGCAGTAGTTGGAACGATTGATGCTAGTAAAGAAAAAGATATGGCAATGGCGTCTTACTTAAAAGCAGTTGCTGCAGCTCGTAATAATAATTCATCTGAAGTAATTTCTAATTTAAAAACTGCTATTGAAAAAGATGGTTCATTAAAAGCTGCGGCTAAAGATGATGCAGAATTTATTAAATTACGTGATAATGCCGATTTTAAAGCATTAGCTAACTAATTTCAAAATTTTATTTCAAAAAGCTCATCCGCCAGTTGGCAGATGAGCTTTTTTTATGGCTAAAATTTTAGCTTATAAAGCTAAAATCAATTATATTTAAAATCGTAAACAGATGTTTGTTAACGCATTTAAGTACCTAAATAAATATGGCAAAGGTTATTCCATTTAAGGCAATTCGTCCAGTAAATGATAAAGTACATTTAGTAGCGTCTAGATCTGTTGATGGTTATAATCCTGCTGAATTAAGAGAAAAACTATCGGGAAACCCCTACTCTTTCTTACATGTCATAAATCCAGATTTTGACGATGGGATTAAAACAAAACCGGGATCAAGAGAAAGATTAACTAAAGTTAAAAATCATTTCAAGAAATTTATTAAAGAAGAAATATTTCTACGAGATACGAATCCATGCTATTACTTATACAGACAAATAAAAGACGGCGACGAATTTTTAGGAATTATTGCTTGCACAAGTATTGATGATTATATGAATGGCGTTATTAAAATACACGAACAAACATTAACTGCCAGAGAAGAAAAATTAAAAGATTATTTAGATGTATGTGAATTTAATGCTGAACCTGTTTTATTTTGTTATCCAAACGACGAAGTAATAGATGCAACTGCACAAGAAATAGCAGGTACACGCGCTGATTATGATTTTACAACGACCGACAAAGTAAGGCATACCGTTTGGGTTATTGAATCTAAAAAAACAGTAAAACAAATTGCTGAACGCTTTGCATTGATGCCTAGTGTTTATATTGCTGATGGTCATCATCGGTCAGCATCGGCCACTTTATTGGGGAAATTAAGACGTAGTAAACTATCAACTTTTACTGGCCAAGAACCTTTTAATTATTATTTGGGCGTCTTCTTTCCAGAATCTCAATTAAAAATTTATGACTACAACCGCATCGTTAAAGATTTAAATAATTTATCAGTTAACGAATTAATGTACAATCTTAAAACAAATTTTATTATTACCGAAGTAAACGGAAACGATTTTAAGCCGACGCGCATTCATGAAATTTCGATGTATGTTGATAAAAAATGGTACTCTCTAAAAGTAAAAGATACCATTTATAATGCGCAAGACCCTATTGATAGTTTAGATGCTGCCATCTTAACTAAATATATTTTATCTCCTATTTTTAATATTCATGATTTAAAAACGGATAAACGCATAGGATTTATTCCTGGAGTGAGAGGAAGTAAAGAATTAAAAAAGCAGGTTGATGAAGGTAAGGCCGCTATTTCTTTTGGTTTATTTCCAGTAACAATGAATCATTTAAAATGGATAGCGGATACCGACCATATTATGCCGCCAAAATCAACGTGGGTTGAGCCTAAAATGCGCAGTGGTTTAGTAATTTATAGCTTGGAAGAATAGTTTTCAATTAGAAAATTAGTTAATGAGATAATTAGAAAATGTTAGAACAGGCAAGTGAGATATCAAAAGTAACTATTAATGAAGTTGAATTATTAAGAGCCATCAGCGTTCAAACATTTACAGAAACCTTTGCACATCAAAACTCAGAAAATGATATGCAAAAATATGTATCTGAAAATTTAAGTATTGAACAACTAACTAAAGAACTAAACACAAAAGGCTCATCATTTTACTTTTTAAATTTAAACTCAGACGTCATCGGTTATTTAAAAATCAATACTGGTAAAGCTCAAACAGAACTAAAGAACGACATTTCCCTTGAAATTGAACGCATCTATATAAAACAAGAATTTCATGGTATAAATGTAGGCAAAAAACTTCTTGACAAAGCCATTGAAATTGCTAAAGAACATCATTACCAATATATTTGGCTAGCAGTGTGGGAACTTAATTTAAAGGCTATTGCATTCTATAAAAAGTATAACTTTGTAGAGTTTGATAAACATATCTTTAAATTAGGTGATGACGAACAGATTGATATTATGATGAAAATGAACTTAAATTAATGATGTCTATTTCAGAAAACATAAAACACATTACTTCTCAAATTCCAGAGAACGTTACATTAATTGCGGTATCTAAAACAAAATCAAACGAGATGCTTTTAGAAGCCTACAAGTCTGGACAAAAAGATTTTGGCGAGAATTATGTTCAGGAATTAGTGGATAAAGCAACCCAATTACCTAAAGATATTAATTGGCATTTTATTGGTCATTTACAAAGTAATAAAGTAAAATATATTGCGCCATTTGTTTATTTAATTCATGGTGTTGACAGTTTTAGTTTATTGAAAGAAATTAATAAACAAGCGCAAAAAAATAACCGCATCATCGATTGCTTATTGCAAATTTATATTGCGAAAGAAGAAACCAAATTTGGATTAGATTTTGAGGAAGCAACTGATATTTTACATTCAGCAGATTTCAAGGAATTGAAAAATATTACTATCAAAGGATTTATGGCTATGGCTTCAAATACTGATAACACAGAACAAATTAAAAAGGAGTTTGCGTCATTAAAACAATTTAGTTTACAATACCCAGAATTCAAAATATTAAGTTTTGGCATGAGTAGTGATTACAAACTCGCAATAACAGAAGGCTCAACCATGATTCGCATTGGCAGCAGTATTTTTGGGGAACGAAATTATAATAAGTAAATTATTTACGGTTCACTCAAATAATTGAATTTCTAATAGTTTCCAGTAAGTGAAAGTGTTTTATTTTTTAAGTGCAAGGATTTTGTGGAAAATATGAAAATGCTTGCAGAAATTAATAGCAAATTTCTCATAAGTTGGTAATAGTGCGGTTGCTTTTGGCGAAAGAGTGCGAACTGCGATTTTTTAGGTGGCTCTGCGCAGGCTTTTGAGGGATAAAAAATAGGAGTTGGTCTTTCGTCTTGGGTTTTTGTTTCTTTTTTGCCAAGCAAAAAGAAAATAAAAGGGAAATTGAGTTTTTGAATGAAACCTATTTAGTCATCTCTTTCAAGTTTCTGAAATACAGAAACACAAAAATTAAATCAATTATAATCATTAACACAGTTCCAAATACCATTAATGATGCTGCAGCACTTGCCGATAATCCGGGAATACTAACCGACTTACTACTCACAAAAAACAAACTGATATATGGTATAATTTCTACAATGCTATACATATAAAACCCGTTTTTCTTTAAGTTCCACATCAATAGCACTGCTGCAAAAGATAACAACGTATAAATAATTTCTAAATACGGAGACAATCTTAAATAGGCATTATTTTGCATTTCTTCCATATTAGCTTCCATTTGATCCGCCATTTGCGAATCAATTGCTCTAACCTGCTCAATATTGCGCTGCATAGCGTCTGGTGAATTTTGATAAATACTATAAACACTAGTTAATAATTTTATACCACACATAATAAATGAGAGGATACATAAAATCGTTAAAAATTGTGAGCGTTTTGGTTGCTCAAAAATATTGCTTTCTAGGTTCAAATTTTCTTCCATCACTTATTTATTTTTTCAAAGGTAAATTTAATACCTCTAAAAAAATAAAAAAAGTTGAATTAATAAAAATTTCACCAACAATAAATGTGTTTTTGTCCGATAAAACAGGAAATAATATTTTAATTTTAAAGATAGAAATAAACACAGTAAATTGCATTATGCCAAATAGATATATAATTCAGTCCAATTATTCTAGTCATGCTGAACTTGATTCAGCATCTCAGAGACCCTGAATCAAGTTCAGGGTGACTAACCGATTGGACTATCTATTACTTGTAAATTCCATTAAGTAAGATCGCTTCCTTCGTCGCGATGACGTAGCTTTATAAATGAAGCGTCATTGCGATGAGGCACGAAGAAGCAATCTTAAATTTATTTTATAACGGAAACATTATGAATTTCCATATTGGACTAAACCGTAAATAGGTTTTATATTAGTTTTGCAAATACTTGTAATTTATGGCATAAAGCACAATCCAAACAATACAAAATACTAATTTAGACACTAATAAAAAACCAGATACAAGCCCGCCTCCCGTTAAAAAAAAAGCGGCAATTGCTGGTGAAATTTCACCAAACGAATAAATATAAAAACCGATTTTTTTTAATTTCCACATTTGCACAGCCCCATAAAAACAAATGGCAGAGCATAAAATCCCAATAATTAAATTTAATAAAGCATTATCAATTGCTTTTCTAATAACTTCCTGTATTCCTGTCATCAAGCCATAAGTATCACCCTTTGATTTAACCATGTTTTCTAAACTCACTTCTGATTGTGTAATTGAATAATATTGATAAATGCTCCAAATCACTGATAAGCAACATCCCAGCATGGTTAAAAAACAAAGCACCGTTATTACCTTTGGTCTTTTTTGGGAATCAATCATTATTACGTCTTTTGCTAAACTTGTACCTTCCATATAATTCCGATAAAATTAAAAGAAAATGTATGAGAGTGCAATGTTAATTTAGATGATTTAAATCATTAGACCGAGTTTATAATTCGTTTTTCACGCGGCCACTTCGATTATTTTTTGCCTAACGCTTCATTCCTTTAAATTCAATAAAATTTTAATTTCCGTATATTACATAACTAAATTTATATTAATTACGTGAGTTAAAACTCGTTTTTTGTATTAATTCCGTCAGTAGTTATTTTTAAGTACACAAAAAAAACCCTCACCAAATTGGTAAGGGTTTTTAAATTTATGCTATTTCTAGATTAGAAATAAAAGTTTAAACGAATGTTACCAGAACCACCTAATAAGTTATAAGTTGCTGAGTTAATTGCGTTACGATCTGTATCAATAATAAATCTACCACCACCATTAACAGCGTCTTTAGTTTTGATTTCGCCAGCTGTTTGAGTTGTTGAACCTACTGCAGTTCCTTCAGCATCCCAAGTTGCTTTGTTTTTTGTGTTTAATTGGTAACCTAAGCCCCAACCAAATTCACCACCAATAGAAACTTTTGGAGCAACAAAATATTCAACACCAATAAATGCGCGAACACCTACACCAATTACACCATTAGTTTTTCTTTTTAATGCACGAGCACCATCAACATTTGCAAATCCAGGCGCTGCAGCAACTACGTTTGTTGCATAAGCAGGATTAACAGCATTCCAATCTGTTGTATAAACTGTTGCAGTTCCATTACCATCTGCATCTAAATTACCAATAACGGCATCAGTAGTTTGCGTTAAATCGTTAGCATATTTGAATGTTTCTCTAGTGTTACCACCCCATACTAATAAATCAGCACCATAAAAACCTTGTAAACGAGTTTTACCACGACGCTTTTCTAAACCTACACCTAAAACGATGTTACGAGTAGATGCTCTTCTTACGTCAAATTCTTGTTCAGCAGTTTCAGCTAAAGCTGCAGTAAGAGCAGTTGGAGCTGCAAATTTATCAACTGCATTTTTGTTTTTTTGGTTGTTTAAACCAACACGAAGAGTTGCACGGTAAGCAGTGCTTGCATCTTTAAAATATTTACCAGTAATAGTTTGATTTAAACTATAGTTATTAAAAGATGGAGCAACGTTTGGACCAGTTTTTCCAAAGAAATTTCCCAAATAGTTTAAAAATGGATTAGCGTCAATTCCTATTGACCACTCTTTAGCTTCTGGTAAAAATGGCTCACCTTTTTTTGATGTTAAATCTTGAGCAAAGGCGGAGGTTACTCCGAATGCCATTGCTACTACAGCGATTGATTTTTTCATAATTGTTTTTTTGGTTTTTAATTTAATTATAGTTCAAATGTAATAATTAAGGACTCCGCAAATTTATTACAATATCTACCATTGCTAACAACAAATTGTTAACAATGTTCATAGTAATACTTAACTTTTATTTTGAAGCATAGGCACAAACTTAAATTTACCAAAAGTTTGTTTATCAAATTGTGTGGCATTTTTTTTCACAATTACATTCATAACTTGTTCTTCGCCTTCGCCCAATGGTATTACCAAAATACCACCAATTGCTAATTGTGCTAGCAAGTCGTTTGGCAAATAAGGCGCGGCAGCGGTTACTATTATTTTATCGAAGGGTGCAAATTGAGGCATTCCTTTATAGCCATCTCCATAAACTAACTTTGCTCCTTTATATCCAATAAAAGGCAAAAAACCTTTTGTTTTATCAAACAGTTCTTTTTGTCGCTCAATACTAAACACTTTTGCTCCCATTTCAAGCAAAACGGCTGTTTGATAACCGCAACCTGTACCTATTTCTAATACTTTATCGCCTTGGGCAATATTTAATTTTTCGGTTTGAAATGCAACTGTAAACGGATGCGAGATGGTTTGCCCTGCTCCTATTTTTAATGCCTTATCAGAATAAGCGTGATCTAACAAAGCCGGCCTTCCTTCCGACTGATCTAAAAATAAATGACGAGGTATTTTTAAAATAGCATTTAAAACGGCTTGATTAACAATTCCTTTCTCTTTTAATTGTTCAACCAAACGTTTTCGTTTACCCTTAAATATTTTTTCATTATCGTCTTCTACCGTATTCATGTTTTAAAAATAACTATAATAAACAATCCGTTTTTAATATAAAAAAAATGATTTTTAACAATAAGTATTTAATAGATATTATATTTGAAAAATTAGTTCCTACTGCATTTATTTTTAAATAGAGAAGAACACAAACTAAAATAACACAAAAATAAATTTATGAACGTTGGAATTGTTGGTTTAGGTCATTTAGGAAAAATTCACTTAAAATTAATAAACGAAATTTCTGCTTTTAAACTAAGTGCCATGTTCGACACTGATAAAGAGGTAATGGCAAATTTACCCTATCAAAACCATGTAAAATTATGCACTAGTTACAACGAATTACTTGAATTAAGCGACGCCGTATTAATCGTCACACCAACATCCTCTCATTTTGATTTAGCCAGTAGCGCCATAAAAAAAGGCAAACATGTTTTTATTGAAAAACCAGCCACTGATAATCCAGATGATACAAAAACGTTAATTAACTTAGCAAAAGAAGCAGGTGTTGTTGTTCAAGTTGGTCATGTTGAGCGTTTTAATCCTGCTTTTACTGCCGCTAAACAATTCATCACAAATCCACTTCATATTGATATACAACGATTAGCTTGTTATAATAAAAGAGGTACAGATGTTTCGGTGGTGCTTGATTTAATGATTCATGATATTGATTTGCTTTTTAGCATGATGAAAAGTAAAATTAGAAAAATTTCAGCATCAGGAGCTGCCATTGTAAGTAAATCAGTCGATTTTGCGAGTGCTCGTATTGAATTTGATAATGGTTGTATAGCAAACTTAACAGCAAACAGAGTAGCGCTGAGTAACGAAAGAAAAATGGCCATTTTTCAAAAAAACACCTTTATCAATATTGATTTACTGAACAAGCAAACTGTCATTCAACACATTAACCCCATTACAAATTCAGCAAGCTCAAAAGGCATTATTATTGAAACCGGCGTGAATGAGCAAAACTTTGAAATGATTCGCAATCAGCTTTTGATACATCCGGTAAATGCCATTGCAGAGGAATTGAATCATTTTTACAAAAGTATAGCAGAAAATTTACCAATTGCCGTTACCTTAAATGATGCCGAATTGGCATTGCAGGCAGTGCATGATATTGAATTGCAAATAAATTCCTTAAAAAGATAGTGAAATTGGCTTTTATTAATGAGTAAAAATGAGGGATTAACAATGAATGATTATTGTCATCAACTATATTTTACTTTACTAAATTGTTAAATTTATTTCTTAGTATAATGATTATCAGCGTAATTTTTAAAAAAAATCTAAAATATTTGTTTCATTATATAAAAATGCTTTATATTTGCGGAAACTTTTAAAAAAAAACAATGAAAAAAATTACATTATTAGCAGCTACTTTAGTTGCAATTACTTTTGCTTCTTGCAAAAAAGACAGAGTTTGTACTTGTACAACTACTCCAACATCTGGAACTGCTGTTACAACTAAAACTACTTATTTTGAATCTAGAAAAAAAGATGCTCGTCTTTACTGTATGGGTTCACAAACTGATGTTACTGCGCCAGTTGCAAACACAGGTGACAAAACTACTTGTGAGTTAAAATAATTTTTAACTCAAAATAAAAAAAACTTCCGCCTAAAGTGGAAGTTTTTTTTTGCCTAAAATTTTATAAAACTAATGGGAAGTTGCTGCAAAAAATTCCATAAGAGCAGTTTTACTATTTTTTGTACAATTAAAATTAACAAGAAGATATATAGCATAAATTATTTATTTTCGTGAAAACTTAAAATTTTAAATACCATGAAAAAAATCACATTATTAGCAGCTACTTTGTTTGCTATTACTTTTACTTCTTGCAAAAAAGATAGAACGTGTTCTTGTGTAACATCTATGGTAACTTCAGGTACATCATATGATTATTATTACGACTCTTTTTCAGGTACCTATTATCAAACTTCTATCCCGATTTCTGAAACACAAAGTTCAACTAAAGAAACGGTATATGAAAAAATCCGAAAAGGAAGAGGCACGGAAAATTGTCCGACTTCTTCCACATCATCTGAAAATTTTGATTATACCTACAGTGGCCCTTCTAATGTTATTGTTGGCGATATAGGTAAGTATACGAACACAACTACTTGTAAACTAAAATAATTTATTCTTAAAATAGTTATAAAACTTCCACCAAAAGTGGAAGTTTTTTTCGGCTTAACTTTCCAATTATTTATGGTAATTTTAAAGCACAATTATGAAGGACATTATTTTAAAAATTGTTTTCTTTTTACTCTGCTCTTTTATGGGTTTGGTATTTATTTATAGCGGCTATACAAAGCTATATCCCATCGAGCCCTTTGAATATACGTTTGTAGATTTAGGAATTGGAGGTTGGCGTTTAGCACCTTTTATTGCGCGATTTATGATTGGATTAGAATTTTTTATTGGCTTGCTTCTAATTACCAGCATGTATATTAAACGTTTTACAATTAAACTAACTGCAGTTTCTTTAATTATTTTTTGTATTTACCTCATTTTTATTATCATTAGCAATGGCAACAACGGCAACTGTGGTTGCTTTGGTACTGCCATAGCCATGACTCCATTGCAAGCGCTTATTAAAAATAGTGTGATGTTGGTTATTTGTTATTTTATATACAAATACTATGACGGTTTAAATTATCAAAAAATAGGGAAATGGATTTTTGGTGCATTTTTTATTACTGCATTTGCGATGCCTCACATTTTAAATTACGTTGATTTTAATTACTCGGAAGCATACCTCACTAAAAAAGAGGATCAATTTAAGTTAGAATTAGATAGCGTATATACGAATGCTAAAATTCATACGCCACCAAAAACGTTGAGTGTTGGCAAACATGTTATTGCGTTTATGAGCATGAGTTGTCCGCACTGCAGAATTGCCGCTAAAAAATTAAGATTAATGAAGGAACAAAATCCTACAATTTCTATTTACTTAATTTTAAATGGCGATTATAAAAAAATACAGCCCTTTTTTGAAGATACTAAAGCCACCAATATTGACTATTGTATTTTAAATGGGAAAAATTTTGTTTACTTGGCAGGATTAGATATGCCTGCCATTTATATGGTCAATAATTCTGTTGTAGAAAATTGGGTTGACTATATGCATCTCGATCAAACAGAAATAGAAAAATGGATTGCTAAACCTTAATAAAAGCAGTTTTTATTTTTGACAAAGATACAATAACTCCCCTTTTGGCAATCTATATCTTTCTACCAGTTCAGGCGTAATTTCTTTAGTATAATCTTCCACGGTAACTTTAAAACCTGCAGCGGCCAATTTATCTTTATAATCTAAGCCAAATAAACGTACATGATCTTTTTGCCAAAAATGAATCTCTCGATCTTTCTCGCTTATGATACTTTTATCTTCATAGGTTTCATAACGATTTACATCTTGAGGGATTTGAAAAACACCAAAACCTCCTGGTTTCATCATGCGGTATAATTCTCTCATACATTGGTCGGCATCTTCCACATGCTCTAGCACATGATGACAAAAAATCACATCAAACGTATTATCAGCAAAAGGAGCTTTATGTAAATCAAAGTGATGATCTGCAATTGGAGAATTATAATCGCCAGTTACATATTCTAAATTTGGCATCGCTTTAAATAATTTGTAAAAACATTGTTCAGGTGCTATATGTAACAACTTATGTTTTGTTGTAAAAAAATTAGTTTTATTTTTTAAATACAACCACAATAAACGATGCCTTTCTAAAGACAAACTACCCGGGCAAAGTGCATTTTCTCTCTTTACATTGTTACTATATCCATAAGGTAAAAACTTTCGATACGTTTTGCCACTAATAGGATCCTCAAATTTATTACCATAATAAAGTAAAGGCGCTATTTTACTGAAAATTAAACTGAGTTTAATTAAAATAGGACGAGGAACTGTGCGAAGAATAAAATGAAACATAAAGTATAAAGTCACTGATAATCTTCCAATTAATTGAAGATGCTAGAGACGCTTTGGATTAATGGTTAATATTAAATAATTAATTACTAAAATTAAAATGACACTCAATTCCTAACATAAAATAAATAGAGGGTAAAAATACAAAAAATCATGATGTTATAAAATGAGGTAAGGATAATTAATTTCTTATTTTTGTGCTACTGAGTAACGAATTATGGCAAAAACAACTACATCAAAAAGTACCGCAACTAACTATGCAACTCATAAATTGGTCTTTGATAAAATAGAAACATGGGGCATAAATAATAACCAAAAATTACTATTTACATTTCTTGCCCTATCCTTATTTTTTTCATTCATGCTATTTAACGCTCGTATTAGCGAAGCACATGATGATGCACTTTATTTAGAAGGTGGATGGCGTTATGTGAATGAATTTCCAAATTATTTTTACACTCAAAATGCACCATTATACGTGCTTTTTTTAGGATTACTGACAAAGATTTTTGGCTTTAAACTTTTAGTTTTTAAATTAGTTAATGTTGTATTTAGTTTTTTTGCCGTTTTCTTTTTTTACAAAGCTTTTTATAAAAGAATTCCAGTTGTTGTTTTAATACCCGTTATGCTATTTGTGAGTTGTAATCACTTGATACAATATTATGCAAGTATGACATTTACCGAAGCCTTTTATTTATTCTTACAATCCTTATTTTTCTTTTGGTTTTTTAAATTATATGATGCTTTGCAAATTGAATCCAATGGCCTAAAACATATTAAACTATGGATAATGTTAGGCTTATTTGCATTTTTCATCGCCACTTGTAAAAGTGTTGCTATAGTTGCTGTTCCTGTGCTTATTGTATTTTTCTTATTGGAAAAACAATGGAAAAATGCTGGACTTGCCTTAGGTTCCTATTTACTATTTAAAATCCCTTATGAATTAATTGTAAAATTAGTTTGGGGTACCCAAAATCAATTTGCTGGGCAAAGTAAAATTTTATTATTAAAAGATCCTTATGACAAATCTTTAGGAAACGATGATGTTGCTGGTTTTATAGGGCGTTTTTTTGATAACTGTAATTTGTATTTAGGTAAACGATTTTATGAATTATTAGGACTGAGAGAAGAGTACACAAAACCTGTTGAATCTCAATTAGCAGCCGATAAGTTGAATAGTGAATATAAATATTTAGCTTTTTTTATTGTTGTAATTGTTCTGATTTCTTTATTTAAAGTCATCAAACAAAAAAACAAACCGCTTGTATTTTTCGGTTTATTTACGGGTGCGCAATTATTATTGTCATTTGTAATACTGCAAGCTCGTTGGGATCAGCCACGTATTGTGCTAATTTGTATGCCTGTAATGCTAATTTTAATGTACTTGCTATTTTATAATTTTGTAAAAAAATCAGGTATGGGGCAAAATATTTATTTAGCAATAGCGCTCATATTAAGTGCTTCGGTTTTAATGTCTTCGTTTAAAAGAGGGGTGGTAAATATCCCCATCGTTAAAAAAAATCTGGCAGGCAATATTTATTATGGTTACACTCCCGATTGGCAAAACTTTTTACGATGTAGTGAATGGTGTGCAGATAGCTTACCAAAAAACACCTTAGTGGCCAGTAGAAAAGCTCCGATGAGTTTTGTGTATGGAAAAGGGAAAAAATTCTTTCCAATTTACAGCGTTATCACTAAGGATTCCTTAACGCAGCAATCAAATCCAGACAGCGCATTGGCATTTTTTGCCGCTAAAGGCGTAACTCATATTATGCTTGGAAGTTTAAGAATTAATCCAAAAGAAAACTCAGGACAAATTATTAATACTGTTCATAATATTGCGCAACCAATTATGGAAAAATATCCTAATAAATTAAAATTAGTACACACCGAGGGCTTATCAGAACAAGCCTACTTATTTGAAATTACAAAATAATGGCCTCCTCGTTAAGTATAGCATTGGGAAATTTTTTATATAAAAATTGTTTTCCACTTTATAAACTCACTTATAAATCGTTTAAAGAAAAACAAGATGCTTTTGAAATTTCTTTGATGAAAAAATATATTAAGGCTGGAGATACTGTTTTAGATATTGGAGCAAACATTGGTTTTTACGCAGAAATACTTTCAGGCATCGTTGGAGAAAATGGAAAAGTTTATTGCTTTGAACCTGACACTACTAATTTTAAACATTTACAAAACAGATGTGAAAAACTAACCAATGTAAAGATTAATAATAAAGCTGTTTCTGAGAAAACGGAAGTCATAAAAATTTACACATCCAAACAATTAAATGTTGATCATAGAACTTACAAGCCTGATGAGTACGATCAAGAAATCGATATTCATGCAATCGCAGTGGATGAGTATCTACAATCATCAACATCTGAAATAAATTTCATTAAAATGGACATTCAAGGTTTTGAAATGAGCGCTGTAAAAGGCATGACAAAAACTTTGCAAAGTCCGAATTTAAAAATGTTGTCTGAATTTTGGCCATACGGAATGCGTAAAGCTGGAACAAGTGTTTTAGACTATTTTTATTTTTTAAAACAGTACAATTTCTATATTTATTTAATTGAAAATAATCAATTAATTGAATTGACGGAGGAGAAAGTAAAAACATTTTTAGATTTACCTGAGTCAACTTATATGAACATATTTGCAAGTAAAGCCCGTGTTTAAAAAATATTCAATACCATTTGATTTAGATGATCCAAGAGCAACCTTGGCACACAGAGATATTATTTTACAAAAACCTTTTTTAAAACGTTTGTATCAAGATTGGTATAAAATTTTTATTCAAAAAAGTAAAGAAGTTGGTAAAGGTATTTATTTGGAAATTGGCTCTGGAGGCGGATTTTTAAAAGATGAATTTCCTGAAGTTGTAACTTCTGATATTTTAGATTTACCAGTAGTTGATAAAGTGTTTAGTGCTGAAGAGATGCCATACAAAGAAAATGAATTAGGTTGCATTATGATGCTGAATGTATTTCATCACATCCCTCGCCCCTTTTTATTTTTAAAGGAAGCCGAAAGAACTTTAATAAAAGGTGGTAAAATCATTATGATTGAACCTGCGAATTCAAATTTAGGGCGATTTATTTACAAGCGTTTTCATCACGAACCATTTGAAGAAAATGGTCCACGCGAAATTAAAGCCGGCAACCCCTTGAGCAATTCAAATCAAGCATTACCACACATTTATTTTGAAAGAGATTTAGAATTATTTGCAAAGGATTTTCCTAAATTAAAAATAAAGAATATCACTTATCACTCGCCATTTATGTATGTATTAAGTGGTGGTGTTTCGCGTAGCGCCATGCTCCCCTATTTTATGTATGGCTTTGCAAAAGGAATCGAATGGTTATGCAAACCATTTAGTAAACAATTAGGATTATTTTGTACTGTAGAAGTTGAGAAAATTTAATTTCTCTTACTCTTTACTAGCATCAATCCTAAAACGGTTATACCTGCATTAATTATAATCAATTCATTTCCTATTTCATAAGTCGTCATGGTTTTAATTACATAATTTGCTAATATGTAAGTAATGATTGGAGCTACAACACAAACAACTGGCACTAACCTATCATTTAAATGATGTTTGGTAAATAATCCAATAGCAAATAAACCAAGTAATGGTCCGTAAGTATAACCCGCCAACATCAAAATCGTATCAATAATAGCGCGCTGATTTAAAATATCAAATACAATAATTACAAACCATAAAATCACTGCAAATCCAATATGAATAAAGGTTCTTCGTTTAGATTTTTGTTCGTCTGTTAAAGTTGTATTTCTATCATACTCCAACATATCAATATAAGTGGATGTTGTTAATGTCGTTAAAACACTGTCAGCACTGCTAAATGTAGCAGCTGTTAATCCAATAATAAATATTAAGCCAGCAAACATTCCTAAATGATTGAGTGCTAAATTTGGAAACACTTTATCTGTAATAACTTTGCCTGTTTCTATATTCATTGGTAAATCAATGGCGGCATGTGCATAATATTGATATAGTAAAACGCCTAACGCTAAAAAGAAAATATTTACAATAACCATCACAATACTAAACCAAAAAATATTTTTTTGTGCGTCTCCTAACGATTTGCAACTTAAATTTTTCTGCATCATATTCTGGTCCAAGCCAGTCATGGCAACAGCTATAAAAATACCACCGATAAACTCTTTCACAAAAAAGTTTGATTTATGCCAATCCCAAAAAAATGTTTTTGAATAATCAGAACTTACAATATTAGATACTGCATTTCCAAAACCAATATCCATTTTGTGAATAATAACTGCAATTGATATTATAACACCTAGCACTAAAAATAAAGATTGAAAGGTATCTGTCCATACCAATGTTTTAATACCACCTTTGTAGGTGTATAATAACATTAATACTAAAATCACCGAAACACTTAACCAAAAAGGCACATGAACACTTTTTATTTGGTCGAATACAAAAAACTGAATCACACCAGCAGCTAGATATAATCTACCAGAAGCTCCTAAAATACGAGATAAAATAAAAAAGAAAGCGCCTGTTTTTTGAGTATGTTTTCCAAACCGAGTTTCTAAATAGGTATAAATAGAAACTAAATTCATTTTGTAATAAATGGGTAATAGCACTTTTGAGATGATGAAATAACCAACAAAATAACCTAATACTAATTGTAAATAAGAAAAATTGGCCCCTCCAACTTTGCCGGGCACCGAAATGTATGTAACACCACTTAAAGAATCACCAATCATACCAAAAGCAACCGCATACCAAGGCGAAGCATGATTTCCCGAAAAATAACTTTCGGCAGTTGAATTTTTAGAGGTTAAATATGCAATAAGGAGTAATCCTCCAAAATATAAACCGATGCAGGAAACAATTAGTAATGGCGACATGAAGTTAAAATTAAAACAAATTTATTGTGGCTTTATTATTAAATATATCTTGTTGTAAATAACGAAAGGTTAATATCTTTTAACATTCAAAAAACTAATTACATGATTATTAATTCTCATTTTTTGTTATCTTGTTGCCATTATACTATTATGGAAGATATCATAGATAAAATACCTCGTGAAGCTTTATTAAACGAGTTAACTAAAGATCGCTACATACGAAAAACAAATAATGGCGATAATGAAATTTACATTATCACTCATCACAATTCGCCCAACACAATGCAAGAAATTGGCAGGTTGCGTGAAGTAACTTTTAGGCATGCGGGAGGCGGCACTGGACTTGCATGCGATTTAGATGAATTTGATACTTGCGAACATCCATACCAACAGTTATTGGTTTGGAATCCGGAAGACCAAGAAATTGTTGGGGCTTACCGTTTTATTTTATGTCGAGATGCTGAATACAAAAATGGAAAAGTATTATTAGCAACTACCGAATTGTTTGATTTTTCTCCAGAATTTTATAAAACTTATTTACCTTATACTATTGAATTAGGGCGTTCTTTCATTCAACCATTGTATCAACCCTCTGAGCAGTTTAGAAAAGGATTGTTTAGTTTAGATAATTTATGGGATGGTTTAGGCGCTATTGTAGTTGATAATCCTGATATGAAATACTATTATGGAAAGGTGACTATGTATACCGATTTTAATATTGAAGCAAGAGATTATATTTTATCTTTTTTAAAATACTATTTTCCAGATCCGCAAAAACTAGTTACTCCTATTCATGGCATTGAAATAAAAACAGACGTATCAGAATTTTTAAAAGAAATTAAAGATAAAGATTACAAAACTGGTCATGCTATTTTAAATAAAATTGTAAGAGCATTAGGCGAAAATATACCACCGATGGTAAATGCATACAGTAATTTATCAAGCACGATGTTATCTTTTGGAACTGCTATTAACCCAACATTTGGCGGAGTTGAGGAAACGGGCATTTTAGTTACCATTGCTGATATTTTCAAAAGTAAATCTGACAGACATATTGAAACTTACAACAAAGAACTTAGAGAAAGAATTTAATTACAGATAAACTTAGCGAGCTTTGCATAAACCCTTTGCGTTCTTTGCGGTTAAATACAAATAAAAAAACATGGAAATTAAATCAGCAAAGTTTTTAAAAAGTAGTTCAGATAACAAAGGTTGTCCAACACCAGATAAACCAGAATTTGCTTTTATCGGACGAAGTAACGTTGGTAAATCTTCGTTAATAAATATGCTTTGCAACAAAAAAGACTTAGCCAAAACTTCCTCTAAACCGGGAAAAACGCAACTAATTAATCACTTTACAATAGATGATAAATGGTATTTGGTAGATTTACCTGGCTACGGTTACGCAAAAACAAGCAAAACTAATTTAGATAAATTTGAAGAATTAATCAGTAATTACATTACCAAACGTAAAAATTTAATTTGTGTCATTATTTTAATTGATAGCAGATTAGAATTACAAAAAATTGATGGCGAGTTTATGGATTGGTGCACTCAGCATGAAATTCCTTTTTGTTTAGCCTTTACCAAAATTGATAAATTAGGTAAAAATGAATGGGCCAATAATTTTGCAAAATACAAAAAACGCTTGATGGATTATTGGGGCGAGTTACCTGTAATTTTTGAAACGAGCGCCGAAAAAAAACAAGGTAAAGATGCTATTTTAGAATATATAGGAGAAAATATGCAGTATTTTATTCCGCCACCAAAAGGTATAAAAAATATGGAAAATGATGAACAGCAAGATTTTGAAAACTTTGATGATTTAGATAGTTAAAATAGCTTATACAATGAAATTGATATCTGATTGGCAAAAATTACAAGATAAATTAAAGGAGCGTTTTGGTTCAGAAATGGAACATGACGCTATTTTGTTTATGATTGGTTTACAAGAGTTAGATAAGCCTTATAAGATTTATAAAAAAGACGAAAAATTAGAAGTCATGCATATAGGTGTATGTACTGTATTACAACCCTACGAGTTTTATGAATACAAAGGAAGAGATGATGATGACTGGCCGCATTGGGAACTAAAAGAAAATTTACCTCACTTAGATGCGAAACAACAAAATAAATTAATGAATGATGCACTAATAGAGTATTTTAAAAAGACAGGTTTTTTGGATGAATCATAATTTTATTTTACCTTTTAAAACTATTTCAATTAACATAACTAAACAACTTTATATTTTTAAAAATTAAAATTTATACTTATGATTCATAAATCTTTTATTTCACTTCTTACTATAGCATCATTATCGATGAATGCTCAAGTAAAAACGGCTCCAACTAAAACTACAAACACTAAAGCTAGTGCAAAACCTTTATCTACTGCACCTAAATTATTGCAAACCGTTGCAAAAGTTGGTAATGAAATTTCAATTCCGTACAAAAAATATGTGCTAGCAAATGGCTTAACTATTGTGGTTCACGAAGATCATAGTGATCCAATTGCGTATGTTGATGTAACATACCATGTTGGTTCAAACAGAGAACAGCAAGGTCGTTCTGGTTTTGCCCATTTCTTTGAACACATGATGTTTCAAGGTTCTAAGAATGTAGCAGATGAACAACATTTTAAAATAATTACCGAAGCTGGTGGAACATTAAATGGCTCGACAAACTCTGACAGAACAAATTATTTTGAAACAGTTCCTTCCAATCAATTAGAAAAAATGCTTTGGTTAGAAGCCGATAGAATGGGGTTTTTATTAGACTCTGTTACACAAAAGAAATTTGAAGTGCAGCGTGCTACTGTAAAAAATGAACGTGGTCAAAATTATGATAACCGTCCGTATGGTTTAGTTGGGGAAAAAACTGGCGAAGCCCTATTTGCAAAAGGTCACCCCTACTCTTGGACTACGATTGGCTATATTGAAGATTTAAACAGAGTTGATGTAAATGATTTAAAACGTTTTTACATGCGTTGGTACGGACCTAATAACGCTGTGCTTACTGTGTCTGGTGATGTTAATACTACTGAAGTTGTAAAATTAGCCGACAAATATTTTGGTTCAATTCCTCGTGGACCAGAAGTTAAAAATATGACTAAACAAGCTGCTGTCTTAACAGAAAACAGATATATTTCTTACGAAGACAACGTTAAATTCCCTATGTATAAAGTAACCTACCCTACCGTTCCTTCAATGGATAAAGATGAAGTAGCATTAGATGTGTTAGGAGAAATATTATCATCTTCAAAAAGTTCACCATTGTATAACACATTCGTGAAATCCCAAAAAGCAGTTTCGGCCAATGCCTATAATTATAGCAGAGAATTAGCAGGGCAATTTGAAATTATGGTTCGCGCGAATGCTGGAACAAAATTAACTGACATCGAAGCCATGTTAAACCAATCGTTAGCAGAATGGGAAAAAACCGGAGCAACAAACGATGATATTAAAAAATATAAAGTATCCTATCAAAGTAATTTATATAATAGTTTAGCTACGGTGCAAGGAAAGGGAGCTCAGTTGGCAGCTTACCAAACGTATGCTAACAATCCAAATTATTTGAAAACCGAAATGGCAAATAATTTAAAAGTGACTAAAGAAGATGTGATGCGAGTTTATAACACTTATATCAAAGGAAAATTTGGAGTAATTTTAAGTTGTGTACCAAAAGGAAAATCTGATTTATCAGCAAAAACAGATACTTGGAAAATGTATGAAAGAACTATTGAGGAAGAAAGTGCTGAATACAAAAACTTATCTTACACTGAACCAAAAGATAATTTTAAACGCAATCAAATTCCATCTGCAAAAGCAGCTAAATTAGTTCCTTTACCAAACTACTGGACGTCTAATTTAACCAATGGTATAAAAGCAATTGGTATAAATACCAACGATATTCCAAAAGTTAACATTCAGTTCAGTATGCCAATTGGCCACCGTTATGAGCCCAAATCAGGATTAGCTGTATTATTAACATCATTAATGGAAGAGTCCACGCAAAAACATTCAGCTGAAGAAATTGGAAGTATGTTAGAAAGATTAGGAAGTGAAGTTTCTTTTTCGGCAAACGATAATGAAATAATAATGATGGTATCTTCTTTAAAACAAAATTTAGATTCTACATTAAAAATTGCAGAAGAAATGTTGTTTTTACCAAAATTTGATTCTGAAGATTTTGAATTAGTAAAAAAAGAACAATTAGATGGTATTACAAATCAATTAACTCAAGCTACCTCTATTGCAAATAACGTTTATGCAAAACTATTATATAGCGATGCGTTCAATTTATCTATGCCTGCAAATGGAACGACAGAAACAGTAAGCTCTATTACATTAGATGACGTAAAAAGTTACTACAAAAATTTTTCTGGCTTCAATTCAATTTTAGCGATTAGCGGAGATATTGATCAAACATCTGCTTTAAAAAAGTTAGCCTTCTTAAATAAATTACAATCTGTTGGAACGATGCCATTAGCAAAATATAAACTTCCTGAAATTGATAAAACACGCTTATATTTTGTAGATAAAAAAGGTGCTCCTCAATCGGAAATACGAGTGGGTAATTTATCCTTAGCATATGATGCCACCGAAGAATTTTTTAAATCAACCATTATGAATTATTCATTTGCTGGAGCATTTAATAGTAGAATAAATTACATATTGCGTGAGGTAAAAGGTTATACTTATGGTGCTCGTGGTGGTTTTTCTGGTGGAAAATTTGTAGCGCCATACACCATAAGTGCTGGTGTAAGAGCAAACTCAACAGATAGTTCATTAGTCATTATTATGGACGAATTAAAAAAATACAATGAGGTTGGAATAACAAACGAAGAGCTAGATTTTACAAAAAATGCTATGGCGCAGGCAGATGCATTAAAATATGAATCGCCTTACCAAAAATTAGGTTTCGTGAAACGTATTATTGATTTTGATCTAGATAAAACTTTTGTTGCTAAACAAGGAGAAATTATTAAAACAATTACTAAAGCAGAAATTGATGCCTTAGCCAAAAAGAATTTGCCTTATAAAAATATGGTGATTTTAATTGTTGGCGACAAAGCAACTAATTTTGAAAAGCTATCTAAACTTGGATACGAAATGATTGAGTTAGATGTAAATGGCAATAAGGTTAATTAACCGTACTAAATAATTTGTCACATCGAGCGAAGTCGAGATGAAATTTATCGGTTCTCGACTCCGCTCGAACTGACAAAATAGAATTAAAAAAAATGAATATAGGAATTGTATGTTACCCAACCTTTGGCGGAAGTGGTGTTGTTGCTACAGAATTAGGAATAGCGTTGGCACATAAAGGACATAAAGTGCATTTTATTACCTACTCGCAACCTTTTAGATTAAATCAGTTTAACGAGAATTTATTTTATCATGAAGTTAACGTCAATGATTATCCCTTATTCGATTATCAACCGTATGAAAGTGTACTAGCCAGTAAAATTGTAGATGTTGCCATTTACGAGCGCTTAGATGTATTGCATGTGCATTATGCTATACCTCATGCATCTGTTGCTTACTTGGCACAACAAATTTTAAAATCACGAAAAATAAATCTTCCATACATTACAACTTTACATGGAACCGATATTACATTGGTAGGACAAGATCCCTCTTTTGAACCAGTAATTTTTTTCTCACTAAATAATAGTAATGCCATAACCTCTGTTTCTGAAAGTTTAAGAAAAGATACTTTAAAGACTTTTAAAATAGCCAATGATGTAAAAGTAATTCCGAATTTTATTAAAATAGAAGACTATCAGCATCAACCAGAGATGCAATGTCATCGAAAAAACTTTGCAGCACCAAACGAAAAAATTTTGATACATGTTTCTAATTTTAGGAAAGTAAAGCGTGTAGAAGATGTTTTGAGGGTATTTGATATTGTTAGAAAAGAAATTCCTTGCAAATTAATATTAGTAGGTGATGGCCCAGAAAGACCAGCTATTGATAAATTATGCAGAGAACTAAATACGTGTAGCGATATTATATCGTTAGGTAAAATTGCCAATCCTAAAGAAGTATTATCTATTTCAGATTTGTTTATTCTTCCTTCAGAAACAGAAAGTTTTGGTTTGTCTGCATTAGAAGCAATGGCTTTAAAGATACCTGTTATATCATCTAACACTGGTGGTATACCTGAACTAAACATTCATGGAAAAACAGGATATATGAGTAATGTAGGCGATTATCAAGATATGGCAAAAAACACAATTAGTTTACTATCTGACGAGAAAAAGTTTCAAAAATTCAGAGAAAATGCATTTGAGCAAGCAAAGAAATTTGATATTGAATCGATATTACCAATGTATGAAAAATTGTACAAGGAAGTAATTAAAGCTGGGATCTAGTTAAAAAAAATAAACATCAATTCTATGAAAAAATACAAAACATTATTTTCACTAATAATTACATGCGCATCAATTATATTAAAGGCGCAAGATTCTACTACTATTAAAATTGACAACTTATTATCTCAATACAATCGACCTAATTCTCCTGGTTTGGCGATGATTGTGATTGAAAAAGGAACTGTTATTTATAAAAAAAGTTATGGTTTAGCTGATCTTGAACATAATATTCCAATAACACCAAAAACAGTTTTTGAAATCGGTTCGCTATCCAAACATTTTACGGCTTTTTGCGCACTACAACTCGCAGAAAAAGGTTTAATATCATTAGATGACGATATTAGAAAATATATTCCGGAACTAAAAAATTATGGAAATATAAAAATTATCAATTTAATTACCCATACAAGTGGTTTAAGAGATTATAATACATTACTTATTTTAAGCGGTTTAAACTGGGATAATAATTATTCAGACGAAATGCTTATGGATCTAATTATTAAACAAAAACAATTAAATTTTAAACCAGGGGATGAATATTCTTATTCCAATACAGGATACTTTATTCTAAAAGAAATAATAGAACGAGTAAGTGGGAAAAGTTTACGTCAATTTGCTGACAGCAGCATTTTTAAGCCTCTAGGGATGGCCAGCACACATTTTCATGATGACTACACAGAGCTAGTTCCTAACAGAGCTTTAGGTTATTCCAAACAAAGCGCTGAAACTTATAATTTAAATATCTCTTTCAGTACAATAGTAGGTCCTGGAAGATTATACACAAACGTTGAAGACCTATATAAATGGGATCAAAATTTTTATAACAACAAATTAGGAGGTGGCCAAAAATTAATTGAACAATCCATTAAAACATTTACATTAAATAATCAACAAATATCTGGTTACGCATGCGGTTTAGGCGTAAATGAATATAAAAATTTAAAAACAATTTCACACCTTGGTTTATGGGCAGGATATACAAGTGGATTGCTTCGTTTTCCTGATAAACAAATAAGTATAATTTGTTTATCAAACTCACCTCTTGAAATAAGTCCAAAATCATTAAATAAAAAAGTAGCAGACATATTTTTTCCCTATCAAAATACATCTCAGGAAAAAATAAATGGAACACCTCCAATAGTTGTTGCGTTTATTCCAGTAAAAAAAGATCCCATATTTTTTAAAAAGATTGTCGGCAAATACTATAGCGAAGAACTAAACACTTATTATCAGTTTTTTATAAAAGATAATAAACTGTTCGTTAAATGGAGAGATTTTAAAATTGCCGAAGTTGAAGTTGGAGGAGATAAAGAATTACGGGTAAATAACATGTGCCTGTTACATTTATCCGAAAACTCAAAAAAAGAGATAATAGGATTTAAATTAGATGAAAATAATGTAAAGGATATTGATTTTGTTAAGGTTAACGATAAATAAATTTATAGCTAAACAGGATATATGAGTAACGTGGGAGATTATGAAGACATGGCAAAAAATACTATTGCTTTATTATCAGACGAGAAAAAATTTCAGAAATTCAGAGAAAATGCATTTGCGCAAGCAAAGAAATTTGATATTGAATCTATACTGCCAATGTATGAAAAATTATATAAAGAAGTAATTGCTAAGGGAATATAATAATATAAACTATTAAAATATTTCCCCTTTTCTATTTTTTTATTTTAAATTAGATTCTTATTTTAATATAATTATTGTATGTTTTTCAAATTGTATTAAATGAAAAAACTCTATTTATCTAGTTCATTTCTGTAAATATAATATAATGAGTGTTGATAGGTAAACTAGATGTTGTTACTTTAATTAAAATTTAAATTATTGATTATGAAAAATTCATTAAGTACGCTATTACTTTGTTTTTTTATAGGCTTTTTTAGCATAATTCAATCGCAAACTGCTTCACAGAAAATCCTGGAAAAAGCAATTAATAAAAATAATGTACAAAATAATAATAGAGATGTGAACAAAAAAATTGATTCACTTGAGAAAATTATTAGAACAGTACGAGTGGACACTACAAAAGTAAAATTGTATTTACAAATTTGTGAATTGTGCGATTTAACTGATAATTTAAAATACTCCCAACCTGCTATTGATTTATTGGATAAATTAGTAACTACTGAAAAAGATAGTTTAAGCAAATGCAAATTGCTAAAGTGGCGTTATGATGCAGTTGGTTACTCAATATTTTTTTATTCAGGTAAAGAAATAATTTCAAAGCAAATAGAATTATTAAAGACTCATATTAAAATTGCTACTAAGTATAATGACCCAATCGGTATTACAGAAACCAGTTTAAAGCTTGCAGATTTATATTTTAGGCAAGGAGAAATGTTTGAAAAACTAACCTGTTTGCAAAATGGATTAGATGCAGTACAAAAAATGAATTATTATAAAGGTATTTCACGTTTTTTAATTCAAACCGCTTTTTTTTATGCAGAAAATAAAGATACTGTCGCTGCTTTAAATTATTTAAATAAGGCCATTGCAAATGAAAAGCTGATTAATGATAGTACTCGCAGAAATAGAGCATATATTATAAGAGGTAATTTATACAGAGAACTTGGTCAATATTCAAATGCCTTAATAGAGTATGATGGAGCTATTAAAGGGTATACTAAAATCAAGGATACGCCTGCATTAATAGATGCATATTGGCAAATAGGTAATACCTACGAAAAGCAAAAGGATTTCAATAAAGCACTTGATAATTTTGAAATTGCAGAAAAAATGGCACAAGTAAGCGACGATCCTGGTGCTATTGTTCGAACAATTATTAGTAGAGGTGATGTATTAGCAATTTTAGGAAGGTATGAAAAAGCAATTGAAACTCACAAATGGCTTTGGGATAAAATTTCTGCATTTGGAGATAAAATAGATAATTCGAGTTATGTATATATTGGAAGTCATTTAGCAAAGGATTATGTATACGCACATGAATTCAAGAATGCGAAATTAATTCTAGATAAAGTGTTGCCTTTATCCTCTGCGGCAATAGAAAAATCAAATTTAGAAAATTTATCCTACAAAGCTGATTCTGCATTGGGAAATTACAAAGAAGCTTTAGTACACTATCAAAATTACACACAACTTCAAATAAAATTAAACAATGCCGAGGTGGCTAAAGCTAGTACTCAACAAAAATTCAAAAGCGATTATGAAAAGCGAAAATTGGCTGATAGGGCTGAACAGGATATAAAAGATTCGATTTCGCAGAAAGAAAAACAGCAACAACTAATAATTACCTATGCCGTACTTTCAGTATTATTATTACTTATTGTCTTTTCTTTCTTATTATTTAAACGTTTCAGACTTACCAATAAACAAAAAGAAATTATTGAACAACAAAAACACATTGTAGAAGAAAAACACAAAGAAATTACCGACAGTATTAATTATGCAGAAAGAATACAAAAAACATTTTTGGCCTCAAATGATTTATTAAATCAACACCTAAAAAATTACTTTATTTATTTTAAGCCAAAAGATGTAGTCAGCGGCGATTTTTATTGGGCTGATACATTGCCTAATGGTAATTTTATTTTAGCAACAGCTGATAGCACAGGACATGGTGTGCCAGGAGCCATTATGAGTTTACTAAATATTACCAGTTTAGAAAAAGCAATTGAACATTTATCAGATCCAGCTGAAATTTTGAATCACACTCGTCAAACAATTATTAATCGTTTAAAGCGAGATGGCAGTGCGGAAGGCGGAAAAGACGGCATGGATTGCTCTTTAATTGTATTTGATTTTAAAAATAAACAACTGCACATTGCTGCTGCTCATAATCCTGTTTGGATATTACGAAAACACGAAAATGGGAATGTTGAACTCATTGAAATAAAACCTGATAAAATGCCGGTGGGAAAACATGATAGGGACCAAGAATCTTTTACTTCACATTCTATTAAAATAAATGAGGGAGATATCATCTATACATTAACAGATGGATTCCCAGACCAATTTGGTGGAGATAAAGGCAAAAAATTTATGAGTAAAAACCTTAAAGATTTATTACTTGCAAACGCTGAATTACCAATGAATAAACAAAAAGAAATACTGTATCAAACTTTTACTAAATGGGTTGGTAGTTTAGAGCAAGTTGATGATGTTACTTTAATTGGAATTAAAATTTAAAGTGGCGATAAATTTTTTCTTGCAGGTTTTTCACATTCTTCAAAAATAGTACCACCCAAGTATGGCAGCAATCTATTAAAATCAGTTGTTTTGATATAATAATTGCCTAAAGCAGTATATAGTTTAGTTTGATCAGTGATACTCTCCTTTGCATAATACGTTTTTATATCCGCAATTAAAACCATTGTTAAAAGGTCATCCACTTTTCGCTTACTTTTATACCACTTTAAATTTTCCATACTATGACATTTTTACTTTTTTGTTCTATAACACTTAAACTCCATTTATTTTTGGAGTGAGCAGTAATACCAAATACATTTATTACATGATCCAATTATGGTGGTCATGCTGAACTTGATTCAGCATCTCAGAGACCCTGAATCAAGTTCAGGGTGACTAACTGCTTGGACTATCTATTACTTATAAATGGTATAAATGCTTAATCAATCTATTTATTAAAAAAGCCCTTCAATACAAAAGTATCAAAGGGCTAAAAGTTAAATCAATTATTATTACTTAATTAAAGAAGCTCTCAATTTATAAATTTTTTCAGAAATAGATTTAAAATTTGCTTCCGTTAATTCTTTTGGATCTTTAATGACATTAATTTCAGTATGAATTTTTTTCAAGTCATCATTTAATACCACGCACTCTTTTTTATCCTTATAATCATTTAATAAATCAGTTAAGTTTTTTAAGTAAAAACGTTGTTCCCATAAATGCTTGTATCCTTTTTCTTTTACAGCAGGTGTGTTTGCAATTTCAGTTAATTTACAAGTCAAATATAAACTCTCAACCCAAGAACCTGCAAATACAGCTGATGCTGTGTAAAGGCGCTGGTTACTTCTTAAATAAGAATCACTTTTTACAAAAATTTCTGCTAAGATATTTAATAAAGAATCTTTGTTGCTTAAATTACTCTCTGCACGTTTACCAATCATTTGATCAACCGCATTTTTTAACCCTAATGCATCAGCATTACCAACAATAGTTTTCATGTATTTTAACACATCTTGCCCATTGTTATTTACCATCGCATAAGCCATATCAATATTGTAAATTCCTAGTGTGATAGCTTTAGAAAATTCATTGCTCGCTGCTAATTGTTTTTTGGAATCAACCAACAAAGCATTATCATAATCAATTCCCCAACTAGAAATTTCATTAACGCTTCCTACTGGCGAAGGAATATTTGCAATGGCAAAATCAAATTTAAATTTAGTTTCCTCGTTTACGGTAACAGGCGTGGTATCTTTTACAACCTCAGCGTTTAAATTTTCAGAAATTTCATCAGTAGCTTTGTCTCCACATGATGAAAACATAATAGACAATGATAGACTCGTAGCAAAAAGTAATTTGTTCATTTTATAGATTTTAAAAATTTGTACAAAAATAAGATACTTATCTTAATATCCAAGAATGTCATTATTAATTAGTTAAATAACCAAATCAACATCCAAAAAAATTACCTATCCAAATTACCATAATCCAATTTGGTTCTTTGTATCCACAATATTAGTTGGCAAAAAGCCACAAAAAAGGGCACGTACATAATTATTTTTGGTAATCCAAAATGTTGCAAAATAACCTCCGCTTTGCGCTTTAATCGTTCTGCAATTAAATACATAGCAGGTACTAAAAGCAAGGTTAAAAATGTGGCAAAGGCTAATCCAAATATCATTGTCCAGCTAAGTGGTCCCCAAAAAACCACATTATCGCCTCCAAAGTGAATATTAGGAGCACCATGCGCAAGTAAACCATCAAAATCAATATTTAAACCAACTGCAAGCGGCACTAAACCTAAAATAGCTGCTGTAGCAGTTAAAAAAACAGGAGTCATACGAGTTCTTCCTGCATCAACAATCGATTCGTATAAACTTACCCCTTTCAATCGTTCTTCTTCAGCAAATTCAACTAATAAAATACCATTTCTCACAACTATACCAGCTAATGCAACAATACCAATACCTGTCATTACAATACTCATATCCATTTTAAAAATAGCGGTTCCTAATAAAACCCCAATTACACTTAACACAATTTCAGATAAAATAATAATTGGTTTACCTATTGAATTGAATTGAATTACCAATACTAATAAAATAATACCAATAGCCGACATCATTGCTCCTCCTAAAAATGCACCGGTTTCTGCTTGCTCTTCTTGCTGACCTGTAAATTTAATTTCAACCGAGCCTGAAGGATCATAATCTTTGGCAACTTGCTCTAATTTAGCAACAACATTATTTGGATTAAATCCTTCTAAAACATCAGACGATAAAGATATAACCCTCTTATTTTGCTTACGCTTTATTCCGCCGTAAGTGTTTTCATATCTAATATCACAAAAAGAGGAAAGTGGAACATTGCGAAGCATACCGCCCATATTCATATCCCTGAATGTAATTTTTAAATTTTTAATTTGCTCAACATTAGTTCGCTGGTCGTAATTATAGCGTAATTGAATTGGATACTCATCATTAGCATCTCTAAATTTGCTAGGATTATCAATACCAAAAACAGCTTTACGAATTTCCATTGCTAATTGCACTGTAGAAATTCCTTCTCTGTTTGCGCGCTCTCTATCAATGTCAAAAATAATTTCAGGTTTATTGTCAACAAAATCAGTTTTTAATTCTGCTACACCTGGCACGTCAGATTCTTGTAAAAATCGCTTTAAATTTTTTGCGTTTTCAACTAACTCTTCAAATTTATCTCCTCTAATTTCAATATTAATTGGCTTTGCAACGGGTGGACCTGCTTGCTCTTTATTTGCAGTAACTTCAGCACCTGGTATATTCCATTTGGTAGCTTGTAATTGTTGCAAATACTTCATAGTGCTTTGCCCATGTCGTTCGCTAAATTCAACAAAATTAATCGCAATTTTTCCTCGGTTAGCATATGAACTTTGGTCTTCATCTTGCGGATCAGTAACACCAATTGTGACATTAGTAATAATGGATGAAACAACCGGATTGTTTTCTCCAACAATATCATTCACTTTTTTCTCTACTTGTTTCATTACCTCATTAGTTTTAGAAGGATCAGTTCCTTCAGGTAATTTTACATAAACAAATACATTATTAGGATCACCTTGAGGAAAAAATACAACATTAGGCGATCTTACTTTCATTAAAAATATTGAGAAAATAAATAATAGAATTGTATAACCTAATAATGCATAAGGACGTTTTAAACCCCAAATTAATAAATTAGTATATCCTCGTTGAAATGATGGCCAAGCTTTTGTTTGAAAACCCTCGATGACTTTGTATAAATACAAACGGTGAAGTATCATAAATAAGGCAAAGAAAATCATTAAGTTACCAAAAGCGACATTACCCATTATGTAAAACACAACTGCCACTATGCCGTATAATAATAATCGTAACCAGGCCTTACGATTTATTTTACCATAATTTTGAAATTCTTCTTTATGCGATTTCATAAAATCAACCGCAAAAACTGGATTGATAATGTAAGCCACAAATAAAGAAGCCAATAATGTTACAATTAATGTTACCGGTAAAAAAAACATAAACTTGCCAATAATACCGGGCCAAAATGCTAAGGGAATAAACGGTGCAAGTGTTGTAATAGTACCACTTAAAACCGGAAGAAAAACCTCGCCCGCGGCTTTTTTAGCAGCAATTTTAATATCCATTTTTCCATTATCAAAAATACGGTGCGTGTTTTCAATAACTACAATGGCATCATCTACTACAATACCGAGGGCTAATAAAAAAGCAAACAATACAATCATGTTTAAACTGAAACCCATAGTGGGCATAAATATAAATGCAATAAACATGGATAAAGGAACAGAAAGCGCAACAAATAAGGCATTTGTTACTCCCATAAAAAACATTAAAATAAGAGTTACTAAAATGAACCCAATGATAATAGTGTTTATCAAATCATGTAAAGTTAATTTTGTTTTATCAGATTGGTCAGCTGTAATTTTTATATCAATATTTTTTGGAAATTCAGTTTTCTTTAATTCTTCAATAGTTTCTTTGATTTTATCTGATGCCGAAATTAAATTCTCTCCTGCTCGTTTAATAACATTTAAAGTAATTACATTTTTACCTCCTAATCGAGCGTAACTTTGTGTTTCAGCAACTGTATCAGTAACTTGTGCAAAGTCTTTTAAATAAACACGCGCACCTGATTGAGAAGAAATAATTAAATCCTTTATTTCATTAATTGTTTTAAACTCATTTTTTATGCTAATGGTACGCTTAGTTCCGTCCATTGGAATTTGGCCCCCACTTATGGAAACATTTTCGCTTCCAATAGCTCGTTCTAAATCTTGCATGCCTAATTGCAAAGCTTGCATTTTAAACATATCTAAATTAATCTGAATTTCTCTATCTGGTGCACCAACCATCTTCACTTCAGTAATTTCTTTCAAGCCTTCTATTCTATCTTTTAATTCATCAGCATATTGCTTTAACTTTTGCAAATCCATATCGGCAGCAATATTGATATACATTATTGGCAACTCAGAAAATGCTAATTCCTTTACAAAAGGTTGACGAGTTAATCCTGATGGTAAATCAGATTTTGCTTCATCTACTTTATCTTTAATTGATTGGCGGGCTTTATCAATGGATACACTTGTATTAAACTCAACCGTAATTAATGAAACATCTTGCATTGAATTACTTGATAATTTTTTTACACCAGGAATGGATTTTAGTTTTTTCTCTAGTGGCTTAGTAATTGTATTTTCGATGTTACTTGGCGAGTTACCTGCATATACAGTACTTATAAAGAATTTAGGAACTACGATATCTGGGAAACTTTCCTTAGGCAATTTATTATAAGAACTCACTCCCATTAAGGAAATAATAATCACAACAATATATATGGCTGTTTTATTATCGATAGCCCAGCTACTAGGTTTAAATTGTTTAAAATTCATATTATTTATATTAGATAATTACTCAAAAATATATTGAACAATCACACGTATTAAAATTTGTTATTTTTTTATTTAATGTAAATCCTATTAACTTACTTTTTTATTTTTATGGCATCACCCTCATTTAATCCATCGTAACCAGACTTTATAACTAAATCAGATTCTGATAAACCATCCATAATTTCTACAACACCATTATATTCTTTTCCTAAAATAACATTCCGCTTAGCTGCTTTAGTTCCATCAGCTACTAAAATAAATGGTGCTCCTTTTAAATCTTTTTGAATATAATTTAACGGAATACTTAGCATCGGCTTTTGCGATTTATAATCATTGATACTTAAAATAGCAATTTGATTTGGATGGTATTCCTTATTATTATTTAATAATATCTCTACTCCAAAAGTTCTATTCATCGCATTAATAGCACGAGAGGAATAATTAATACGAGCTGTTAACATATCGTTTGAATCAGGAAACTTTATTAAAACCTCGTCACCTTTGTGCACTTTAGATGAATAACTTTCGGCTAAATCAGCTTTTACTTTTAAGTTATTAAAATTAATAACGCGTATGGCTGGCATGCCTGGAGCAGTTAACTGACCTAGCTTAATATCAACGGCATCAATTGTTCCATTAATGGGAGAAATAATTTTTGTCATGCGAACTTGCTCTTGAAGCGTTGACATTTTTTTCTCGATACTTTCCTTCTGAGTTTTAGATTGAAGATACTGCACCTCTGTTCCAATTTTTTGATCCCATAATGCTTTTTGTTTTTCATACAAAAGATTTACCAACTCATAATTTGTTTGTAAGTCAGAAATTGTTTGTTGCAAAGCGCGTGCATCAGTTTCTGCTAGCACTTGTCCTAAAGAAACATGATCGCCAGGTTTTACATTAATTTTAGTAATTGTACCGGGCATTTCAGAAGATAGAGAGACACTTTCTTCAGCATCCACTTTTCCTTGCACATTAATATATGTTTTAAAAATTGCCGGAGTTATTGCGCTGGCTTCAACAAGTGCAAACTTTTTTGAAGAATCTCCTTCTAATTTTGAGATCTTAGCATTTAGATCAGCTAATTGGGTTTTTAACTCTGCTTGTTGTGATTTTAAATCTGTTAAGCTTTCAGTGCTACCTCCTCCGCATGATGCTATGAAAATTGAAGAAGAAATGATTGGGATTAAAATGTTTTGAATTTTTGACATATTTTTTTATTTTATAATAACTCTATTTCTTATTTAATTAATGTTCCGGTTACTTTTTGATAATCAATTTTATAAACTAACAAATCATAAACTGCATTAAAATAATTAGTTTCAGATTCTCTTAGAGATTGCTGCGCGTTTATAACTTCTAAATTACTACCAACACCTTGCTCATATTTTTTTTGTGATACGTTATAAATGTTCTTTGCTAAGTCCATATTTCGTTTTTGAATTTGGAGTGATGAAATAGCATTATTATAATTAACTACTGCTGCGGCACCTTCTAACTCAATTCCTAATATTAAATTCTTAATTGTATTTTCTCCTTTTTTAAAATCGAGTTTTGCTTGCTGAATTTTATAATGGCGTTGTAATCCATCAAATAAACTTAAAGATAACGTTCCTCCAACTAATGCTGTAGGGAACCAATCTTTCTTTTTATCAAAAAAATCAAATTCATTTCTTTGCCCTGAATAGTTAAAACTGCCGTAGGCAACTAAAGTTGGTAAATAACCAAATTGCAAACGCTTTACATTTAATTTATTTAATTTTTGCTGTACTTCCAATAGTTGGTACTCGCTTCGTTTTGTAGGATCTATTTTAGAAGTACTAATTTCTGAATTATCGGTTAGCACTAATGAATCGGTTAACACGATATTTTCAGCACCAACATATCCCATCTGAAATTTAAGTAAGTTTACACTTAGACTTATTAATCGCTCAATTTTTTGCTTTTCGGTTGTTAAATTATTATAGGATACCTCTAACCTATCCACATCTATTTGCTCCACAAAACCTTGCTTATTAAACGCTTTAGTGTCATTTAATAATTTATTTAGTTTTACAATATTTGCCTCTATTAAATTGATTCTTTCATTGTTGACTAAAACACTGTAATATGCTTTTGAAACTTGACTAATAATTTCTGTTTTAGTTCTTAATACATTTATATTCATCAAACTTAATAGCTCCTTTGTACCTTTTAATGCTATTAAATAATCGGCACTAAAAACTAACAAAGATCCTGATGCACCAGCTGATGCCTGATATTTAGTACCAAACCTAACAGGAATAAAAGTTCCGGCAGGTGCACCAAAAATTTGACCAGGCAATAACGATGTTGGAATTTCAATAAAATCTTTAAAATCTACACTAGAATTAATTTGAGGCATTGCCATACCTAAAACTTCTTTTCGCTTATACTTAGCCATCAATACATCGTTTTCGGCATTTAAGTAGTTAGGACTATTTTTGTAAGCATACTCAATGGACTGTTTCAGTGTAAAGGTTTTGTCATTTGTTTCTTGAGCCAAAGACTTTAGCACAAAGAGCGAGCATGATAAAAGCAAGCAGCAAATTTTTAATGAATTCATATTATTTTGTGTTTTAATATTTTATACTTTTTTGTAGTCGTTAAGCAGTTGATGGCCCTTTGCTGTGCAAATACCATAAACAAACATATCTAATAATAGTTCGTGCGATTTGGTAAAACTAATTTTTTCGAATGAATAGTAATTTCCAAACAACAACATGTCTAATTGAGATAATCTATATTTTGCTGTAAATTCAACATCTATTTCGTTTCTGTAAAAGCCGGCTTCTATTCCTTTATTTATATTTCGCTCAATATGTTTAAACGCACAATTTTGCTTAAATTCTTGAAAACGATTTAAAGCCTGTGGATGAAATTTTTGCAAATCAAGAAAAAATATTGGATTTATATGCTGCATCATTTTTCGCATATTTGCTGAAATAAGCATCATTTCATGAATTGGATTTTTTGATTCGTTAAATAATTCATCAAAAATTTGTTCATGTTTAATCATTTCGGTGTCGCACAGCGTATTTACTAAATCATCTTTTTCTTTAAAATGATGGTAAATTGTTTTTTTTGACATACCCAATTCTTTAGCAATGTCATCCATAGTAACGCGCTTAATGCCAAATTTATAAAACAACTCCAACGATGTTTTTAATATTTTATCTTGTGCTTCCATGATTAAACTCATAAATTATTACTAAAAATAAGCCCTAATAATAATTTATCATATGATACTACTTTCTTTGGTGATATAATTGGGGCACAAAACTAAAGAAACTATTTTTGTTCTGCAAGTTTCCGTTAAATAAAATTTAATTTTATTATATTTGAAGAAAAAATGAAAAAACTATTTACAATTTTAGCGATTTGTGTCGCATTTGCATCTTATTCTCAAACAAAAGATAAGGCAAAACCAAAAGAGATGAGCAAGGAAAGTCTCTTTAAAGTAAAATCATATTATGAGCTACTTGAAGGTTCTGAGAAAGATGTGAAAATTATTGCTACAGAAATTACTGGAAAGTGCAATGGAAAAGCAATGAACTATTCAACAAAAAATACAGAAGTGGATTCTAGCGCGCTATTTATTTTTAAGCATGTTGATGTTGGCTCTAAACTTTTCATCGATCAAAGAAAGTCTGATAAATCTGGTAAGATAATAAATACAGCCACTGCCATAAAAGTTGTAAAATAATAATCCTAAATAAATTACAAAAGTCTCTTGAAAACAAAATTCAAGAGACTTTTTGTTTAAAATAGCTACTTAATTTCCCACTCTTTCCAGTCCATTTCCTCGCCATTTAAAATGCCTAAATAACTTTGGTAACGTTCCTGAGATATGGTTGCAGTATCAACTGCTTTTAAAATAGCGCATCCGGGTTCATTTACGTGAAGGCAATTATTAAATTTACAATCATTCATCTTGGCAAGCATTTCAGGGAAATAGTGAGCAACTTCTTCCTTTTTCATTTCCACTAAGCCTAGTTCCTTAATGCCCGGCGAATCAATAATATTGCCACCAAAAGATAGAGGAAATAATTCTGCAAAAGTAGTAGTATGCATTCCCTTTAAATGTGCTGCTGAAATGTCTCCGATTTTTAAATCTAGCTCATTATCAATTGCATTAACTAATGTACTCTTCCCTACTCCACTATGCCCTGAAATTAAAGTGGTTTTATCTTTTAAAAGAGTTTTAATAAATTCAATATCTTCTGTATCAAATGAAGAAACAGAAAAGCATTCATAACCTATATCCGTATATAATTTGATGATGTCATTTTGCAATTCTATCATTTCCTCATCTAACATATCTTTTTTATTAAATACAATTTTAGCTGGAATTTGGTAAGCTTCGGCTGTAACTAAAAATCGATCAATAAAACCTAATGAAGTGCGAGGAGCAACTATTGTAGCCAATAAAATAGCTTGATCTAAATTACTGGCAATTATATGTGATTGTTTTGAAAGATTTATCGACTTCCGAATAATATAATTTTTTCGAGGATGGATATTTGTAATTTGATTGCTGCCATCTTTATCTCTATCAACATCTACAATATCGCCAACGGCAATGGGATTAGTTGTTTTACGATCATCTAACCTTATCTTTCCTTTGAGCCTGCAATCAATCACTTCGCCACTATTAATGCGAACGGTGTACCAACTTCCTGTAGATTTTATTACTAAGCCTGTCATTACTGCTAAGGTAATAATAAAAAAAGTAGTACACCGATTATGCTCAATAAATAATCTTTAATAAACCTTCCTTTTTCTATAAACGGCTTTTCCTTTATAGTAAATAAACATAGTAGGTGGATACGTTACAACATTGTTTCTACCCGAAATAATGCGCCAAAGCGATCCACTATTATCGTATATTTTTTTTTGAGTAAAAATAATATGGTTGGCACCAGCCATAATTGCTTTCTTTTTTATTTTGTATAACAACCAATTTTCATTTTGTATCTTAGCTCTTCCAGAAGCTTCTCCTATTTCAATAAAGGAACCAGTATTATTTTCTGTTTCATCAAACGAAATAGAAATATTTCGATTTAAATAGTCATCATCAAAAACATCATTACCTAATTTTTGAAACTTGTTTAGACTATCATAATGATTATTGATTTTATTTTTAAATGCCATTGCATCCAAATCAATAGTGCTTTGATTTGCATGGATGTGCGCCTTTGTGCTGACATAAATGCAAGAACTTAAAATTGTCGAAATTGAAATAATTCCAAAAAAATTTATTAAAAGTCTCATGATAAAACTAAGCCAATTAAAGTAATGTGTAACAAAATTAGCAAAATTTGTAATTAAATAATATCTAGCATACCATGAGAAAATCAAAAAGCCATCCTCAATTAAGAGAATGGCTGTTATAATAATTTTGAGATTGATTAATTTTAACTCCTTGCAATTAAGATTTACTAAAAATTAGCGTTCTTCTATTAAGCTGCCGTTTCTGGTTTTGGCAAATTAGCTTTACGAGATAATTTTGCTTTTCCGTTTTTAGGATCAGTTCCAATGTATTTTACGCTAACTATATCACCTTCTTTTACTAATCCTTCTAAAGAATCAATACGTTTCCAGTCGTACTCGCTAATGTGTAATAAACCTTCTTTACCTGGCATAAATTCAACAAATGCACCATATGGCATAATAGATTTAACTTTAGCTTCATATACTTCTCCAACTTCAGGAATTGCAACAATTCCTTTAATACGAGCTACAGCTGCTTTTAAATCTTCTAATTTTTCTGCAAATATTTCAACTCTTCCGCTATTATCAACTTCAGTAATTGAAATAGTAGCATTTGTTTTCTTTTGAATATCTTGAATTACTTTTCCTCCAGGTCCTATAATCGCCCCAATAAATTCTTGCGGAATAATGATTACTTCAAAACGAGGTACGTTTTCGTTATAATCAGCACGAGGAGCTTCCATTGTTTTCATGATTTCACCCATGATGTGCAAACGACCTTCGCGCGCTTGCGCTAAAGCTTTTTCCATTACTTCGTATGGTAAGCCATTAACTTTTAAATCCATTTGCACAGCTGTGATACCATCTTTAGTTCCACAAATTTTAAAATCCATATCACCTAAATGATCTTCATCGCCCAAAATATCAGATAATACAGCGTATTGTCCTTTATCGTTAGTAATTAAACCCATAGCAATACCAGTAACCGGTTTTGCAATTTTTACACCTGCATCCATTAAAGCTAAAGTTCCTGCACAAACAGTTGCCATTGAAGATGAGCCGTTAGATTCTAAAATATCAGAAACCACACGAACCGTATAAGGTGTATCTGTAGGAACAACTTTAGATAACGCACGCATTGCTAAATTACCATGCCCTACTTCTCTACGACCTACACCACGGTTAGGTTTTGCTTCGCCAGTTGAAAAACCAGGGAAGTTATAATGTAAAATAAATTTAGTTTCTCCACGATAAAATGCGCCATCAATTAATTGTGCATCTTTTCCAGTACCTAAAGTAACAGTAGTTAACGACTGAGTTTCGCCACGTTGAAAGATAGCAGAACCATGCGCTCCAGGCAAATATCCTACTTCACTCCAAATTGGACGAATTTGATTTGTTTTACGACCATCTAAGCGAATTTGTGTATCTAATGTAGCCTGACGAACTGCATCATACTCAACATCATGATAATACTTATTGATTAAAGCTTCTCTATCTTTTAATTCCTCTGCTGTAAAGGTTGATTTATACTCAGTTAAAATAGCTTTAAAGTTTGCTTTACGCTCGTTTTTATTTGGATTACCTTGTTTAGCGCACTCGTACACTTTATCAAATGTTGCTTTAGAAACTGCAGCTTTTAAATCAGCATCATTTAATTCATGGCAATATTCACGTTTTGGTTTTAAACCTGCTTTAATAGCAAATTCTTTGATTGCGTTAATTTGAACTTTAATCGCTTCGTGTGCAAATTTAATAGCCTCTAACATTTCTGCTTCAGATACTTCGCTCATTTCACCTTCAACCATTGAAATATCGGTTTCAGTGGCTGCTACAATCATTTCTAATGTTGCCGTTGGTAAAATATCAGCATCAGGATTGATACACAATTTACCATCAATTTTAGCAACACGAACTTCAGAAATAATTCCGTTAAAAGGAATATCAGATACAGCAACTGCTGCACAAGCTGCTAAACCAACTAATGCATCTGGCATTGTTTTTTTATCAGATGAAATTAATGATAGCATAATTTGAGTATCCGAATGATAGTCATCTGGAAACTGAGGACGCATTGCTCTGTCAACAATACGAGAAATTAACACTTCGTAATCTGATAATTTTGCTTCTCTGCGAAAAAACCCACCAGGGAAACGACCTGTAGCCGCATATTTTTCTTGATAATCTACTGTTAAAGGTAAAAAATCGATTCCTTCTTTTGCTTCTTTGTTACTAACTACAGTAGCTAAAATCATGGTATTTCCTAATTTTACTACGACTGCACCATCAGCTTGTTTAGCTAATTTACCCGTTTCTAGGGTTACTATTCGTCCATCTCCTAGGTCGAATGAATGTTGAATTCCAATTTGTGACATCTTGTTTTTGTTTTGTGTACCAACGTTTTTGGTACGGATTTATATTTGTTTTCTTTTTTCGTCTTAATTTTCTGAACAATTAGGTTATCGAAGTATTAAATAAAAAAGGCATTTCAGTTTCCCGAAATGCCTCATAATATTAACAATAACCCATTATTATTTACGGATATCTAATACTTTAATAACCGCACGGTAACGCATAATGTCCGTATTTTTTAAATAATCTAATAATGCACGACGCTTACCTACTAAATTTAATAGAGCGCGTTGTGTTCCAAAATCTTTTTTATTATTTTTTAAGTGACCTGTTAAATGGTCAATACGATGCGTAAACAATGCCACTTGAGATTCTGCAGAACCAGTGTTTTTATCGCTACCACCGTGTTTTTTAAAAATGTCTTTCTTTACTTCTGATGTTAAATACATGTTATTCGTCGTTTAATGTTATCTTTAAATAGGGTGACAAATATAAGACATTTTGTGATACAAACAATAGTTATTCACAATTAATCCTATTTTTTTTTAATTAGTATGCACTAAATAGATTATTTATCAATTACAAATTTTCGAATTATTGTTTCTGATTTCTCAAACTTACAAATCATAAAATACATTCCACTAATCAATCCATCAATTTCAATAGGATGTAATTCAGCGTTATTATTATCTATTTGGCCAAATTTAACCACCTTACCTGTAATATCTGTAATAGAATAATTGAGTGGTTCCTTATTACTATAAATTAAATTTATGAATGAACTTGTTGTGGGATTTGGAAATAAATCAAAAAGCGTTGTGTTTTCCTCATTATATATTGCTGTAACAGTGCTAGTGGTCATAAATCGTTCATTTATTTGGCAACCAAAATCTCCATTAAATGTTTTGAGAGGAATTGCAGGACTTAATTTATTAAATCTTAAAGTTCCTGCTCCCGGATTTGGTGTATAATACTGATAAGCCCACCATGAAATTCCATCACAACCATCATCATCCATCGTAAAAGTGTAGCAACCATCTGGTAAATCAACCGTATCTTTAAAAACAGTGCTATTTAAATTATTTATTCGGCTAGCAACTATGTTCCCATTAATATCTTTAATTGTCCAATGCGCTTCGTTAAATCCAGGATTAATAGGACTTGTTGCAGCATTTGTAGAAAACTGAACAACAAATTTATTTGGATATACTTTTACAGCGTTGTACGTAGACACATAGGTGTTATTGAAACTATTATCATCGGCACTTATGCCGTTTACTTTATCAATAGCCACATTAAATTGATTAGTTGTATTTCCGTTATATAATTGCAAAGTTGGTCCTAACTGAACAATTGCTTCCTCTAAAAAATTTAATGTCCCTGTCCATGTATACGAACTTGAAGCTCCTCCGGCAATTCCGTAATTAAAAACCACTTCGGTTACTGGATTTGCACCTGTATTTTTTATTTTAATCACTGGATTATTGCATGCATTATTTGATCGTGCATAATTTGGATCTAGGTTTGGTGATATAATATCTTCAATTGAAATATCTCTACTGTAATTTGGAGCAGCATAGGTTATTAATTGCGAAACAATATTGAACCCTCCTGTATTTGATTGCGTTGGCGAGGTGTATGGCTGCATATCTAAATCTACAGAAAACGTAGATGCAGGTGCTGTAATTGCTGAAATGTCATGATTAATTGGATATACTATCTGTCCGGGGCACCAATTAGCTCTATCATAAAGCCATGTGCCTGTTTGCGGAGAAATATCATTTTTTCCACAATCACTTTTCCATAATTGTTTTTGAGAAACAGCAGCTCCATTTATTTTTAGATTATAGTATTTACTGCAAAACTCACTGCAATCATTATCATCTGCACCATGACCGCTAATTGTATTTTTTATATATGCTTTTGCAACAGGTGTATTATAGAGATAGGATTTTTCAATTAAATAATTTTCTATCGGATAGGTTGTATTTCCATAAGAAAAGTAACCATCATAAATATTCTTAGCAGAAATAACATTCATTGGTGGCGTTCCTTCTATCATCTCTAATTTTAAGGTTAAGGTAAATCCCCAAGAGTAGCCGTCATATTTATATCTAAAATCCAAATTACCATTTAGTATAGATGCATAATCCGTTACATCAACTGTAAAATCATGTTTTCTATTAGAAGTTAGCCAATCATTTGCATAAGGTGTAATTATTCTTGCAATTTCAACGGTATCGGCGTTTGCAGGTTTGGCATAAACTTGCGTTGTATAATCCCAAGAACCGCAATATTGCGTTCCTGCCGGACAAGCATATCTTCCTAAAATATAATGTAATTTTATTTTTCTAAATATTTTTCCTGTTGGTAAAACAGCAGACGTATCATAATTTCCCCACTGCGTAATTTTGCGAAGGTTGTAAATAGTTACCCACGTGGTATCTCCAGGATTAGAATAAACTTGAGGAGCAATAGCAGTTGATAGTAGTAAATAAAATAATAGTTTTTTCATTGTATTTGAATTTGCTTTAGTAAATATACTAAAAAATAAATTGGACCTAAAATAAAAAAGTCCAGTCAAAACTTAGAACAAAGAAAATGACCTACGAAAGCGTTTGAAGTGCTAACCTTAAATTAGTAATTACATCTTGCACATCGCTCACTTTGCAAGTTCCAACGGACATTCTATACCAAGTAGAATTTTCATCAGCGCCAAAGGCATAAAATGGAACAACGGCTAATTTAGCTTCATCTAAAATAAATTGAGTAATATCTTTCGTTGTTGTTAGGATAGTTCCATCCGCTTTTTTTAAACCATGTAAATCAAATTTTATGGTTAAATAAATGGCGGCTTGAGGCGTAATGGCATCCACTTTAAATCCTTCATTTTTTAAATCTTGAAAGCCTTTATAAAAACCATCTAATCGTGTGATAACTTTTGTTTTTTGCTCTTCAATAAAAGCATCATACATCGACAAATTACTTAAGTATTTTGCCGTTGCCACTTGTTCTGCTTTTGGAGCCCATGCTCCAACGTGCGTTAAAATAGCTTTCATTTTATCAATAATTGCTTTTGGTCCCATGCTCCAACCTACTCGCACGCCAGTAGCAGACAATGACTTTGAGATGCCATCTACAAAAACCGTAAACGCTTTCATTTCTGGTCTTAATACAACCGGATTATAATGTTTATTGTTGCCAAAAGTTAAGGCCCAATAAATTTGATCGTACATTAAATAAACAGGTTTTTCATCTGCACCACGACGCGCATTTTCTGCTAATATCATATCACAAATTTCCTCTAAACCTTCTTTACTAAAAATTGTACCCGTTGGATTTTGAGGTGAACATAAAGCTACTAAAGTTGCTTCTTGAATATAAGGTTTAATATCTGCCGCTGTTGGCATAAAATTTTGTTCGGCGGTTGCTTCAATTACAACTGCCTTTGCAGCGTTCAAATAAGAATAATGGTTATTATTCCAAGACGGAACTGCAAAAATAACCGTATCATTTGAATCTACTAAAGCTCTAAAAATACTGTAAATAATAGGTCTAGCACCACCGGCTATTAAAATTTCATCATTTTTATAATCTAAATTTCCGCGTTCTTTTAATAAATGAGAAACTGCATTTCTTAATTCCAACATACCATCAGCAGCTGGATAATTTGTTTGATCATCAAAATATGCATCAACAATATATTGTTTTAATTCTGCTGGAATAGGAAATTCCTTGGGATTAAAATCTCCAATAGTCATGTTGTAAATTTTTTCGCCCTGCTTTATTTTTTCATTTACTTCACCAGCAAGTTTAATAATTTCAGAACCAATAATATTTTCGGCAAGCTTTGATACTTTTGATTTTTTTGACGGAATTGACGTATTCATGTAATTTATTTTTTTGAAAATTATATATAATACTTCTTACTTCAAAATAATGTTTATAATACTTTGTGAAAATTTAAAATCAAGTATTTAAAAATTTTGATAAACAATAAATAGCACTGTATGCAAAACAATTTACAGCAGCAGAAATACAAAAGCAGTTTTAATAATAAGTTGAATTAGCCTTACTTTAAAACTGTATTGCCCTAAGTAATTTAATTTTCAGAAAGACTATCTACTAATTCATAATCAAATCAGGCAAACCCATTGGAGCAGAATCAAAAAAAGCTAATTCAAAAATCTCTACTTTAACGTCTTTAATTATTGGAAACGTAGCTAAGATATCCATGACAGATGCTTGATCTTTAGCTTGCATCGTAAGCCATAAATTACTCCGATCAATATCCAAAGCATAATTTAGGATGGTGCGGTCTTCAAGTAATTCATTAACCCGCTGACGCTGAGATGGGATAAGCGCAACAAAACGACTCGTAAAAATTTGAGGTAATAGTATATGAACTTGAAAAGTATCTAAAGTCTGAAAAGTGCTCATGATTGTTCTTAATTTGCAGCAAAAATAATGAAGCAATTGAGATTTTGAGTTAAATTTGTCGAAATTTAGATAATTTAAGATTTATATATAATGGGACGTATTTTTCAAACCAGAAAAGCAACAATGTTTAAACGCTATGCTAAAATGGCTAAGCAGTTTACTAAAATTGGAAAAGAAATTGTAATGGCTGTAAAGCTTAGTGGACCGCACCCTGAATTAAACCCACGCCTTAGAGCTTGCATAGCAAATGCTAAAGCTGTTAATATGCCAAAAACGAATATTGACGCGGCTATTAAGCGCGCTTCGGAAAAAGATACAAGTAATTATGATGAAGTTATATATGAAGGCTATGGTCCATTTGGCGTTCCTGTATTAGTAGAATGCGCTACAGACAATCCCACACGTACTATAGCAAACTTACGGTTGTATTTCAGTAGAGCAAATGGTTCTGTTGGAACTACTGGCTCTGTGAGTTTTATGTTTGAACGAAAAGGTTTATTTAAAATAGATTCAACAGGGTTAAACCATGACGATGTTGAATTAGATATAATTGATTTTGGTGCAGAAGAATTAACTTGGGATGATGAAACTAATGAATTAATTGTTCAAGTGGCTTTTACTGATTTTGGAATGATGCAAGCTGGTTTAGAAGACAAAAAATATGTTGTTAAAGAAACCATTAAGACATTTATCCCAACAACTACAAAAGAATTAAGTGAAGAAGAGGAAATTGAATTTCAAAAAATGTTAGATAAAATGGAAGATGATGATGATATCATGTCTGTTTATCATAATCTTGCTTAATATAAGTTTAGAGATTTAATGAGTTATAATTGTCAGGAAGTTAGATTATAATTTTCTATAATTATTTAACAATTTAACTTTCAAAACCATCTAACTTTCAAAACTACTACGGTGCAAAAAAAATGGAACATACATCACATAAAAAATTCAGAAGTCATTTCTGAGTTACAAGGTACTTTAGCTGTTGATGAAACCATTGCAAAATTATTAGCGTTACGAGGCATTTCTAATTTTGAAGAAGCTAAAACTTTTTTTAGGCCAAGTTTAGAAACGCTGCATGATCCTTTTTTAATGAAAGGAATGAACATTGCTATTGAACGAATTATTAAAGCCATTAATGACAACGAAAAAGTTTTAATATTTGGCGATTATGATGTAGATGGTACAACGTCTGTTGCGCTTGTATATAGTTTTTTTAAAAAATATATTTCTGAAATACGCTATTACATTCCTGATAGATACATCGAAGGATATGGTATTTCTTTTAAAAGTATTGATTATGCTTCTGAAAATAATTACAGCTTAATTATTGCACTAGATTGTGGCATTAAAGCCAACGATAAAATTGATTATGCTAACTCTAAAAACATAGATTTTATTATTTGTGATCATCACTTGCCCGGCGAAGACATACCAAATGCCGTTGCTGTTTTAGATCCTAAACAAAGCGATTGCCCCTACCCTTATAAAGAATTAGCGGGATGTGGAATTGGCTTTAAATTGGCACAAGCTTTTTGTATCCAAAACGGAATGGATGAACAAGAAGTGTTTGACTATTTAGATTTAGTAGTAACTAGTATTGCCGCAGATATTGTGCCAATAGATGGTGAAAATAGAGTATTAGCACATTTTGGATTAAAGTTACTTAATACCAATCCTCGTCCCGGATTAAAAGCCCTGTTAGCCTTAAACAAACAACAAGATAAAGAATTAGATATTAATACATTAGTATTTACAATTGCGCCAAGAATAAATGCCGCAGGTCGCATTGAACATGGCTCAAAAGCTGTAGAATTATTGATTAGTGATACGAATGAGGCTACTGAATTTTCTAAAAAAATAAATGAAACCAATTCTCAACGAAGAGATATTGATATTAGCATTACCGACGAAGCTTTTGAAACTATGGATTTAGATCCTATTACACCTTTCAAAAAATCAACGGTATTGTTTAATCCTAATTGGCATAAAGGGGTTGTTGGCATTGTGGCCTCTCGTATGATTGAGCGCTATTATAAACCAACAATTATTTTAACTGAATCAAATGGCATGGCAACGGGTTCAGCTAGAAGTGTAAAAGATTTTGATGTTTATACAGCCATTGAAAATTGCAGTCATTTATTGGAACAATTTGGTGGACATAAATTTGCAGCTGGTCTTTCTTTAAAAACAGAAAATGTGAAAGCATTTGCAGAAGCATTTGAAAACGAAGTTTCAAGAACCATCAAAACAGAAATGCTAAATCCAACTGTAGAAATAGATTTAGAAATTTTATTGGATAACATAAATGATAAACTTATCCGCATACTAAATCAGTTTGCACCGCATGGCCCAAACAACATGACACCTGTATTTTGTAGCAAAAATATTTTAGATACGGGCTATGCAAAAATTGTTGGCAACAATCACTTAAAATTAGAAGTTTACCAGCCCAATACACAACTTACTAAAATAGAAGCCATCGCTTTTAATAAAGGCGATTTTTTAAATTTCTTTAAACGAAATATACCTGTAGATATAGTTTATAAAATAAAAGTAAATGAATTTAGAGGTGCAACTACTATTCAATTATTAGTGGAAGAAATTATGCCTTCTGCCTAATATTAAATTCATAAAATTTCGCTAAAAACTATTAATTATTAAAATAGTACAACCTTGAAATATTCAAATTAAATTTGAATATTTCAAGGTAAGTGTTATCTTTGTTTTATGATAAATAGAGAAATAATAACTACTATAAATAAGTATTTAAAGGAGTTTCCAGTTATTGTGATATTAGGCCCTAGGCAAGTTGGAAAAACCACGCTAGTAAAAGAAATTACTAAATCATTAAAAAAGAAAACGCACTATTTAGATTTAGAAAAAAACAGCGATTTTAATACATTAAGTAGAGATGCTGAAGAATATTTAACCAATTACATAGATGATTGCGTATTGATTGATGAAGTTCAACGCATGCCAAAACTATTTCCACTGCTTAGGGCTTTAGTAGATGAAAAACGAAAACCTGCTCGGTTTATTATTACTGGTTCTGCATCACCCGATTTATTGAAAGGCGCTTCTGAAAGTTTGGCCGGCCGTGTATATTATTTTAATTTACATCCAATTGCTTTAAGAGAATTACCAGCAACTATTAGCTTAAAAAGACATTGGTTTAGAGGAGGTTTTCCAAAACCATTGACTTTAAAAGATAACGAAATGGTGTTTGGTTGGCTAGATGCTTTTGTAACTACTTATATTGAAAGAGATTTACCATTTTTATTTGACGTGCGATTTTCACCAATTGTTATGCGAAAACTATGGGGTATGTTAGCGCATTTGCAAGGATCTATATTAAACTCTGAAAATCTTGGATCATCATTAGAATTAAGTGGCACAACAGTAAAACGCTATTTAGATTATTTAGAAGCCGCTTTTTTAATTCGGCGATTACCGCCTTACTTTGTAAACAATGGTAAGCGAATATTAAAAGCGCCAAAAATATACATTAATGATAGCGGTATTTTACATTACTTACTTAGAATACATAACGACAAAGAATTACTCAATCATCCATCTGTTGGTGCATCCTGGGAAGGTTATGTCATTAGTCAAATTATTTATTCAGCACCAAACCGAATTGACGCTTATTACTACAGAACCCACGCAGGTGCCGAATGCGATTTAGTATTAGTACATGGAAATACTGTTAAAGCATGCGTTGAAATAAAATTAAGTAAAGCGCCTGTGGTATCTAAAGGATATTATAATAGTATAGAGGATTTAGGGAGTAAACTTAATTTTGTAATATGTTCGGGAACTGCTGATTTTATAAATAAAAATAAAATAATAGTTGTTGATTTATTAACGTTTATTACTAAATATTTACCAAAAATATAAAAACACTTACCTTGAAATATTCAAATTTAACTTGAATATTTCAAGGTTGTAGTTTTTTAAAAAAGGTAATGGTGCAAAAAATAGTTGGTGCTTTTGATAAAAATAATTGTTATACTAGCCCTGTAAGTCAAAAGAGGACATTAGCTCTGCTGGAGAGCAACTAATTAGCAATATGATTTACCACGAAAAATGAAAAGCCTTGT
>JAIOZA010000052.1 GCA_021740825.1 Bacteroidia bacterium | reverse complement strand
ATCCAATGTATTTCCATTTAAATCAATTAATATCTGTGACGATATCCTTCCATTTAATTGAGATGTTGAAAAATGTGTTTTTTCTAAATCAAAATTAGTGATAGTTGAAATAAAGTCCATCTTTGGAACTTTATTATTAAAATCTATTGAACCACTAAAATCAAAATTTGCAGCGGTGTCGTTACTCAAAATATTTCCGTTAAATATTTTATTTTTAAATGAACCATCTATTTTTACGTTGTTGTAAATAAAATTATTAAAAGAAAAAGATTGTATCATTCCATCAAATTTTACATCCATTTCTTTTGATGTTAATCCAGTTCCATTAATTTTTGTTGACAAAGAAATGGGGCCAATAAGTTTAAATTGCGGAAAAATTTTTGACAAGTTAAAATTTGCAGTAGAAATTGATCCTGAATATTCTACCTTTTTAAATTTAGAATTACTATTTAATCGAAGGTCTGTTTTTATAAACCCTACATTAGTTTTAAACGTTCCATAGGTTGCAAAATCATTAATAAATCCATCAAATTTCCCTTTATATGAAACGACTCCTAATTTTACTAACTCTAAAGGTAATTTTAAATAAGTTGGTTTATCAAAAGGCGGCAATGGAAATTTTTCTAAATCGGAAACTGAAGTAGATAATTTGTCAGCGTCAAAATGAATATACGATTTTTTAATATCAGGTAAACCTGTAATTCCAATATCGCCAATAAACTCAGTATTATTGAGGTATTTAAACCTCATTGAAGAACCACTTAAATTATTAACAAAACCACTTACCTTGCCGCTTAAAAATAAAGTTTGATTGAAACTATTTAAATCTGGGGCAAAATAAGCGATGTCTTTAAAATTAATATACGTACTATCTTTTAAATTACCTTTCATGTAAACTTTATTAATAAAGTCTTGGTAATCTGCCCATTCATCATATTTAAATAGCAAATTTCCTTTTACTAAACTATTCGCTGTCTTTAAATAAATACTATCACATTTTAGTTCAGTTGCTGAAATTCTCAATTTAGTTGTTAGATTTTTCAATTCGATGCCACAACTTTCTTTAGCTGATAAATTTGATATTTGAGCAATAATGGTATCACCTTTAAAATCAAATTCGGTAAAAGTTCCATTTACATTTTGAGCATGAATATTATTATAATTCATGTTTTGACCAATTGTATTTGTATCGCTTAATAAATGGTATGTAAAATCAACATTTCTTAAATTTAAAACACCATACGAAATTTTCCATGGCGATGGAATGGTATCTATTTGAGTTGTATCTGATGGAGAAAAGTAATCTGCTAAAAATTTAAAATTAAAATCCGTTTCGTTTTTATACTTTAACAACTTAACTTTTACATCAGATAATTCAACATCATCTACTTTTAGGCTACGAGCTTCATAATTAAAACCGGTTACATCAACCGTGATACTTTTACCGAAAATTAAAGTATCTAGATGTTTATCACTCACAAAAACACCTTGCAAAGTGATATTACTTATAAATGAAATTTTAAGTCTCTCTATTTCAATTTTAGCATTTAATTCCTTACTCAAGTATACAGCTGCTTTCTTTGCTGCCCAAGTTTGAAACTTTTCAGTTTGCAATGCAAAATATAAGGCGCCTAAAAAAAACACAATAAGTACAATGGAAAACAGCATAATTTTCCATAATATTCTCGTAATTTTAGCAAACTTACTCATCGAGTTTAAAAATAACGAAATAACCCAAATTCTTATTGTTAATATACCTTAAGTTTTATAGTAAATCACTAAGCAAAAAATGGACCATAGCGTTAAGCAAAATGAAAATATATTTATTTTGGGAATTGAATCAAGTTGCGACGATACTTCGTGCGCTATCATCAGAGATGGAGTATTATTATCTAATATAACTGCAAACCAAAGTATTCATGAGCAATATGGAGGTGTTATTCCAGAACTTGCCAGTAGAGATCATCAAAAAAACATTGTACCAGTAGTTGATGCTGCTTTAAAAAATGCAAACATTACACTATCTCAATTAAGCTCTATTGCAGTAACAAGAGGTCCTGGATTAAGTGGCAGTTTATTGGTAGGTTTATCATTTGCTAAATCATTATCATTGGCTTTACATATTCCGTTAATTGAAATTAACCATATGCAAGGACACATTTTAGCTCACTTTATTGAAGAAAAGATTGACGTTGGTAGTTATTTGAGTGATGAAAAAGAAAATAACTTTTCTGAATCACCATCTATCCAACAACAAATAAGTTCCAACAAACAACCTACTTTTCCTTTTTTATGCTTAACGGTTAGTGGTGGTCATACGCAAATTATTAAAATTACTGATTATCTAAATTTTGAATTACTAGCAGAAACCGAGGATGATGCTGTTGGAGAAGCCTTTGATAAAGCGGCAAAAATACTTGGACTACCCTACCCAGGAGGACCATTGATTGATAAATTTGCAAAGTTAGGAGATGCTACCAAATACAAATTTCCTACTCCGAAATTAAAAAATTACAATTACAGTTTTAGTGGTGTAAAAACTGCTTTTTTATATTTTATACAAGAGCAAACAAAACTAAATTCAAATTTTATTGAAGAGAACATGAATGATATTTGCGCTTCTTATCAAGCACATTTGATACGTTATTTACTTAAAAATTTATTGGCGGTTAGTAAGGAAACAAACATTACGCAGATAGCCATTGCTGGAGGAGTTTCAGCAAACTCAGGATTAAGAAGTGAACTTGAAATTTTAGGTAAAAAACACCAATGGCATACCTATATTCCTAAATTTGAATATTGTACTGATAATGCCGCTATGATTGCAATTACGGGATATTATAAATTTTTAAAGCAAGAGTTTTGCAGCTTAGATATCACTCCTTTAGCACGGTATAAAATTTAATAACTACTGCAATTTGTCAATTCATTTTTTTTATTTTTAAATGCAAATATTTATACGGTGTTTCTTGCAATTACTTTATGCTTAATATATTTAATCAATTCTAAGGTAAACAATACAATCAGCGCACCAATTATTGCAATTCTATAATGGATTAAAACAGGTGTTTCGAAACTAAAAATAGTTCTTAAATATTTAAATGAATTAATAATAACTAATAATCCAGAGGCCACCATAATTATAAGCAATAAGGCCACATTTTTTTCAAACAAAACAGATAAAGCGTTTCGAGTTTTTGATAGAGAAGTGAGAATTAAAAACATATTTCCTATAATTAAGGCTGCGAATGAAATGGCTCTAATCTCCCCATCTTTGTGTCCTTCATTGATACAAAAAAAGTAAACAACCAATACCATTATTAGCAAAAAAAATCCTACAAATGCGCTTCCAATTATTTGCTTTATTCCAAAAAAAGGTACATTTGGATTGCGAGGAGGACGACTCATAATTCCTAATTCTTCTTTTTCAGATTCAAAAGCAATTGAGCAAACTGGGTCAATAATCAGTTCCATAAATACAATATGCAACGGCATTAGTAAGATTGGTAATTCAGGGAAAAAGGCAGGTAAAAGTGTTAGTCCGATAATAGGAATATGAACTGCAATAATATAAGCCATTGCTTTTTGAAGGTTATCAAATATTTTTCTTCCTGACCTTATAGCAGCGACAATAGAACTAAAATTATCATCTAATAAAACGAGCGACGAGGATTCTCGTGCCACATCTGTGCCTTTATTTCCCATTGAAATGCCAATATCGGCAGCTTTTAAAGCTGGCGCATCATTCACGCCATCGCCAGTCATTGCTACTACTTCTCCATTATCTTTAAACGCTTTTATAATTTGTAATTTTTGCTCAGGAACAATTCGTGCAAAAATATTAACAGATTCGATTTTTTCTTTCAAAGTCTTATCACTCATCGCTTTTAAATCATTTCCTGTAAGCACTAATTCATTAATTACCATGCCAGCCTGCAAGGCAATGCTTTTTGCGGTAGTAGGATAGTCCCCCGTAATCATAATTACTTTAATTCCTGCCTCATAACACTCCTTAATAGCTTTAGGCACTTCAGGTCTGATAGGATCTTCAAAACCTAAAAATCCTATAAATTCAAAATCAAATTTATCTTGAGTTTCAGGAAATATAGAATGATTCCATGTTGATTTTGCAACCCCTAAAACTCTTTGGCCTTGCTCTGCCATTTGCTGAACATGTTTGAGCAATTCGCTTTGTTGATCGGTAGTTAATTTACAGAGTAATAAAACGGATTCGGGCGCACCTTTGCAATAAATATGATAATCATTATCCTTTAATTTTAGGACGCGAGTCATAGCAAATAAATTTTGACTTAATGGATATTCTTTCACTAAATCATAATTCACCATTTCTTTTGTAACGTACTTTTCATAACAAAATCCAATTGCCCTTTCCATTGGATCAATGGTGTTTTTGTGTGATGCATAAAAACCAAACTTTAAAATATCCTGAATGCTATGTATATTATTTTGAAACTGTAGTTTTCCAATTATACTATCATGAATCAATATGGAAGCAATTTCCATTTTATTTTGTGTGATGGTGCCTGTTTTGTCTGTGCAAAGAACCGTTGCTGAACCTAGCGTTTCTATGGCAGATGGTTTTCGCGTTAATACATTTTGTTGCGACAACCGCCAAGAGCCAATAGCTAAAAATACGGTAAGCACAACAGGGAACTCTTCTGGCAAAATTGCCATTGTTGCTGCTAAACCATTTAATACTGCTTGAATAAAATTACCGCGAGTAAAATAATAAGCTATTATTACAACAGTGCTTAAAACAACGCCAATTATAAAAAGTGTTCTGATGAGTACTTGCATTTCCTTTTGCAAATTAGTTTGATCTTGTTCTATCAACTGTAGTGATTTTCCAATTTTACCAAACTCTGTATTAAGACCTGTCCCGGTTACTTGAACCATGCTTCTGCCCTGCACAACTAAAGTGCCACTATATACTAAGCAACTAGATTCATTTTCATTTAGACTTGATTTTAAAACAGGAACGGACTCGCCAGTTAATAGCGATTCATCTATAGATAGATTTAAGGATTCAAGAATCTTACCATCAGCAGCAACTCTATCTCCCTCATTTAAAATTATTATATCATCAGGTACAACTTCTCTACCAGCAATTCTCATTTCTTTTCCATCCCTTATTACTAATGCCCTTGGGGCAGATAGTTTTTTAAGTGCGTCTAGTGCTTTTTCTGTCTTTTGATGTTGGTAGAACGTAATAAATATGATTACAAATACCCAACTCAGCATGATGACACCTTCGGTATTATCTCCTAAAAACAAGTATAATGCACCACAACTTATTAGTAAAATAAACATCGGTTCTTTAACAACCTCAATAGCTATTTGTAAAATATTTTTAGACTGCTGACTATTAAGTTCATTATATCCAATTAATTTTAATCTGTTAGCGGCTTCTTTGCTGCTAAGGCCCTTCATTATATTTTTCATCTGATAGTTGATAGGTAAAAAATGACAACATCCACTAAATTTACATTATAGGAATAAGCAAAGACAATGATTTGCTTCAATTCTTAAAATAATTAAAGCACTATTGCTACTACTAAAAATAAAATCTATAATTGATTTAGATTAAGCAATAATCTGAAGATATATTTTTTTTCTACTATTTTATTAATTCAGGAGTAAAATCGAATTTTGCAATAAGAATTAAAAGTAGCTTTACAGAGAAGGATTATTTAATTCCTTAAAACCAAAAATAAGCGATAAAAAATAGAAGGTCACGAAAGAAATTATAAAAAACCTTGGTCGGGCAAATCTGAATCCAAATAGTCTATAACATATTTGCTTGAATTATTGTTATCTACTTTTAATTTAAATTTCTCTGTTTTGACCAATTTTCCTTTTTCGTGCTTTTTATATTTGCCCGTTTCTTTAAATACAATACAAATTTCTATGTCTACAGGCCAGATAGTTCCACCAAAAATGCCGCCACTTGTACTTACAAATTTCCATTTGCCAATTAACACTTTTACACTTGGGCCCGGTATATTAATTTTCCTGCAATTTCATAAAACACAACAACTTAAAATTAGCAAGATGGAAGCAACTATTTGTATTCTTTAACTCATTTTTTTATCGTATTTCTCATTTCATTTTTTGAGTTCTTTACTTTGATTAATGGTCGACCTTTCAGAGCTTGAATGAGTGTAAGCAAAGCTAATATAAGATAAACAAAAGAAAGAGCCACCGCCAATTTTGTATTTTTAAAAACGTAGTAAGTAAGTATTGGTAAAACTTGCAGGGCGTGCATACCAATAAAATGTGAAACTCTTAAATCGCCAACCGTCTTACTCCAACCAATGATAAACCAATTTGAATTGTCGTTTAATGCGCCGACACTATGATTTAATCTTGACCCCATTGCAAAACCTTCAAAAGAAAAAATGACAAAAATGATGATACCAAAACGAATTGCCCACAAGTAATGATTTGGGAGATTTGGAAAATCGTACTTAAAAAATAAAACCCCAACATACGCTGTATATAAAGTTACTGCGGTAGCTGCTAAAGCCATTAATGAAAACAAAGCGGAATAAAAAGGTGTACTTACATTGTAGTGCGATAATTGCCCTTTACTTGCTTGAAATGCAATATAAAAAATTTCATAACCCAATAAAATGATAACAGACCAATTGAAAATTTTAATATTAAAATTTGGCAAGTAATAACAATACCAAACCATAGCCCAAGCAAATGTTAATGTTGAGAATGCAAATTTAAAAGGCTTATACCAAGCATTTACGCCATAAACTTGTGTAGTTGTTGTTTTGGTTAAAATTAAAAATAGTATTGAAAAAAGCAGACAAATAAATCCAAAGTAAAATAAAGTTTCATTTCTTGCTTTCAATTCTTGAATAAATGCCATCATTTTTTTATGCCGTAGTTTAACAAAAAGCTTTTAGCAAAGCTAAATGATTTGTGACCATTTGCAAATAAAAAATAATTATTGATGAGTTGCAACTAAGTACTTTATTTTGTTTTCGCGAACAACTCGATAAAGAATGTAAAGCATTGCAGCACTTGTAATGAATATACCAAATTTATAATGAATGGTTATTATGTCAGGTTTTATTTTGTTATAAAGAGTTTCCATAATAAAGTAACTCACGTTGAATAAGTGGAAGATGATACTAATGTAAAGCATCTTATTTAAATTTTTAAAAATCCAGAGAGCAATCGTCATTAGCACAATACAAATAAAAGTAACGAAGCCATGTTTATTATCAGAAATATCAAGGGGCAGGGCGTGGCTTTTAAAATTTTGATAAACAAAGAAAAAATGTATTATGTGGTTAAATGCAAACAATGTCATTAAGATCCTAAATGTATCCTTATCCTCTTCGTTAGAATAGATTTGCTTCAACCCAAAATAACCAACCATTATTAAGATTGCTAAGTTTAGAGCTTCAGAAGTCCTTCCTGCATTGCGAGCGCATTTATTAATAACAAAATCAGCTTCGGTTGTAAAAACTGCCCACAAGTATATGATGATTTCGATGCAACAAATTAATACAATTAAAAGAGGAATTCTATTTTTTGTGAGCATCATTATTTGTTATTGATTTAACGAATAAACGAATTCATAACTATTTTATTGTCATGCCATATATTTATAAAAGCAACAAAGATACCTAGCAAGTTACTATTCGTTGTTTTCTTGCAATTGGCGGGTTGTTTATTTAAGGTCTACTTTTTCAGTAATCAAAAATTCTTTTACAGAAGTCCATTTGATTTCTGGATATCTGTCGTTATCATATTTTTGAAATATAATGCGACCTTCCATTAAATCTCTCATATATTGCATTCCTTGCCAAGCTGGATAAAGCTCCTTTTCAGCAGGCGAAAAAAATCTTGTCACTTTGATAATAAAATTTAAGAGACTTATGCCCCCTGGTCTAAATAGTTTATACTTTTTGTTTGTAAGCTCGGTAAGTAATTTTACAAAGTCATTGCACGAAAGTCTATCACCAGCAATTCTTAAATATCTTGGTGTGTTTTCGTCAAGAGCAGCAGCTGCAGTATATTCAGCAACATTTGATGTAGTTGTAAATTCTAAAATTTGATTTGCATTACCCCAGCATAAAATCTTATTTTGTTTAAAAAGTATCAATGGCATATCAGTAGTTAATAAATCCATAAAAGGACCATTAAAAATCGTTGTTGCTTTAATTGGAGTTTTGTCAATATATGCGTGAAACTTTCTCCTAAAGTCTAAATTTCTATTTTCACCTTCTTTAAGGTTTGTAAAATCACTTGAGTAGTCGCTTGGAATAAATCTTGGTACATTTGATTCAATCGCCGCATCTAAAAATATTTTTTGAGCATCAATTACCGTTTCACTTAAACCCGCCAAAGCTGATATGAAGCAATGTGCTCCTACGCAATGCTCTGAAATTTCGGATTTATTGTTTGTATTTACCTGAAAAACTTTGACACCTTTTTGTTCTAAATCTTTTATTTTTTCTATGTCTGTTTCTAACCGGACAATAGCTCGCACTTCGGCATTTTTGGCTAATAATGATTTTACAATTTTACCGCCTAGATTTCCTGTGGCTCCTGCTATAACAATTATTTTTTTCATTATAAATAATTAATTTCTTTGTGTTTGAAATTTATATTTTTTAAATCAGCATTCAGCTAAATTTTAGTTTTAGCTTGAAACTTTGTTTACCGACTTTTTCGCTTAAATATAAATTATTACTTGGCTTTTGCAAAATGAACATTTACTAATTGCCTACTGAACTTAGAAAATTGGAAGTTGAATACGCCTATTAAATTTAGTAGCAGGTAGCTATATTTATTTCTTTTCACTTTGATTTCTCATCGCTTCATCGATGTCGGGTGAAGCATTAATTTTTGATATAAACTCCGTTGTCCCTACTTTTCGCTTTGCCCAATTGGCTAATAATATTCCGCATATAATTCCAATCACTGCAATACCAATTGCAATCATAAGTCCAACTTCATCGGTCTTGTTAGCATAAACAATTATCCCTATGAAGAATCCTATTAAAGTTGGCGAAACCATTATCTTTAAATAGTTCAAAAAATCAATAAGAATTTGTAAGAATTTCATATGGTAGTTTTAGTTTTTTTTAATTGCCAAAACTTCTCCCGAACTTAATTTGAGATGGTTTAGCTAGTTTATCTTTATTCGTAAATTGTATTTCTATATTTGTTCTTCAAAAACTGACGCTAAGCTGCTGTTAAAGCTCGTGTTATTGATTAACGCTGTTAACAACCCTCACAGGAATAATCTCAATTTTCATATAAGGATAATATGGCAACGTTGAAAGTTTTGAATGCACATCTTCAGCATCAGCGGCCATCATTACAATAAAAATCCCAGACATATCAAGCTTGATAAAGTTATCTACAATTGTCCCATTTTGTTCTAACTCTTTTACAACTTCCTGTTCTCTTGGTAGTAGTTTCATTCTTGTTTCGTTGTCCAATCCTACTAATTGGATGTTAAGCATAAATTTTTTCATTTTTTTAGTATTTTGTATTTAAATTAGAGTGTTATCAAGATTTTTATTTATCAGTATCATTTCCCAAACGTTGGCATAAAGTTTTTTGCGGCTTATAGTGTTTACGAATTGAAATATTGGTACTGAGTTGTTAGTTTAAAGGTACAATGTTGCCAGACAATTGCAAATAAAAAACAGAAAAATTGGCTGGCAATTATGCGAAATACTTTGATTTCCTACCAAGTAGCAATTAAGTAGGATTACACGGCGTTTTTACTTTCTACTTTTCGTTTAAATATAAATAAATGAAGCGTCATAAAACCTGTTAAAAACCAACCCGAAATTAATAGGGTCCAATTTGGTACGATTCGGTCTTGCATAAAACCATCTATTTCAATTTTTTGAGTCGTTACGAATTGATGTTTATATGATAGGAAAAATAATGTTACTCCTGTCAAAATTCCGAGAGCTGAAATTATATAATTTTTTGTCCACCAAATATTAAGTTTCGAATTAAGTCTTATTGGAAGTCCGACTATTGCGCAAAGTAGGATTGTTAGAATTGAAATGAAAATTCCTATCAGTGGTTGAAATAAAACATATCCAATTAACGCAACAAAATCCCACTCTGATTCCAATAATGCAAAAAACATATAGCACATCAATAAAACTGCTGATGTCAAAATGTATTGCATTAAAAATATTTTATTCCAAAAAATTCTTTTCATTATTAATATCAAATGTAAAATGCTGCATAACGGTTGGCAGATTTATAATATGACTTGTTTTCTTTCACACTGTTCAATTACTTCCAAATTGATTGCCGTAAAATGTCGTCAACATTATTCGTTGAAATAAAAAAAATCAACCTTGTTAAATGGTAGATTGCTAATGTTGCCCCTAAAGTGTACGCGAGTTTTTTGCTATATAAAATAGTTTGAAAATATTCCTTTTTAGTAACTAATTCAGTTGTCAATACTACAATTGCTATGATACAACATAAAAATGTAAATGGTCCGAATAAATGATAATAAATGCTTTTAAAAAAATCACCGTAAAATAAAAAAATTAATGATTTAGTTATTCCGCAACCTGGACAAGGAAATCCTGTAAGCAATTTGAAAGGACATAGTGATTGTTCCGTTTCAATATGCCTATTGTTATTTTGAAGCATTATAAAATAGGGAATTGCTAGCGTCGAAATGGCACCAGCAATTCCTAATATTTTACGAAACTGCTTTGAATTACTTATATAATTTATTGATATCACCTTGCACAATCATTGCTGCAACCATCGGAAAAAGAAATCCAAGAATTAAGAGAAGAGTTGATTGGTCTTTACCTGTTTCTCCAGTTTTCTCATAAATTTTTGGTAAACCTTCTTTACCTGCTAAATAGTAAAAGTATAAATTAACAGGAAGGCAACATCCTGCAAATATTGCGATAGGTTGCGAGATAACTTCCCTATCAGCAACTGCATTAATTACTTGTGATACTTTGATATTCCAGTAAATTAAATACAAACCGCAGGTTACGATACCAAGGAGTAATACTACTATTGGATCATTTTTGAATTGTGGAATTGTTTGTGTCATTTTTACTTATGTTTTAATTATTAGGCATTTTTGTATCGCCCCGTTTTTTAGAGTGGGTTCTGGTCTCCACGATTATTTATTTAAAAGTATGATAATTATTTTAATTGAACAAAGTGTCTTTCATTAACTTGCGGTGAATAAAATCTTGAACGTAACGTGTTAGAGGTTTAGCGAGTATTAGCTGTCGTTATTTTATTTCTTTTTTTCTAATCAATTCGCTTTTATCAATCACTACATAAATTGTGTCAATTACTCTCCCTTGTAGTTGATTTGTCCCATTGCTATTATTGTTGCCAAGCGTTGACCTGTCTAAAATTTGAATACTTTTTATAAAGTAGTCTGTTTCTCCCCGATTACTCAACCAATTTTTAAAATAAGTCTGATGATATGTAAGTTTTACTTTCCAACCATTATTTACAGCAGAGTCAATCATTGCTATTACATTTGAAGATTCACTGTCATTATCTATTGAAAAGTCAAACAAAGAACTTGTGTTCATTCCCGTTTGTGTTAAATTCAATTCTCCTTCCCAAGATTTCCAAAATCGTCCCTTGTGAGAAAATTTCGTAATAAATCCGATTCGTTCACCTTCAGAGTAGTCTTCGGTAGCTGTCACTATAGCAAATATGATGATAGTAATTACTCCAATTAACCAAAGTCCGCCCTTAAAATTTATCTTACCTGACGATTGATTATTTTGTCTGTTTTTGTTACTCATAATTCTTGTCAATTTTGTATGTTATCGTTAGTCCTTATAACGTTTTCGGGCTAAGCAACGGTTTGATTTGAAACAATGTCTGCCGAAACGCTACTAACAAAGATAAATGTTTAATGGACTTTTGCAAAGAGAAAATAATTGTCTTTCGCGAGAGCGATCACTTTTACAAATGCCATATACTTCTGCTCGAAGTTTGTTTGTTAATGCAATGCAATTGTTTTTTTCTTTTGTTAGTTTACTTCAATAAAAACAAAAAGATTACTGCCCAAATACCAACAAAGAATAAACCTAAAAACAAGGTGTGTAAGTTTTTTTTGATATTTTTATTAATTAACAAGCTGTATAAAAACCAACCAACAAAAACAACAAAGAACACAATTGGAATATACAGTCTAAACATCGTATGACTTTAAAATATCTATAGTAAAGTTATCTATTTTAAGTAATAAGCAAATAGATATTTCTATTTTATATAAAGGTATCGCGCTTTGCATCAGTTGGGTTTGGAACAGAATATGTTGTCTACCACGCCCAATATTTGTTTATTGCTGAATGCTGCCTCTTTTTTTGCTTACATAAAAATAATCATTCTGCGTTAGCAGACAAAAAAGTAAGCAAAAAACGTATTCGAATGCCCCAATTGTGCAAAGCGTGTGTTAGTAGCTGGGCGTTCTTACCGAATGATTTCTAAATGCTAATATTTTTGTTTATTTGTCTGCTAATGCTTTTTGGTTTCTATGCCGCCGAAATGTTTTATTGAAACTACCATAGTAAGTAGCTTGATTTTATGAATAAGTGGCAAATAAAATGAAAAATAATTTACTCCCTCTCTAGTTTAGCATTATAGTTTTTACCGTCTATTAACGCATTGATGTTATATAAGCCGGCTGCTAAATTTGATAAATTAACTAGCAAAGTTTGATTGTCGATAATAGTGTAACTAATATTTTCTATTACCTGCCCTAATTTGTTGGTGAGCGTAACGACAATATTCTGTTTTTGTTTAATGCTCTCATTAATTTTTAAATTGTATATACCATTACTGCTTGGGTTTGGAAAATATGTATAATTTTTTAATGAATTTATTTCAGTGACAGATGCAAATAATGTCGCATTTATTTTATAAACTTGTATGCCTGTTAATGCGAATCCTACACTATCGTTAACAAAAAATATTTTACGAAAATTAGAATTAGTTCCTGTTGATTGCTGTTGCCAGCTCAGTCCAGCGTTTAATGTTTTTATAATTAGTCCAGAATCGCCGCAAACATAGCCCACACTATCATTTATGAAATATAGATTTCGCAAATTTTTTGTGGTATTAGAATTTAAATATTGCCAAGTATTCCCCGCATCAGAAGTTTTTATTATTCTACCTAAAGTTCCAATAGCATAACCAATATTTTTCGATGGAAACATTATTTTACTTATACTCATTAAAGTGTCAGAAAAAGATGCCTGCCAGTTATTCCCTCCACTTGTGCTTTTATAGATTATATGATAATTGGTATTTTGTGTAGTCTTTGATAATGTATATCCATTTAACGTATCAGTGAAATATAAACCATAAGGACTGAAATTAGGGAATGAATCAATTTTATTTACAATTTGCCCCGCAGAATATTTATTCAAATAATATTTATTGTTTAAGCTTAAGTATGTATAGAAAAAACTTGAAGTGTCAATAATTGAAACACTATTAAGGCTACCCGCACCCCCTAATATATTTTTCCAACTTGTTCCATTATCTATAGTTTTTCCAATTGAATGAAGGCCCTCAAATGAACATAAATTGTAAATTGTTTTTTGTTTAATAACTGAAATCAATCCGTAAAATATAGGCCCATGAGACCATGAGCCTCCGGCATAATTCCAATTTGTTGCGGCATTATTAGTTTGGAATATTGAAAGATCTCCATAAGTTGAACTTGGACTTGATGGATAATAATCACTATTAAAATACAAACCCTCTGATTCAGATGTAAAACAAACATCGTAGCCTATTGTTTTTGATGATGTGTTTATACTAAATGAATTAACCCATTGTCCATAAAAAAGAGTACTAAGTAAATTTAAGATTATAAATAATATTTTTTTCATGAACCCAGTTTATTAAATTTTACTCCTTTTCTAATTTAGCACTATAATTTGTAACGTCCATTAACGGCCTAAATTACTATAAATGCAAAAAATTAAGCCAATTGTCAAGGAAATATTTGTCAACAGTTTTTTTGTTTTTGTCTCTTCCTGAAAATGGTTGACATGTTTTTATGATTTAAAATTAATATTATTTTGTGTAGCTTTTTCTTTTTTGCTTCTTTTTTCTTTTGTTAATATGTGTTTATTTGTTAGTAACCTAGAGTAGAATTTAGGCTTG
>JAIOZA010000016.1 GCA_021740825.1 Bacteroidia bacterium | reverse complement strand
TTATCGGAAATCAACATACATTGACAAAAGTTGAGGATAATTTGACTTATAAATTCCAACCAAAATTACTTACCGGAATAGTAGATGCTAATTTAGGGGCTGAATATCGTTACAGCAAGATGCTTTCTTTTTTTGTAAATATTAATAATATTGCTAATACGCGTTATTATCGTTGGGAAAAATATCCGAATCAGCGTTTTAATTTAATGGCTGGTTTGACTTTTATACCTTTTTAGTTTGCAAAGTTTATAAAATTTGTACTCCTATGGAAGTTAAGGTAAAACACTTTCTAAAATTATTTCTTTGATTTCTTCAAAATTCCAAGGTTTATTTATAATAGCATCTAATCCGTATTCATTTTTAAAATCTGCTATTATTGCAGAATCCGCCTGTCCTGTTAAAATTATTTTGCGCAGTTTTGGAAATAAACTAATCGAATGTTTCAAAACTTCAGTTCCCTTCATATCATCTAAGTTAAAATCAGATATCACTAAAATTAATTCATTTCCGTTTTTATGAAGTTCATTAATTAATTGAATAGATTCTTCACCAGATGATGCTGCTTCAAGCATAATATTTGCTGGTAATATTAAATTTATTTGAATACTTAGCGATTCTAAAATGATGAATTCATCATCGATTATTACTATAACTTTATTGCTAGACATTTATGAGGTAATGATAATATATATTGACTTAAATGAGTTAAAAAACTATAACGATTTATTAGTCTTACTGTTAATGGTTATTCTTTAAATTTTAGTAACTGGTAGGTTAATAGTAAATATAGTATTTTTTTCATTGCTTATGCAGTTAATTTTGCCATGGTGTTTTTCTACAATACTTTTTACAATATTTAAACCTAAACCAGTCCCTTCACCTCTTTTTTTAGTAGTAAAAAATTCATCAAAGATTTTATCAATAATTATATCTGGAATTTTGGGCCCATCATTGCAAATGGAAATGAAGTGCAGATTGTTTTCGTTTTTATAGTCAATCACAATATTACATTTGTTATTACTTGCTTGCAACGCATTATTAATAATGTTAGTCCAAACTTGTGATAACTCATCTTCAAATCCTTTTAATAAAATATTTTCTGGAATATTATTTTTTACCGTTGCATGGTATTTTATTTTATTTGAAAGTAGCGTAATAATGTTATCAATATTTTCTTTTAAATTAAATTGGGTTTGCTGCTCTTGATCTGTTCCATGCGAATATACATTGAGTGCCCGGATAATTTTGCCACTTTTAACAGCCCCTTCGTTAATTGTTTTTAATGAACGTTGTATGTTTAGTAAAAGTTTCACTGTTTTTATAATGTTTGCATAGTTGCTAGTTTCAAGCAATGCGATCAAATCAACATTCATACTTTCAAAACCAATAGAAGAAAGTTCTTTAGATAAAACAAAGGCATTTTCAATTTCAGGATAGTTTTCTGAAATAATACTAAGCAAGTTTTTGGCATTTTGTCGTTGAATAATGGTACTTGGCGTGCTTAAAACATTGAGTTTTGTATAAAGCGCTAGTACTTGCTTTAGATCATCTAAGGAAATTGTATTTATAGCTTTAACAAATTCAAGTGAAAACAAATGCTCTAAGTTATCTACTGATGCTTTAATGGCACCAAGTGGTGTATTTACCTCGTGTGCTATACCTGCTATTAAAACGCCCAGTGTGGCCATTTTTTCTTTTTTCACAATTTCTTCTTGCGACTTTTGAATTTGCAGAATACTAAATTCTAAATCGCGAGTTTTATCGGCTACTTTTATTTCAAGGCTTTCGTTTGCAGTAACAATCTCCTTTTGTTTTGATTCAATTTCTGATATATATTGAAGAATTAATTTATCTTTTTCTTTTCGCTCCGTAATATCAATTTCTACTGCCATAAATCCTTCCGCAACCCCTCTTTCACTAAAAATTGGTTGTATGTAAAGTTCTAGCCAATATTTGTTGCCGTTTTTAGTGACGTTTAGAATCTCAGTTTTAAACGATTTGCGTGCAATTAAACTTTCCCGAATTATTTTTTTTGTTTCTAAATCTGTTTCACTCGACTGAAACATTTTTGGAGTATTTCCAATAATTTCTTCTCTACTATATTCTGTAAGTTTAAGTACACTATCATTAATCCAAGTGATTTTTTGATTTAAATCGGTAATAATAATGCTATTAAATGAATTTTTTACAGCCTGCGATAATTTGCGTAACTCGGCTTCTGCGTTTTTACGTATGGTAATTTCCTGTATTGTTCCCGATAAGTAATCTGTTTCAGTTTGTTTGTCTTTATAATATTTCCCATTTATAGCGAACCATTTAAATGTGCCAGTTATTGTATCCGGCAAAAGAGTTTTTACTTCTATACTAAATGGTTCTGTTGTTTGTTTTGTAAAATTGGTTTCAAATTCATTAATATATTCCTTGTCTATTAAACTTTTTAAGTACTCTAATTTTTTTGCCTCACTAGTTTTTATTAATAACTTTTCTTCAAGATTTTCGGAGAAGGTAAATCTATCAAGATTTTTATAAAAACTATAATAACCGAGTTCGGCAATATCTTGAGCTTCTTTTAATTTTAGTAGAGTTAGATTAAGATTTTCTGTTCTCTCTGTAATTTTGTCTTCCAGATTTTCTAATAAGTTTTTGTTTTCCAACTTTTGCAAAAGTAAACTATCTTTTAAATTTATTAACGCGTTTTGCAATTGAGAAATCTCATCAGTTGATTTTTTTTGTTCGATGTTAAACAACTCATATTTTTCTTCCTGCAACAATTTTGCATTGTAAATTACTACGTTTATTGGAGCAGAAACGTTACGAGCAACTACATAAAATAAAATAACGGTTATCAAAAAGATAAATACTAAAGCAATATAAATTGGTAAATTGGTTTTTTGTACCTCATTGTTAACTCTATTTTTACTTAACCCAATGATTACTTTTCCATTCATAATTTGAGTAGAAAATACCGCTGATTTAATTAAATATTTTGAAGTATCAATGGCGTAAAAATTAAATTTTACACTATCGCTTATTTGTGAGAAAATTTCTTCCTTCTCAGAATCAGATTTTTTTTGAGTAACTACTAAAAAATCAAATTCACTTTTTTTATTACGATAATAGCCTAGTGATTTATTTAATTTCTGAAAATCGTTAACATCAAGAGATAACTCTACACCAAGCGCAATTGTGCGGCTTAGTTCCGTTAATTCATTTCCTCTATATTTTAAGATAGATTGTTTTTGTTGATTAGGGAAATAATAAATAACTATTGCAGACGATATAAATAATATGGATGAAAAATAAATCCAAATTTTAAATGATATACTTCCGAAAATTTTCATTTATTAACTAATCTGTCTTTATCTCTATTAAAAAATCTACTGCCTGTGATTTATTTTTTGTTCGGATAAAACCAATAGAACCCTTGTTACTAGTTACAAATTTGATCGTTTCTTCATCTGAACCAAAAAACATAGGAGGATCTGCTCTCCCTTGAAATACAAGAGATAACCAATATTTCTGCATACCTTCGGAACTAGTTTTATATATTGATCTTGCTACTATAGTTGCTAATTCAGACTTAGATGACGGCAGAGCAATCAATACTTTTTTTCTTTTTTCCCAAAAGTTTTTCTCCCCTTTTAAATAAGATATAACTTGTTTTTTGGTTAACGAACTCACTCCAATATCATTTGCTATTACAATTAAATCTTCTGCAATTTGTGCAATTGCATTATTTGCTTTCCCCATTATGAGTAAGCAAACCACTATTATTATGAATTTCTTAAAAGCCATACGCCAGCTGTATTTTAAATTCATAGCTATTAGGTGTACTGTTATGCGGATGACTATTAAACAAAGTATGATTGGATGAAAGTATACCAACATGCAGTTTAATATTCATCAAATGGTTAACACTATATCTGCAACCTGCAATTAATTTATTTCTGCTTAAATGACCAACATGCACATCTTTTTGAGATATATCAATAAAGTCGTAAGAAATAAATGGCGTTATTTTATCTTTTATGGTATAGCCTATATAAGTGTAGTTACTCATATTCATTGCAATGCCCAACGAATCGCTTCCTGATTTATTTAAGCAGCTTTCATTTAAAAATTCAAACTTATCTGAAAAATAAGAAGCAGAAACAGAAAATAATTCAAAATTTATATTTCCTTTATACTTTGCTGCAATTGCTTGATGTGTGGCAGTTGCATGGCCACTATGTATTCCGGAAACGTTTCCTTGTATAAAATCGTAGTAATAAGAAATGCCAAAACGCAAATTATCTATTGGTTTGATATGAACCCCAGCCATTGCAGATGTGTTTACACCACTATCAGCAAAATCGGTTGATGAAATACCATTTCCGGCAACCAAATCATAACCAAATTTAATTTTACCTAAATTTTGACCCTGTAAACGTAAACCAAGCGTGTGAACGGGCACTAAATAAGAAAAGGCAATTGGTCTGTCAACAGTAGGAAAGAAAAATCTACCATGGTGATACACATCGTTCCAATAATTAACAGGAGTATGCATTTTTCCTACAACCAAACTGTGATTTTTAAAATAATCAAACTTTAATTGCATTCGCTCAATACTCGGAATGAAAAAAGAGGGCGATTTTCCATCATATCGGATAACGTTTTCACCCAAGAATGAAATACGTTGTGTTAATTTTGATACAATAAAAAAATCTTGCTCACCTAAACTAAAGTAAGAATTATTTGATGTTGGTAGTGCGTCAAAGTCGTATTCAATATGACCAAAAAAATTAATCTGAGTTTTTTTTACGTCTTGTTGCGCACTAAACTTACTATATGAAACAAATAGTAGAAAAAGAAAAAACAATATTTGTAGTTTTTGAGGCGAAGAATATAGTGGGCAAAATAGTATTCTATTAAATAGTTTATGATTCATATGAGTACATTGCTTTTTTAATTTTAATATAGTAAATAGATAATTAGAATTAAATAATTTTTTAAAAAATATATTTAAGAAAGGTAGTTAAAATTATTAATTAATTGCTAAGTAGAAAATGTTAAAATCAATTTAATAATTATTTTAAGTAATCAAGTGTTTGTATGTGTTGATTATACTTTTTATGTTTATTGCAGACATATTTCCTTTCGATTATATTAATAGTTGATGTAATGTTATTACGCATTATTATTTTTATTAAACAATCTACAAGTTTCGTCGCTATTTTTATGTACTGCAAACTAAGGATTTTATTAATGATTAGAATCTTTTAAAGTTGGAGATCTTAATTCTACAGGATTAAATTTCTTTCTTACTTTTAAATTTATTAATTCAACTGCAAACGAGAAGGCCATCGCAAAATAGATATATCCTTTTGGTATTTCAACTTTATCAATATGCACTCCTTCTACAATTAATAGTACAGCAATTAAAACTAAAAAGGATAGCGCAAGTACTTTAAATGTAGGATGTTTATGAATGAACGCTGATATTTTTGGAGCAAAGTAAAACATCACAGCCATACTAATTAAAACAGCAATCATCATTATTTGTATATTATTAGCCATTCCAATTGCAGTTACAACACCATCAATACTAAAAACCATATCAATTAAAATCATTTGCAAAACAATTGATTTAAACGAAACTTGTTTCTTTTTTTCTTTTTGGAGAATTTCATCGGGATCTTCACCTTCTAGTTTATTATGAATTTCTAATGTTGAATTAACAAGTAAAAAAAGGCCTCCAGCAAGCATTATCAAATCTTTTATTGCTACAGAATGATTGAAAATTGTAAATAACACTTGCTCTCCTTTTATTAAGTAACCTAAAATAAATAAAAATAAAATACGCATTATTATACCAACTGTCATCCAAATAAATCCTGCTTTTTTGGTTTGATTTTTATCGAGGCGACTTAAAATAATGGAAACAAAAATCACATTATCGATACCTAATAATATTTCCATTAAAGTTAGAGGTATTAAACTAAGCAAGGATTCTGCTGTAAATATGTTTTCCATTGATGATTTTTTAGACTTGAAATGTATGAAAATTATTGATTAAAATAGGTATTTAAGATTTATGAAATCGCATTTAATAATTCAGCAAATTTTTTCAGATTTTTTTATCTTATTTAACCAAATTTTATGAACACTTGTTAGTAAAATAAGCTAAATAATTTACGTAAACCTTCAATAAAATCAGTATATTTAAGAAATAATAAAAAAATAGATTCACAATTTATGGAAGAAACAACAGCAGCGGATAAGGCGAATTATGGAGCAGATAATATCCAAGTATTAGAAGGGTTAGAAGCGGTTAGAAAACGTCCTGCCATGTATATTGGCGATATAGGAATAAAAGGATTGCATCATTTAGTTTATGAAGTTGTAGATAATTCAATTGATGAGGCATTAGCTGGTCATTGTAAAGATATTACTGTTACTATTTTAGAAAATAATTCTATTCGTGTTAAAGATGATGGTCGTGGAATTCCTACTGGCATACACCCAAAATTAGGAGTGAGTGCCTTAGAGGTAGTAATGACGGTTTTACATGCAGGAGGTAAATTTGATAAAGATACCTATAAAGTATCAGGCGGTTTGCATGGAGTAGGGGTAAGTTGCGTTAATGCATTATCTGATCCATTAATTGCAGAGGTTCATAGAGATGGTAAAATTACCATGCAAGAATTTAGAAAGGGAATACCTCAATATCCTGCAAAAGAAATTGGTAATACTGACAAAAGAGGTACAACTGTTACTTTTACTCCAGACTTAAGCATCTTTACAACTGGTGAATATAATTTTGCAACCTTAGCAAATCGGATGCGCGAATTGGCTTTCTTAAATAAAGGAATTACAATTATTTTAGAAGATGAGCGTAATAAAGATGAAAATGGTGTTGTTTTTAGCGAAACATTTCATAGCGACGGTGGATTAAAAGAATTTGTGCAATACATTGATGGAGGAAAAGAAAAGTTGATGGAGGATGTAATTCACATCGAAGGAGAAAAAAATGGAATTCCGGTAGAAGTAGCGATGCTTTATAACAATTCATATAGCGAAAGTATTCAGAGTTATGTAAATAATATTAATACACACGAAGGTGGAACTCACTTAGCTGGTTTTAGAAGAGGGTTAACTCGTACTTTGAAAAGCTATGCTGAAAAGAATGGAATGTTTAAAAACATAAAATTTGAAATTAGTGGAGATGATTTTCGAGAAGGATTAACTGCAGTAGTTTCTGTTAAAGTTCAGGAGCCTCAATTTGAAGGACAAACTAAAACTAAGTTAGGTAATAGCGAAGTAACTGGAGCAGTTGATTCTGCTATTAGTGAAGCATTAAGCAATTATTTAGAAGAAAATCCTAGACAAGCCAAGTTAATTGTAGATAAAGTGGTGTTAGCAGCAACGGCACGTCATGCAGCTCGCAAGGCTCGCGAAATGGTTCAACGTAAATCAGTGATGTCTGGTTCTGGTTTACCCGGTAAATTAGCAGATTGTGCCAATAATGATCCTTTAGCATGTGAATTGTTTTTAGTAGAAGGGGATTCGGCCGGTGGAACAGCTAAACAAGGTCGTAATCGTGATTTTCAGGCTATTTTGCCTTTAAGAGGTAAGATTTTGAATGTAGAAAAAGCCATGGAATATCAAATTTACGAGAATCAGGAGATTAAAAATATTTTTACGGCATTAGGCGTTTTTCGTGGAACTAAGGAAGATGACCGCGCATTAAATATGGATAAATTACGTTACCATAAAGTGGTGATTATGTGTGATGCCGATGTAGATGGCTCACATATTACGACTTTAATTTTAACGTTCTTCTTCCGTCATATGAAAGAGTTAGTTGAAAAAGGCCACGTTTATATTGCAGCTCCACCTTTATATTTAGTAAAAAAAGGAAAAGAACAAGCTTATTGTTGGAATGAAACAGATCGCGCTGAGCAAGTGAAAGCTTTAGGTGGCGATAAGCCTGAAAGCGTTCATATACAACGTTATAAGGGTTTAGGAGAGATGAATGCTATACAGTTATGGGAAACAACATTGGATCCTTCAACTCGTACATTACGTCAGGTTACTATTGATAGTGCAGCAGAGGCAGATCGCGTTTTTGCCATGTTAATGGGTGATGAAGTTCCTCCTCGCAGAGAGTTCATTGAACAAAATGCGAAGTATGCTAAGATTGATGCGTAAAGATTAGTTTTTCATAAGCTTGTCAACCTGAGCGGAGTCGAAGGGCAGGCTAAAACGAAAACACTTCGACTACGCTCAGTGTGACAAATGAAAATAAAAAAAGTAAAAACATAAAAAAACATAATTAAAATGACAAAAGTATCAGTTATCGGCGCTGGAAATGTAGGCGCAACATGTGCAGAATATATTGCACAAAGAAGAATTGCAAGTGAAGTAGTTATCTTAGATATTAAAGAAAACTTTGCAGAAGGTAAAGCGTTAGATTTAATGCAAACAGCTTCTTTAAATGGATTTAATACACGAATTAGCGGTAGTACAAATGATTATGCTAAAACAGCTAATAGTGATGTAGTAGTAATTACCTCAGGAATCCCACGTAAGCCAGGTATGACTCGTGAAGAGTTAATTGGTATTAATGCGGGAATTGTGAAAACAGTTACAGAAAATGTATTAAAACACTCCCCAAATGCAGTTATAATTATTGTTTCAAATCCAATGGATACAATGACTTACTTAGCATTAAAAGGAAGTAAATTACCTAAAAATCGCATTATTGGGATGGGTGGTGCTTTAGATAGTGCACGTTTTAATTGTTATTTATCTCAAGCATTAAATGCTCCGGCAAGTGATGTTCAAGGTGTTGTAATTGGTGGACATGGTGATACCACTATGATTCCTTTAACTCGTTTGGCAACCTATAATGGTGTACCTGTTTCTCAAACATTAAACGCTGAAACTTTGAAAAAAGTTGCTGCAGATACAATGGTTGGTGGTGCTACATTAACAGGTATGTTAGGAACATCGGCTTGGTATGCACCCGGTGCTGCTGTTGCAACTATCGTTGATAGTATTTTAAATGATCAGAAAAAATTAATTCCTTGCAGTGTTATGTTAGAAGGAGAATACGGTCAATCTGATATTTGCATGGGCGTTCCTGTAATTATTGGTAAAAACGGTTGGGAAAAAATAGTTGACTTTAATTTGAATGAGGAAGAAAAAGCTTTATTTGCAAAGAGTGCAGAAGCTGTAAGAAGCATGAACTCAGTTTTATCAACTGTAACTGCATAATTAAGTAGTTAAATTGATTTTGGCTTCTTCTTATTTCTGAAAATTTAAGGTTGTAATTTTTTTAGTAAGTTACTGCATTTAAAAATAAAAGTGGGTTATCAATTTTTAACCCACTTTTTGTTTTATTCCAAGCAATCAAAAGCTATTGATTATTAAATGATCTAAACATCAGAAAATTAAAAAAATAGTCAATTATACTTAATAGTGTTTACGATGAAAAAACTTTTTCTTGTTCGCCATGCAAAATCTGATTGGGAAAATCCACATTTAAAAGATATTGAGCGTCCTCTAAATGAAAGAGGCTATGCAAATGCAAATTCTATGAGTTATCAAAGAGTAATAAAGCCTGATCTTATTATTTCTAGCCCGGCAGTAAGAGCTTTTACCACTGCTTTACTATTTGCAAGAAACTTAAATCATAATGCCAATACTATTATTTTAAAGCAAGAGCTTTATGAATCAACAGTAAATGATTACGTTTCGGTTTTTTCTGAAATTGATAATAAATATGACACCGTTATGCTATTTGGTCATAATCCCACCATTAGTGATTTAGTAGGCCAATTAACACAATCATCTCATATACTGATGCCCACATGTTGTATTGCAGGAATTAATTTCGATGTAAAAAATTGGAAAGAAATTAAAATTGGAAATTTATTTTTGTTTGATCACCCTAAAAAATAAATTGGGATATCTAGTATCAGCTAAATACTAGAATTTAGAACGTAATCTAGTTTTTTTGCGCTTAGGACTAAGAAAATAACCAACTTTAATTTGCATCGACATAAAAGAATCATTTTCTTTATCACCTCTTTGAGCACCTGTACCATCACCGTTAGGGAGACTAGCGCCTGGTATATCACCTAAACTTGGGTCAGACAATGCTAATGATTGTGGGCCGTATGCATCTGCTTGCGCAGCTCTATCAAAATAATAAGTGGTACTAACATCATCAATATAATCAGTAAAAGTTTTTCTATAGTTAAATTCAACTCCAACATTTAGTAGTTTTGTTACCGACATTCTCCAAGCCACTCCCATTGGAATACTAATTGAAATCCGCTTATATTGCTTCGGTCCACCAGGTAATCCTTGACCTTCTGTGTGAAGTGGGTAAAGTTTCACGTAACTTCCTGTATTCGGATCTTTGCCCTTTGGGTTAAAATAAAAAACACCTAAACCAATAAAGCCAATTAATTCATTTGACTTACTTTTATGACGACTTGCTGCAGTATTTTTAATTCCATATCTATGCCCTGCATTACTATAGAAAACAGAAAGTTCTGCTCTAGCGGCAAGTTCAAATATATTTGATTTAAAATTTAAATTTCGATTATTTCTAAATTTCTCAGCAGTTAATTTATCGTCTCCTGCAACTAACAAATAATTTAAACTTGAATGAATATTAAAATTTTTCGCAAGTTTATAACGATAAGCAAAAGATAAAGATGGCTTAGTTGCTGCAAATTCTATATCTGCAGGACTATAATCAGTGCCCGTTGAATTTAACCCACCAAGATCACCTAAAAATTGTGATACCCCAACTTGAACTATTATTTCTTGACGATATTTTTTCCAATCGTTAGGTCTTGTGAAATTCTGTGAAAAAGAATTTTGCAACAAAAAAATAAAACTGAAAAATAATATAATTTTTTTCATTGAGTTCAAAATACAATAGTAGCAAAAATAGTATTTTTTTTTAATTTGTGATAGCTTTTTTTGAAATAGTTAATTTATATTTTGTTGCAACCTAAGGTCTTACTTTATATTAGTCGTAAAAACAAAGATTATTATATCTTATAACTTAAATGTTTTAATCTAAAAAATAATCAATGATAGTTTTTTTTAATTATCTGTAAAATTTTTAACGAAAATAATAGCAATTTAATTCAAACTAGAATTTAGATCTTAATTTGCTTCTAGTTCGCTTAGAACTAAGTAAATATGAAATTTTAAACTGCATAGACATAAAGGAGTCATTTTCTTTATCGCCTCTTTGAGCTCCTGTTCCATCACCATTTGGCAAGCTGGCGCCAGGAATATTACCCAAACTCGGGTCTGACAGTGCAAGAGATTTTGGTCCATAAGCTTCCAATAAAGCATTTCGGTCAAAGTAGTAAGTGGTACTTACATCATCAATATAATCCGTGAATGTCTTCCTATAGTTCATTTCCACACCAATATTTATAAGTTTGGTCAGCGAAATTTGCCAAGCTATCCCCATTGGAATACATATAGCTATTCTTTTATATTGTTTTGGGCCTCCCGGAAGTCCTTGTCCTTCGGTATGAAGTGGGTAGAGCTTTTCATAAACACCTGAGTCCGGATCTTTACCTTTAGGATTGAAATAAAAAACTCCTGCTCCAATAAAACCAATTAATTCGTTTGATTTACTATTTGATTTCTTCGATAATCCATTTTTAAGACGAGATTTAATTCCATCTAAACTAAAAAATAATGAGTACTCTGCTCTTACAGCTAATTCAAAGATATTTGATTTAAAATTTAAATTTCTATTGTTTCTAAATTTATCTTTTGTGAATTTATCGTTACCTGCTACTAACAAATAACTTAAACTAGACTGAATATTGAAATATTTTTCTATTTTGTATTTGTATGCTAAAGATAATGATGGTCTTGTTAACGCAAATTCAAGATCAGCCGGGCTGTAGTCAGTTCCTTTTTTATTTAATCCGCCAAGATCTCCTAAAAATTGGGCTGCTCCAACTTGAATAATTAATTCTTGACGATACTTTGTCCAATCGTTTGGCCTCCTAAAATTTTGCGAAAAAGAATTTTGCAATATCAATAAACAAAGTAAAATTAAGTAAAGTTTTTTCATTGAAAATATTGCTGTTTATAAAAAAAATAATGTTATTTTAATTCATTATCATATTTTTTATAAATATATACAAAACAATAATTACTTAGAAATTAATTTAGAAATAGTCCATAAAATGGAATAATGATAACATATTAGAAGAATTTTTCCTTGTAAATTAATTGTAAAAAAAATATGAATTAATAATGCTAAAATTAACTGTCTACTAAATTCCATTTCAATTTTCACAAAAAGAAAGTCCGGCTTTTTGCCGAACTTTTTAATTAAAATATGATACAATAAAATTAATCAATTGTGTTTTTAAACTTCTATTACTTCATAAAATCAAATTAGCATTAGCGCATTATCGCCCTCCTTGCATTGTTTTTAATTCATCCATCGTCATCATTTTATAACCTTCGGTAGATAAATTGAATTTAGAATCTGAAACTGGATCAATCGATACTTCCTTAGCTATCATTTTAAATTTCATTCCTCCCTGACCGCCAGAATATTCAAATGGCACTCCTTTTAATCCTTTCATGATGGCTTGGCCGCGACCTTTTCCGTCTTTATTTGGATTTTCAAATTTATCACAATACCACATTTCTACCTTTTCTTCTTTTTTATCTTTACCAGAAATTGTAGTAATGATTGCTTTTTTACATTCATACCCAGCAATGGTTCTCGATTCGGCAATATACTCAATTTTAGGATCGCTGGGTTTGTCTTTTGATTTAGCTTCTTCTTTTTCCATTTCTGCTTTAGTTTGTTGCACAGCGATTTTATTTCCCATTTGTTCCATCAACATGGTCATTCCTTTCTCATCTGTCAGTGTTTGGTTAGTGAACATCATAGAAGTCATTTCTGTCAACGATTTCTCGTTTTTAAATGTCACTTTAGTTTCCATATCACCAATCATAGCAGCTTGTTCAGGAGGAAGGCCTTCTAATTTCATATCATATAATATGTAGCCTTCTTTTATTTGTGCATTTAATGATAATGTGGTTAGTGCAACTGCAAATAGGGTAGAGAATAATTTTTTCATAAAAGTTTTATTTTAAAATTTGACTTGTGTTTTCCAATTGTTATGCCAATTTACAATTTTGATAGTTTTGAAATACAAAAATATGCTAAATGGCAAAAATAATGGATAAACTATAGAATTAAATGCTCGTTATTTTTGAAGATCCGCAAATAATTTTTCCATTTCAGTACGAGTTACTATTTTATAATAAGCTGGTACTTCAAACACATCTTCCTTAATTTCTTCCTTTTTAACAGATGTGGCTGTAAAGCACATTTCTAAACCTAATTTTTTTAGTCTGTATTGCATTAACATGCCTTTAATTTTCTTATAAGGCCCAATGTTATTAACGCTATCCATTCCTAATTCTGTAGTATAATATACATCAAAAGAAACTCCTGGATCATTAACCATATCTACTTTAACTTTTTTACAATTATAGCCAGCAATTTTTTTTATCTCTTCAGTTTCAATAAAATTTAATTCGTAATTTTTGTTTTCATCAATTAAATCGCATTCCCTTTGTATACATGCATTTTTTAAATCCATGAATTTAACCATTTGTGTTAAAGTTTTTTGAGCAGGATTGCTAATAAATATGGTATTAAAAATACCCATCGTACTCATTTCTAATTGAACTTTATTTTTTTTAAATTTTACAGTTGCAGAACTTGGAGCTAATCCAGCCATTGGATGGTTTTGATCAACAACCTCGGCGTTATATTCAATTAAACCTTCTGTTAGATTATTTTCAGTACAAGCAGAGTCACTGCATGACAAAGAAATAAATAAAGGAATAAAAATAGCAATTATTGCTATAGGTTTAATTGTAATCAATGGACAAAAATTATATCGGAATCGAAGATACTCATTTGGTTTATACCAGCAAATTAATACCCTAATATTTTAAGCATCGACTTGTAACTTTGCTCCTTTGCAAATAATTTGGTAATTAACTTACCATCTTCATCTTTATCAATTAACACATGTTTTGGCGCAGGAACTAAGCAATGTTGAGTCCCTCCATAGCCGCTTAAAGCTTCTTGGTAGGCTCCTGTATGAAAAAAACCAACATATAATGGTTGTTTATCTGTTTTTGACACTTTTGGCAAAAATACTTGATTAGTATGTGCTTCACTATTGTAATAGTCCATACTATCGCAAGTTAAACCTCCTAAATTTACAGGGACATAGGGTTTATCCCAATTATTAACAGCTAGTAATATAAAGCGTTGGTTTATTCCCCAAGTATCCGGTAGCGTAGTTATAAATGAACTATCGATCATGTACCATTGCTCGCGGTCGTTTTGTTGTTTTTGATCAATAATAGAGTATAAAGTAGCCCCACTTTCAGCTACTGTAAACGACCCAAATTCGGTAAAAATATTGGGTTCATCTAATTCATGTTGTAGGCAAAAAGATTTAATTTGGGCAACAATTTCTTCAATCATATACTCATAATTGTAATCAAAGCTTAAAGAAGTTCTTATTGGCATGCCTCCGCCTATATTTAAGGAATCTAAACTAGGGCAAATTTTCTTTAGCTCTTTATAAATATTTAAGCATTTGTTTAACTCGGTCCAGTAATAAATGGTATCCTTTATTCCATTATTTATAAAGAAATGCAATAATTTTAATTCAAACTTTGGATTGTTTTGTATCTTTTCAGTATATAAACTAATAATATCAGTGTAACGAACACCTAATCTGGAAGAATAGAATGCAAAAGATGGCTCTTCTTCAGTACTAATTCTAATTCCAAGTTGACATTTAGGAGCCTTCACATTCTTTTTATAATAGTCAAACTCATCTAAGTGATCTAAAACTGGTATAACATTATAACCATCATTTAATAATTCAGATATATACTGCTTGTAATTTGTTTTTTTATAACCATTACAAATTATAAATGTTTCTTTTGTTATTTTCTTTTTTTTAATTTGCTCTCTAATGATTTGAATATCATAGGCTGAGGATGTCTCAATATGTACATCATTTTTCATTACTTCATCTAAAACAAAACTGAAGTGAGAACTTTTTGTGCAATAGCAATATACATATTTAGCCTTATAGTCAACCTTCGCCATAGCCACATTAAACATCCGTTTTGCTATTTGAATTTGCGATGATATTTTTGGTAAATAGGTGATTTTTAATGGAGTACCATATTGTTTTATGATATCCATTAAGGGAATATCATTAAAATAAAGTTCGTTATCAACTACTTCAAACGATTCCTGAGGAAAATCGAATGTTTGTTCAATTAAATTTTGATATTTGTTTTGCATGTTACAAATGTAAGTTACTTACATTATACTACAAAGCACTTATGTAAGTAATTTAGATTTTATAAAAAATTAATAATTGTTTAACTTGGGAGATGATAAATCATGTAATTAAAAGATTATGCTCGAGTTAATTCAATAACCGTAATTTCTGGCCAAATTCCTACTCGCCCCGGATAACCTAAAAATCCTAAACCACGATTGACATATAAATACTGATTATCTTGCTTATACAAACCAGCCCAATATTTATATATGTATTGCGATGGACTCCATCTAAAGCCAGGTATTTCAATGCCAAATTGCATACCATGCGTGTGGCCACTTAAAGTCAAATCGATATCTCTGTATTGTATTTCTTTACTCACTTGCATATCCCAGTGCGACGGATCATGGGATAATAATATCTTAAATGGATAATCTTCGGTTCCTGCATGAGCGTTTTCTAGTTTACCATATTTAGGAAAATTAAGATTACCACCCCAGTTTTCGATACCAAGAACTGCAATTTTTTGCCCATCTTTTTCAATAGCCACATGTTCGTTCATCAATAAGCGCCATCCTGAATTTGCATGAACATCTTTTAAATCATTTAAGTTTTGAATTTTAGCTCGATCACTTTCCCAAATTTTATAGTCACCATAATCATGGTTTCCTAGGCAAGAAAAAACTCCATAAGGTGCTTTTAAAGATTTATAGGTTTCTAAATGAACAGCAGTTTCTGACGTTTCATTATTTACTAAATCACCAGTAAAAAAAATCGCGTCAGGTTTATGTTCTAAAACCATATTAAAGGCTTTTATCAAAGGTTCAGTGCTCATAAAACTACCACAATGAATGTCTGAAATTTGTACAATTTTAAAACCTTCAAACGCTTCCGGTAAATTTGGAGAGGTAACCTTTACTTTATGAACTCTAAACTTATAAGCACCTCTAACCATTCCGTACAAAAATGAAACAGCCGGAATTACAGTAAATGTAAATGCTAAATAACTTAAAAATTTTAAACGACCAATATGATGCGAACCATCCGCTATCTCTGATTTTGGGGCTTTTTGAAAAAAAGAAGCAATCCATCTAAAAAAACGAATAATGTCATCTACAAGTAAAAAAGTTGACCCAATTAATTTACAAATAAATAAAATAAGTGCAACCGACGAAATAAATCTAAGTACACTATTCCATTCAGGTGGTGGATAAAACATCGCCACTGAACTAATAATCAAATTAATACCAGCTAATGAATAAGCAACACAAAAAATTATTTTTCGTTTTTGGGGAGTGTAATCAACGCTGATTGTTTTAAGTGCTTGTAAAAAATAAATTTCTACACACGTAATTAAAATAAAAAATAGCAGAAATCTTAAGAACATAAAGCGTGAATGATATAATTGTCAAATGTAGCTGATTTATATCATTTTGTATTGACGTTAGATGTTATATTTTTCTAAATTTTGAATTTAATCAAAAAGATGACTCACTATTGTTGAAGTGATTATTGTTTTTTTTAAAATAATTTCATTTTCAAAATAATTGTTAATTAATAATAAAATTGTTAATCATTTTTAGATGAACGGGAAATCAAAAGTCAATCTATATGTTACATTTGGCGCATAATTTTAAATTTTAAACTATTTTTATGAATAAGGAAGTATATATTGTATCAGCAGTAAGAACCCCATTGGGTTCTTTTGGAGGAACGTTAGCTGGAGTGTCAGCTACAAAATTAGGGGCAGTAGCCATTAAAGGTGCATTAGAGAAGATTAATCTTGACCCTAAATTAGTTAATGAAGTATTTATGGGTTCTGTATTACAAGCTAATTTAGGGCAAGCTCCTGCGCGACAGGCTGCTAAATTTGCTGGTTTGCCAGATAGCGTTGCCTGCACTACCGTTAATAAAGTCTGTGCAAGTGGCATGAAATCTATTGCTTTAGCAACTCAAGCCATTTTGCTGGGAGATGCTGACGTTGTAGTTGCTGGTGGTATGGAAAATATGAGTCAGGTGCCATTTTATTTAGAAAATAACCGATGGGGTGCAAAATATGGCAATGGAGTAGTTGTTGATGGTTTGGCTAAAGATGGTTTAACTGATGTTTACGGAAATGTACCAATGGGAAATTGTGCCGATTTATGTGCTAAGGAGCATAGTTTTACAAGAGAAGAACAGGATGCTTTTGCAATTGAGTCATACAAACGTTCAGCAGCAGCTTGGTCATCAAATAAATTTAAGGATGAAATTGTTCCAGTTGAAATTGTTACAAAAAAAGGCACCATACTATTTGCGGAAGACGAAGAATATAAAAATGTGAATTTTGACAAAATACCAGGTTTAAAAGCTGTTTTTTCGAAAGATGGCACTGTTACTGCCGCAAATGCTTCAACAATGAATGATGGTGCAGCAGCCTTGGTGTTAATGAGCAAAGAAAAAGCCGATGCTTTAGGATTAAAGCCTTTAGCTAAAATTAGAGGTTATGCAGATGCAGCTCAGGCTCCCGAGTGGTTTACAACTTCGCCATCTCTTGCTTTACCTAAAGCTGCAGAAAAAGCGGGGTTAAAAGTTAGTGATATTGATTACTTTGAATTAAATGAAGCCTTTGCAGTGGTTGGATTAGTGAATATGAAATTGATGAATTTAGATTCCTCGAAAGTAAACGTAAATGGTGGCGCTGTTTCTTTAGGTCATCCACTTGGATGTTCTGGCGCACGTGTTATTGTAACTTTAATTAATGTGTTAAAGCAAAACAATGGTAAAATTGGCGGAGCTGCTATTTGTAATGGTGGCGGTGGTGCGAGCGCATTGGTTATTGAAAATATGTAATTAAAGTAATTGCTAGAATTTAGTTTTACTTGTTTATTTGTAAATAATTAAAAATTATATAATTAATTTGGTCCCTGGTTTAAGCTGGGGATTTTTTTATTTTGAAATTAGAAAACGAAATACAACAACAAAAATTTAAGAGCATTCAACAAAAGTTGATGGTTAATTTGATTTACACAACTAATTGGATAAATGCCAAGCATGATATATTATTTAGAGGCTCTCAGATTACTATTCAACAATATAATGTTTTAAGAATATTACGCGGTCAATATCCAAATCCATGCAGTATTAAACTGATAAAAGAAAGGATGTTGGATAGGATGAGCGATGCATCGCGAATAGTAGATAAATTAAATGCAAAAGAACTAATTAAAAGGACTGAAACCCAAACCGATAGAAGGTTTGTGGATGTTGTTATTACTGATAAAGGCCTAGAACTTCTTCAATCATTAGATTATATTGATGAAACTTCAGAGCAGTTATTTAAATCATTATCAATTAAGGAAATAAATAGCTTAAATGATTTATTAGACAAATTAAGGGATAAGTAAAATTTGCCTTTTTTTTCAGTTTTAAAGTTTTCCTGCTTATTTTTTTTTCGTTTATAAAGTCGCGTTTTTAATTAAATTTGCCTAAAAAACAAACAATGATAAAAAAACTATTTACTATTGCATTGCTATGCTCTGCTTTTATTGCAAATTCACAAAGCTTTTCATTTTCTTACCCATTTAATTTAGTAACGACTTCTTCAGGTTTAATTGATCCCACTCCAACACCGACGGCCGTGGGCGTTACATCAGGATCTTTTACAGCTGTAGGGACGCCTTCTGCAAATCCAAATGCAGGTAGCCGCTTTTCATTTGTAGGCTGGCCAAATGGTTCTACAAATGGTATCAATACCTATTCAACTATGACCGGTGCTATTAACACGAGCGAGTATTATGAAATTACAATAACACCTCAATCTGGTTATACAATAGCTTTAAATACCATGTCTTTTACAATTCAACGATCATCGACTGGAATAAGAAGTTACGCTGTTAGAACAAACATTGATAGTTATACTAATAATTTACCTGCATCAATAGTAACAAATACAACAAATTTATCTGTTGTAGGAACAAATCAATTCTTTTGGAATTCAGATGCACTTTCTTCAGCTCAATCAGGAAGTACTATTAATTTTTATGGCACCACCATTACAACGGCTACTTCATTCCGTTTTTATGGATGGAATAGTGAGGCTTCTGGAGGAACATTTAGTATTGATAATGTTTTAATTAATGGAGACGCGTATTCGAGTTCCGTTCCTTGTAACCCACCATTTTTATGGGCTATTAACGGTAATTCTCCAATTTGTACTAACCAATCTTTAAATTTATCATCTGCAATTTTAGGATCTGGTCCATTCGCATATGACTGGTCGGGTAGTGGTTCTCTTAGCTCTGTAAATTTGTATTCAACATCTATTGCCTCCGCTACTTCAAGTGATTACACATTTTCAGCCAGCAATGCATGTGGCACGGCAACATCAGTTGTAACAGCAACTGTAAATTCATTACCAACTATTTCTGCAAATTCCGAATTAATTTGTGCAGGTAGTTCAGCAACTTTAATAGCTACAGGTACCGCAGCTTCTTATGTTTGGAATACAGGTGGTGTTAATGCCGCTGTAGTTGTAACACCAACAACATCTCCAATTACTTATACCGTAACGGGAACTGATGGCAATAACTGTTCAGCATCTGCTTTAGCCTCGGTAACTTTAAATGTATTACCAACTATTTCAGTAAATTCCGAGTCTATTTGTGCGGGAAGTTCAGCTACATTGGCAGCTTCAGGAACAGCATCTAATTATCTTTGGAATACGGGTGACGTAACTGCTGGTATAGTTGTAACTCCAACAACTTCAATAGCTAATTACACAGTAACAGGAACTGATGGTAATAACTGTTCTGCAACAAGAGTAGCAACGATAACTATAAATGCTTTACCAACTATTTTAGTTAATTCCGAATCTATTTGCGCAGGCAATTCAGCAACGTTAACAGCATCTGGTGCTTTAACTTATACATGGAGTACTTCTGATAATAACTCCACTATTGTTGTTACACCAACAGCATCTGTTAGTCAATACATGGTAATGGCAACTGACGGAAATAATTGTGAAAATATGGCAATGGCTTCAGTTACGGTAAATGCTTTGCCAACTATTTTAGTAAACTCTGAGTCTATTTGTGCCGGAAATTCAGCAACCTTGACGGCATCTGGCGCAACAACTTATACATGGAGCACTTCTGAAGTAAACTCCACTATTATTGTTACACCAACAGCAACAGTTAATCAATTCATGGTAATGGCAACTGACGGAAATAATTGTGAAAATATGGCTATGGCTTCAGTTACCGTAAATGCTTTGCCAACTATTTCAGTAAATTCCGAATCTATTTGCGCAGGAAATTCAGCAACGTTAACAGCATCTGGTGCGTTAACTTATACATGGAGTACTTCTGAAGTTAACGCAAATATTGTTGTTACACCAACAGCAGCAGTTAATCAGTATACAGTAATTGCAGCGGATGCAAATAATTGTGAAAATAGTTCTGTGGCTTCAGTTACCGTGAATGCTTTACCAACTATTTTAGTAAACTCTGAATCTATTTGCGCAGGAAATTCAGCCACGTTAACAGCATCTGGTGCTTTAACTTACACATGGAGTACTTCTGAAGTAAACTCAAATATTGTTCTTACACCAACAGCATCTGTTAATCAATATACAGTAATTGCAACTGACGGAAATAATTGCGAAAACATGGCTATGGCTTCAGTTACTGTAAATGCTTTGCCAACTATTTTAGTAAACTCTGAATCTATATGTGCAGGTAATTCTGCAACGTTAGTAGCATCTGGCGCTTTAACCTATACATGGAGTACTTCTGAAGTTAACGCAAATATTGTTGTTACACCAACAGCATCAGTTAATCAATATACAGTAATTGCATCGGATGCAAATAATTGTGAAAATAGTTCTGTAGCTTCAGTAACTGTTAGTGCCTTGCCTATAGTCACTTTAAATACAGCATCAATTAACTTACAATGTGTAACTATTAATAGTGTTAATTTAAATGGTGGAAGTCCTTTAAATGGTACGTATAGTGGTAACGGCGTAACTGCCGGAGTTTTTAGTCCATCTGCAGTTGGTATTGGAACATATACTATTTCTTATTCGTTTACTGATGGAAACAATTGCTCTAATTCGGCCTCTGATTTTATAACCGTTGATGCTTGCACAGGTATTCAAAATTTAAAAACTGAATTATTTACAATTTATCCAAATCCTGCCAATGATGTCATTTTTATTAATGCTCCCGTTTTTCCTGCAAATGTTAATGTAATTGACCTGAATGGAAAATTAGTAATTTCTCAAAATATCACAGCGTTGCAAACTGAAATTAATTTGTCAAATTGTGTAAATGGTATTTATCAATTAAATATTACAACAGACCAAAAATCATTTAACTATAAAATAATAATCAATAAATAAATAGTGATATTCATTTATAAAAAAAGGCTTTGTTATATTTAACAAAGCCTTTTTTTATTTTCCCGTAAAACTCAAATAATCTTGTAAAATAATAGTAGCGCTTACCATGTCAACGGTATCTTTGTTAGCTCGTGCTTTCTTTTTTAAACCTCCCATTAACATGGCTTGATGAGCTAGGGCAGTTGTAAAGCGTTCGTCATACCTAGCAATTTTTATGTTTGGAAACTTCCGAGTTAAATGTATAACAAAGGGGTCAATGTATCTAGCACTATCAGATGCTTGGTTTTCTAAAGTTTTTGGTTCTCCAACTACAATACATTCAACGTTTTCTTTTTTTAAATAATCTTCTAAATAAGAAATTAAATCTTTACTATGAACCGTTGTTAAACCTGATGCAATAATTTGTAAAGGATCGGTTACTGCTAAACCAACACGCTTGCTTCCGTAATCTATTGCTAAAATTCTTGCCATAAGTAAAGTTAAGTATTTTGTTTAGAAAAATTAGGGTATAAAAGTTGTTCTTTTTATTAACTTTGACTACAAAATAATAAAAACATAAAAATCATTTAGCATGAAAAAGTTAATTTTTAGTGTAGCACTAGTTTTGTTTTTAGTTAACGTAACTTTTTCTCAGAGTTATATTCCTACCACAAATGACAATAATTTAAGCTATGACTTAAATCCAGTTTATTCGCATGCAATTAAAAGAGATAATTTAATCAATGTTAAATCTATTGGAGATATAATTCCACGGTATCCATATAATTGGATTAGTAGCTATGTATCTGTTGAAATTTCGATGACTTGCGGAGGGAAATTAAAAAAGATGAAAGGAGTAAATGATAATTTGACAGGTGAGATGTTAAAAATGTTATCAAGTATTGATCTTGGATCTGATATTATGATTAATGTTACTTATAAAACAAAAAACCCTGTTACTAATTTGCTTGAAGATAGCAAAATGAATTATGTTGCAACTTTGATACCGGATGTCGAGGCTGATTTTGTTGGTGGTAAGGACGAACTCATTAAACTCATCAAACAAGATATCGCCTATAGAATTCCAGAATCCACACTTAAAAAATTGAAACCAATATTAATAAAATTTACTATTAACGAAAATGGTGATGTTGCAAACGCCATAATTTCAAGAACGTCTTCTGACTTAACAATAGATAAGTTATTATTAGAAGTAATTAATAAAATACCAAAATGGAAACCTGCACAAAATGTAAATGGTGCTAAAGTCTGTCAGGATTTTAAATTCGGTGTTGGCGTTCCCGGTTGCTAAATATCTTTTTAAATCTAACTACAATTGAATTATTTTTGATAGGAATAATTTCCAATAATTTATTGATTGTTTTTATTTGGTTACATTTAGTTTTAATTTAAGATTATGAAATCATTTTTTAAATCATTCCTATTTGCAATAAATGGTATTAAATTAAGTTTTTTGCAACGTAACTTTAAAATTCATGTTGCTTGCGCCATAATAGCTGCTATAGGTGGAGTTATTTTTCAAATTAATTTAACTGAATGGTGTATTATATTATTTTGTATTGGCCTTGTTGTTTCACTTGAAATGATAAACACAGCTCTCGAACAACTCGTTAATTTAATTGAGCCAAATTATAATCCAAAAGCAGGAGCCATTAAAGATGTTGCAGCTGGTGCAGTGCTTGTATCTTCAGTAATTTCAGCTATTATAGGTGTTATGATATTTGGAAAATATATTTTAGATTTACTTTTTACTTACTAAAAAGTTAGCATTTACTATTAAAAACTATACCATGAGCATGTTCCCTGAAACAGAATTAATTCTTACAAATGATAATCGAGTATACCATATTAATTTAAAAGCTGAAGATATTGCAGATGATGTTATAGTGGTGGGCGACCAAAATCGTGTGGCAAAAATTTCAAGTTATTTTAGTAAGATAGAATTTAAAACGGAGCACAGAGAATTTATAACACATACTGGCATTTTTAATGGAAAACGTGTAACTGTATTATCTACAGGTATCGGAACCGATAACATTGACATTGTAATGAACGAGTTAGATGCAGCAGTAAATATTAATCTTGAAACAAGAGAATTAAATCCAGTTCACCGTTCATTGAACATCATCAGATTAGGAACTAGCGGTGCTTTGCAAGCTGATATTCCGGTTAATGGTATTGTGGTTAGTTCGCATGGACTCGGTTTAGATGGTTTATTAAACTTTTATGATAATTGGGAAAGCGTTTGTGATAACTCAATTAGTGATGCTTTTATTAAACATACAGGTTGGAAGCCGAACTTACCTTATCCTTATTGTGTTAAGGCTTCGGAGCAATTAATTTCTAAGTTTCAACAAGGCACGCACATTGGCATTACGGCAACTGCTCCCGGTTTTTATGGGCCACAAGGTCGCCAAATTCGTTTAAAAGCAGCAATGCCCACTTTAAATGAATTTTTAACTAATTTTAAATTAGGAGATCATCGCATTACTAATTTCGAAATGGAAACTTCAGCACTTTATGGCTTAGGAAAGTTATTAAATCATCAGTGTTTAACAGCGTGTGTAATTATTGCAAACCGCGTGCGTAAAGAGTTTACAAGCGATTACGCTAAAAGTGTAGAGATATTAATACAAGAAAGTTTACAACGATTAACATCCTGATTGTTAAAAAAAACAAATCTTAGGTATAAAATAGCTGCATATAGGGGTTATTTTTGTTTTGTATCAAATATTCATTTTTTGTTTTAGTAACGTAAATAATGAATATACAATACAATAATTGATTTAATATCAAATACCTGTATGAAACCTAAGAAAAATGAAATGAACCTAAAGGAAGTAATTGCCTTAATTACTTTATTAGATGATCCGGATGACGGAATATATTCTGAGGTAAAAAATAGGTTTATCATTCTTGGTCCGCCGGCTATCCCTCATCTAGAAACTGCATGGGAAAATAGTTTTGATGCATTGATGCAAAAGCGTATTGAGGGAATTATTCATACAATACAATTTAAAGCTTTACAAAATGCATTAAAGTTTTGGTCGGAAAACGAACAAGATGATTTATTTAAAGGTTGTGCAATTATTGCACGATATCAATATCCTGATTTAGACGAGAACAAACTTAAAAAACAATTGCATCAAATTAAGCAAGATGTTTGGTTAGAATTGCATGATGATTTAACAGCTATTGAAAAAGTTAAAATCATTAATCATATTTTATTCGAAGTTCATCAGTTTGGCGGTAATATTACAAACTATCATGCACCTCAAAATTCATTTATAAATGTTGTTTTAGAAACTAAAAAAGGAAATCCTGTAATGCTGAGTGTGATTTACGCGCTGATTTGCAAAGAGTTAGGGATTCCTATTTATGGCGTTAATTTACCTCAACATTTTGTGTTGGCCTACGTAAATGATTATGCTAATTTAATTGACCCATCAGATAAAACCTTATCAGATAATATTTTATTTTATGTAAATCCTTTTAGTAAGGGACTAATTTTTAATAGAGGCGATGTTGATGCATTTATTAAACAATTAAATGTAGAAGCTGAAACAAAACATTATTTACCCTGTTCAAATTTAGATATCATTAAACGAATTTTAAATAACTTGATTTATTCGTTTGATAAAATGGGTTATGCCGAAAAAGTGTATGAATTGAAGGAGCTCGAAAAGAATTTGTGATAGAATTACTTTGAATTTTAGTTGAGTGCTATGCCACTATAAGAGGTTTAACACAAACTAAAAAATTTTCATATTTCCTTTCAATAATAATTAAATTTTAATTTCTTTTCGCTAAATTCTAAATTCGGAAATGGTATTTTAATAATATTTAAACAAGAGAAAACTGATTTTAAAAATTTTGATTTTGTTTTGATTCTTGTTAAATCAGCATCTAACGAAAAATAACCTTGACGATAACGGTTAAAGTAAATTTGATTAGCATTTTCTGTTAAAATGCTATTATCATTGGCGCCTATCATTCCATTAGCACCATAGCCAAAGGCTATATTTAACCATTTTGGAAATTTATTTTCTGCTTTTATAAAGGAAGATGGGTTAATGCTTATCCAATAAATTTGTCCGTTATAATCTTTTAAAAATTGGGAGTAGGCCGATTCTCCTAATAATTTTGGATTGTACTTTGCATATTGAGAATTATAATACGAAAATTTTATTTGAATGCGTTGTTCATTCCAAAGTGCTTTTTGACCAATTGCAAATCCACTTCCTAGCGCATTAGCATAAATGTCTCCCCAGCTAAAACCCCAACCATCACTAAAACCATCCATAAGTTCAATTGCTGCCAAATAAGTAAAGCCACTTAAACCGCCAATAAGAAATTGTTTTTTTTTAGAATAACCTGCCCAATTCATCGCATCCATCATGAGTCGCCCAGTTTGATACGTTGCAAAAGCGTGACCGCATTTGTCTAATTGAAACCATTCTTTATTGTCATTGAATTGATGTAAACTTTTTGTTTTATATTCTTTATACCAAACTTCGTTAAAATAGGTGAGGGATGCAGAAGTTAATGCTAGCGAAGAAAATCCGAGGGTGAGCTTTCTTTTTTTGAAAACAGAAAGAGAATCTGAAGCAAATAAAAATTGATTCGCAATTAAAAATAAAGCTATGATAAACTTAAAGCGTAACAAGGTGTTTAAATATCTAATCTAATTTACTAATAAAATTAGTAATTGCATGATTCACTTCGTTGCAATGCGTTTCCATAGGACAATGTCCTGCATTTTCAATCAATAATGTTCTTGTTCGAGGTTTGTTAAAATACTTTGAACCAACTTGTATTGGAATCCAATTATCTTGTTTACCCCAGATAATTAATTTTGGCAGACTATTAATAATGGAATCATTTATTTCGGAATGACCAATATCGGCAAACATTCTAAATATACTAGAACCACTATTTTTAATTTTAAATGTTTTTAAATAACCTTCTGCACTTTCATCATCAGCCTCTTTATGATAGGCAGAGCTAAGAAATTTTTTAACCGTATTTTTTTTGAAACTAATTTTACTTACAATTATATCTGCCCATTTTAGTAGCGGTGGATACAATAGTATTTTCTGAAAGAAAGAATGATGAGTCATGAATGGTATTCCATCAATAAAAACTAAAGACCTTGTTTGTTTTGGATATGCACTTGCTAATTGTGCAATTACTGAGCCTCCCATGCTATGACCAATTAATTCCCATCCATTTTGGTTAGTCAGTGCATCTATTTTGTTTAATAAAAAATGAATGGCTTGTACTTTATTTGTGTCCGAATAATTTGCTTGTTCTGATTTATCGCTATATCCAAATGCTGGCATATCTATTAATAAAACAAGTGTATTTATACTCAACAGAGAATCAATGTTATTGCGAAAAGAAAATGTACTTCCATTTAAGCCATGAATAAATGCAACTTTATGCTTTATTTGCTTTGGAATAAAAAGTCTGAAATGAAATTTAGTGTTATTAAAATTGAAATATTCAGAATTCGGAAATGGTTTAATGGGGGCTTCTGAAAGATTATCTTGAATTAAATAAGGTAGTATACTAAGCAAAATAAAAGTCGAACAAACTACAATCAAAAGCCACTTGCCTATGCGTTTAATTGTTTTCACAAAACTTAAATCAAATCTTTAACTAGCGTGTTACCTTTAGTAGTATTTAAAACATCATCCATATCTTTCATTAAGCGATTAACAGTGTCCATTTCTTTACTATCTTCAATTGGTAATAAATTAACACCTTTTTCGTCTAACTTGTCGATTATAAATTTAACAGTAAGCTTTGTATCCGATATTCCCGGTTGATAGCCAGTTTCTTTATCATTTTGCATTTTCACTTCATTAAAAATACCAGTTTCAGTAAATTCATTAATAATATTACGTGCAAGTCGCAATGGTAAATCTAACTTTGAAGCAATCTCAAAGGATGTTAATGCCGTTTTACCTTCGTTAAAATTCTTAACCACATAATTTGCAATCATAAGTGCTATTACACGCTTATATCGGTCGCTAATATTATTGATATCACTTTCTAATTCATAATGATCAACATTTTGATGAGCAAAAGTTAATTCTGCTCCAAACAATAACACGAACCATGTGTATTGTATCCAAATTAAAAAAAGTGGTAGTGCAGCAAAACTTCCATAAATAGCATTGTAGCTGCTTACTCCCATTTGAGAGGAAACGTAAGCCCATTCTAACAACTCGAATAAGATGGCAGCGACAAACGACCCCATGGCCGCACCTTTTAATGTTACTTTAGTGTTTGGCAATGCCATATATAAAAAAGTAAACATCGCCCAAATAAGAGTAAAGGCAAATACTTTTAAAAAGATAAACGTTAATGGGCTTATAATAGTAACATTGGAAGCAACTGTATCCAGTCCGGTTTTAAGCCAAACAGTTAAACCTCCTGATAAAATAATGAAAATTGGACCAATAAGCATAATTGCCAAATAATCAGTAATTTTTCTAACCCATGTTCTTTGTCGTGTTACTTCCCAAATTTCATTAAAGCTTTCTTCAATACTGCTAAGCAATTTAATAATAGACCAAAGCAATAGCACAACTCCAAAACCAGCAATTAAACCTCCTTGTGTGTTGGCAAGCATCTTGTCAGCATAAACAAATGCTTGGGTTAAAATGTCTTTTTGATCACTGAATTTAATAAGTAAATCAGCTTGTAAGGTCTCTTGAAATCCAAAACCCTTAGCAATTGCAAAGGCTAGTGCAATAACCGGAACAATTGAAAAAAGGGTATAATAGGTGAGGGCAGTAGCTTTTAGTAAACATTTATCCTCGTTAAAGCCATTAATAGCCAACGAAAATATACGTAACTGTTTTAAAAAGAATCCTTGTTTTTTATTTAATTTATTTAGTCGTACGCGCCATAAGTTATGGGTTAAAAAATAAGTGACACGTTTAAAAAGGGTGATAACGTTTGCCATAATGATGTAAATATAAGCAATTCAATCTATTTTGAAAATGACATTACTTGGATTTCAATTGATTTCGTAATTGTTTGGATGTTTTTTTACTTCCATCATGACTCCAACCGGGAGGACCAAATACATACATCAATTTATTTTTGATGGAAGTTTGCTTTTTTAAATCCTCAAGAATAGAAAGCCACTCATGAAAAACCATCGTCATAGGGTTGTATGATTTTAAATTTTCTGTTAGTCCATAAATTACTTCTTCGCCCTCTATTTCTTCTTCAAATGTGCCGAACAATCTATCCCAAATAATAAAGACCATTCCCATATTTTTATCTAAATACCTAACATTACTGGCATGATGAACTCGATGATGCGAAGGTGTTGATAAAAATAGTTCTAAAAACCCTAATTTTCCAACAGTTTTTGTGTGAATAAGTATACCATATATTTGAGTAGCTGCATACATAAACATCACATCTAATGGATCAAAACCAACTAAAGACAATGGAATAAAATAAATAAACCTATACAATGGTTGAAAAACTGATGAACGAAATCCTACTGTTAAATTAAATTCTTCGGATGAATGATGTGTTACGTGTACTGCCCAAAAAAAACGACAGTAATGGTCAATTCGGTGCATCCAATAAAAAGCAAAATCTTCGGCAAATAATAGTGCTGACCAATAAATTACTGGATGAATTACCTTATCAATTTCTGTAAATTTAAATTGATAAAAATACCAAAGTACTCCTAGACAAATGCCTCGCACTAAAATATCTAAGGAAAAATTAAGGGTTGTTAAATATAAATTAGATAATAATCCTTTAGTAGAATAATATTTTTTTTGTTTCCAATAGCTATATAAAATCTCTATTGCTATTACAATTGTGTAAATAGGAATCGATAATTTAACAAGAAGTGCTTCTCTAAATTCGTGCATTAAAAAACTACATTAATCTTGGAACAAAGTTAGGAAACCTTTCTCAGTTTTAGTAATTCCTTTTTGATCTGTATAATTAACAATAAAATAATACGTGCCATCAGGCGCCATGCCAGATTTTATAGCACCATCCCAATAACCATTAATACCTTCCCATTCATAAATTTGTAGCCCCCAACGATTAAATATAGAGCAATTTAATGACTTTAATCCTGTTGAGTTTATTTTAAAAACATCATTTTTATTATCGCCATTCGGTGTAAATACATTTGGTATTAGGATTGAAGTTTCACTTATGACATTAATACATTTACTAATTGTATCTGAGCAGCCATTATTAGTATTTGCAATTAAATCAATACAGCATATTCCAGTATCTGAAATGATCTTATTAATATTAGTACTAATGAATGTTTCTCCAGTGCATAAAATTTCCCATAGGTAAGTGTCTGCATTTAAACTTGAGTTTGTAAAATGCACATCAGTGCCAACACTTACAGTATTACCTTCGGTAATATTAAAATCTGCAACTGGAGTAATATTAACATTAATGATTGGTAGAGTATACGAGCTTGAGCATCCTAATAATGAGTTAGTTGCAATTGCTGTAACAGTGTAACTTCCAGCAGTTGTATAACAATGATTAGGATTATTAAGGTTAGAAGTAGTTCCGTCCCCAAAATTATAAATTATATTAGTTGTTGAAGGACTAACAATGTCAATAAAATTTGTACAAAATGGAGCACATCCGTTTGTTAAATTTGAACTTGCAGTAATTGTTGGAAGAGGCGTTACTGATACTGTTGTTGAAGCTGAAGCAGAACATCCTCCGTTATCACCTGAAACTGAATAGGTTGCAGTTATAGCTGGTGTTGTATTTATACTTGATGATGTTTCTGTTGTACTCCATGTATAGTTAGTTGCTCCAATTGCAGATAATGTAGCTGATTGCCCTGCACAAATAGTGGCCGAATTAATTGTAATTGTTGGTGTTGCAGAAACATTTACAGTTGATGTGGTCACAAGTGTAGTTGTACATCCATTCAAATCTGTTCCAGATACGGAATAAATTGTTGTTACCAATGGATTAACTGATTGTGAATTTCCAATTGCATTATTTGACCACGTGTAAGTATTTGCTCCACTAGCAATTAATGTTGCAGTTTGTCCAGAACAAATACTCGGGCTATTAACAGAAAGAGTAGGAGTAGAGTTCACCGTAATGGTTGTAACTGCCGTATTTGTGCATCCAGCTGCTGAAGTTCCAATAACAGAGTATGTTGCTGTGGTAGTTGGAGTAAAATTAGCTCCGTTTGTCAATCCACTTGTCCACGTATAAGTATTTGCACCACTTGCTGTTAATGTTGTGGAATTTCCGTTACAGATAACAGAATTACTAGCGCTTGCAGTTACTACAGGAATTGGGTTATCGGTTATAACAAGTGTATCACTAAAATTACATACTTGTTGGTAAAAGATATCATCTATAGCGAAATCGTTTCCACCACTAGCTGTATTTTGATCTAAAATTGTAATTACGGCTGTATTATTTAATCCTGAGTTCCAATTAACAAAGAAATTTGACCAAACCCCTCCTGTTAAAGGAGCTGTGTATATTGGTCCAATCAAAGCGTTATTTATTGAAAATTGTAGTTGAGCAGCACTTGCAGCATTTGTGTTTTCTGTAGATGCAACCCACGCTGAAAAATTATAATTTGTATTTGGAACCACAGTTATGGTCTCGGTCCAAACTATGTCATTTGCAGTGCTTGCACCATTACAAACCATCATATTTCCGTTGCCTGTTGTATGATCCCCAAAATTTAAAAAGTTATTGTGCACTAAAGATGGACTGGTTGTTATAGCATACGTTCCAGGATTACTTAACAAACCAAACGGACCATTAAAAGTAGGAACAATGTAGTTACTTGAAAATAATGAATTACCTAAACTAAAATCTCCGTTGGCAACTAAATCATTACTTAGTAATGACGCATTACAAACATAAGTTCCTCCTGTTGTTGCAGTTAAGTTTTGCGTAATTGCACCGCTCGGACTCCATGAATAGGAAGTGTAACCACTTGGCCCATTTATAACATAATTTATTGGCGAACAAAAGGATATATCATTTCCTAAATTAAATTGACATGGGCTGTTGCAATTAATCAAATTAACAGTTGATATAGCCGAATTTGTACAAGTTCCATTGGAACCAAAAACTGTATAAGTTGTATTTATAGTAGGCGTTACTATTGCACTTGAGCCCGAGAAGTTACCTGGAACCCACGTATAATTAGTTGCACCGCTCGCCGTTAATGTTGTGGACTGTCCAGAACATAGAGTAATAGAGTTAGTGCCAATTACTAATGCTGGTGTTGGTGCAATTGATACAACCGCTGTATTACTTCCTGTGCAAGTTCCATTGGTTCCAGAGACAGTATAATTTGTTGTATTAGTTGGAGATACGCTTATTGTATTTGTAGTTGGTCCATTGCTCCAAGTATAACTTGCAGCGCCATTAGCGGTTAGTATAGTAGTTTCTCCAGCACAAATTGTAGCACTATTAACTGTGATTGAAAGTCCGGATCCAATGGTGATTGTTGCCGTTGTTGAACTTGTACAAGTTCCATTTGCACCATCAATGGTTATTACAGTATTACTTGATGGGCTAATGGTGAATGTATTTCCTGAAATATTACCTGGATTCCAAGTAAAAGTGTTGGCACCACTTGCAGTGAATGTGGCGGTTTGTCCCTGACAAATAGTTGATGATGCAACAACTAAAGTGGGGGTAGATGTAACACTTACGGTTGCCGTAGTTGTATTTGTACAAATACCATTTGAACCAGTGATGGTATAAATAGTTGAGGTGCTTGGATTTTCAATAATACTTGCAGTTGTTTGACCGTTCGGAGTCCAAGTATAATTACTTGCACCATTTGCTGTTAATGTTGCCGAACTTCCAGAACAGATACTCGCATTAGTAACAGAAATTGAAGGCACTGAAACAACAGTTACAGTAGCAGTATTGCTTCCGCTACAAGCGCCGCTTGTTCCTAAAACAGCATAAGTAGTTGTATTAACAGGTATTATATTTAAAGTATTAGTATTTGGTCCTGTATTCCATGTATACGAAGTTGCGCCACTGGCAATTAAAGAAGCAGTTTGTCCTGCACAAATTGTTGGATTGTTTACAGAAATTGAAATTCCTGTTCCAATAGTAATACTTGCAGTTGCAGAAGATGTACAAGTTCCGGTTGCACCAATTACAGAAACAACTGTATTTGACAGAGGGCTGATTGTGTATGTGCTTCCAGTAAAATTACCTGGACTCCAAGTGTAATTTGCTGCACCGTTAACTGTTAATGTTGCAGTTTGCGCAGGACAAATAGTTACAGAATTTACAACTAATGTTGGAGTTGAAGTAACGTTAACGATTGCCGTTGCTGTATTTGTACAAGTTCCATCAGATCCTAAAATTGTGTAAGTTGTATTTGCAGTAGGAGTAACTACAATCGTTGCACTTGTTTGACCGTTCGGTGACCAAGTATAATTTGTTGCACCACTTGCAATTAAAGTTGCTGAAGTTCCAGAACAAATACTTGAGCTAGTAACAGAAACTGAAGGTGGAGAAGCAATATTTACACTTACTGTTTGAGAATTAGTACATAAGGAAGATGTTCCTATAACTGTATAAATAGTTGAAGAGCCAGGTGAAACAGATATTGTACTTGTTGTAGGACCTGAATTCCATGAGTAAGTTGTTGCACCACTTGCAGTTAATATAACTGTTTGAGAAGGACAAATTGTTTGGTTACTTGCTGTTATTATGGGATTAGGTGTTACAGTTATTGAAGGCGTTAGCTGAGCAGTGCAAGTTCCATTGGCACCAATAACGGAAACTGTTCCTGATGATGTAGGACTTATTGTATAAGTACTTCCAATTACATTTCCTGGATTCCATGTATAGCTCGATGCGCCGCTAACTGTAAATGTAGCAACTTGTCCTGCACAAATTGTTTTAGAACTAGCCGAAAGAGTAGGTGTAGATGATACGTTAATAGTTGCTGTTGTTGAGTTTGTGCAAGTACCAGTAGCTCCTGTAATGGTGTAACTTGTGTTTATTGTTGGAGTAACAACGATGCTTGACGTTGTTTGTCCCCCATTTGCCCATGTATAACTATTGGCACCACTTGCCGTTAATGTAGTAGTGCCTCCTGCACAAATGGTTGTATTAGCAACAGAAATAATTGGCGCTGTAGTAACCTTAACTTGTGTAGTTTGAGTTCCAGTACATAGTCCACTTGTACCATTTAAAGTGTAAATAGTTGTGGCGGCAGGTGCTACAGAAATTGAACTAGTAGTTGGCCCAGTATTCCATGTATATGTGGTAGCACCACTCGCAGTTAATGTTACATTTTGTCCTGCACAAATTGTTGCACTGTTAATAGATAAGTTCAGTCCTGATGTTACAGTAATAATAATTGGTTGCCTATATGTTCCAGAGCAAGCAGCAGCAAATAAAGTATAGGTGCCAGCAGAAGGATAAGACCCCGAATATGTTGAACCTGCAGCAATTGCAGAACCTCCAATCGCAGCATTGTACCAACTTATAGATGAACCTGGCTCTGTAGAAGAAGCCGTTACAGTAAAAGTTTGATTAGTGCAAAGTGTTTGACTAGCCGACGTTGTTAGGGTATAAGCATTCAGCGATCCTGTGCCCCCAGAACCTCCTTTTGTAGCACCATTTGGTGGAAAGTTAGCTGTTATATTACTTCCGTTACCCGTTTGGATGCCATTAGTGCCTCCCGTAACATTATTAGATGGAATAGCGCCTGTTGCCGCTATATAGCCTCCGCCGCCGCTTCCACCTGGACCATAACCGTCAACATTTGGAAAAGTGCCACAGTTAAAATTCACATTTCCGCCATTACCACCAATAGCGCTTAATGCAGTTCCAGCTGTTAAAGAGATAGATCCATTAACTTTTAATAAAATAGTACCACCACCACCACCACCGCCGGCGCCATCATTACTAGTACAACCAGGTGATGTGTTTGATCCATTTGCTCCATCAGCCACAATAGTTCCTGCACCACTTAAATTTCCATAACAAACTAAAAAAACAATGCCCCCGCCATTTCCACCTGCTCCAGCTCTATTTTCATTTCCATCCCCAGCGCCGCCTCCTCCGCCTAAATAAATTCTTCCTGAAGAATAATCTAATGGTCTTCCGCCAAAGCCACCAAAATTCCTTCTGTTATCGCCTCCCCAGGAGGTATTTCCAGGTGCTTTTGTTGTTACAATTTGATTACTGTTTGAAAAAGAATAACCGCCTCTACCTCCACCACTTGATGTATTAGTAGCAAAGTTCGCTGCTTCTAGATTCCATTGAGTATTGAAACCTGCGCTTGGATTTCCATTGCCATTATAACTTGCTACTACTCCTCCATTGGCACCACCACCTCCACCAGAGTTATGGGCGTCTCCGCCGCCACCTCCATTGGCAAGTGATCCTCTGCCAATTAAACCTGCATAATTTTTATAGATGGTTGTATCCCCTGCAATAGATTCTCCTTTGTAACCGCCTTGATCTCTATTAACCGCGCCCCATTTATTGCCTCCAAAAACACTAGATGCATTATCTTTTATACCTCCTCTAAATCCTTTACCACTAACATTTATGGATGGTGAATTTGATAGAACAACATTATTCTCTGCTTCAACAGCAACTACTCCACCCGTTGTTCCATTCCATTGTGGACAAGTGATTGAACCACCTGCAATTACTGTTAATGAACTATATCTTGGCACTCTGATGACTTGAACATTTCCGTAAGCAGTATGATTTCCCCAAGAACCCGGAACGTTAACATTTACAGAATACGTATAACTATTATTCAGAGAGCAATCTAAGGTAATACTAGTGCTATTTGGTATGGAAGTTACTTCAGCAAATTCATTATTACCGCAGGTATAATAATCTAAAATTCCACCATAAACTAAATTTGTTGGCGATGGGTTAGATGTTGAATTATTAGGATCGTTAAAAACACCATCTTCCCAAAAGGCGTTTACCTTTGTGCCTTGCATTTGAACTATAAGCAATAAATCACCTACGCTAAAACTAGTAGAGTTTGCCACATTTATAGTTGTAGAGCCAGCATTAGCATCGGCTGTTAATGATGTGTAAGCATTAACTATCGTGTTTGCAGCACTAATAGTTCCAACTCCATCTTTGCTTCTTTGAGAAAATGAACTGATGCTTAAAGCTAATAAAGTAAGACTATATAAAAATTTCATTTTTGTCATTTTTTAGAACTGTCCAAGATAAGAAATTTTCTATTTAAAACGAAAAACTACAAGATTTCAACAGAATAGCATTGAGGGAAATAGGTTAAAAACAGAGGTAATGACAGATTAAAATCTATTTTAAGGCTTTGATGTTAAATTTTATAGCAGATTGTAATGAATCAACCATTTGGCAATCGAATTTTTGGGTTAATGCCAATTTTAAGGAATCGTTAGCAACAATTACAGTTGTATTATTTTGAATGCCATCAATAGATTGTGTTATTTGAAAATCCATGCCTTTCGTATTTAGCTTGTATTTGTAAAAATATAAAGCTCTATCAAAATCTGGTGTTAAAAAAACAATATCTTTTAACGCATTATTTTTTGAGTTTTTAAAAGCGTACTCCGTTAATATTTCTAGTTTTTTTTCAGCCGGATTAATTTCACTTTTATAAGCATTTCTGAATGCAAAATAACAAGGAATTGAAAAAGTAAAACATAAAAATAAAGTGCAATTCATTGTAGTTTGTAAATATTTAGTTTTTGAATAAATGTAATATATTGTATACGCTGAAAAAACTGAAAGAAATGGAAATAATGGTAAATCGTACCATTCTAATTTTGTTGTTGAAAAAGATATAATTAAAAAGTAGAACATAAAAAAAAGCACAAGAAACAAGGTCTTTTCTTTATGCTTTTGATTTATTAGTAGTAATAATAAGCCTGGCCATACTAATAAAAAATATATAAAACGATAACTAAAAAAATTATTAATATAAAAATCAAAGGGTTCTTTGTGTGAATCTATTTGAAAAGCAAACTTTTTGATATCATTGTTAATTAAAGAATTAATATATCCATTATTTTGAGATTCTCTTAAAAAAAAATAACCAATACTAATACTTAAAAACAATGAAATTCCCATATAAAACCATTTATTCGCAAATACATTATTTATTTTTTTAAAACAAATAACAATAATTAAAACTGCTGGTATAAATAAAAAAGCGGCAATGCTTTTGGTTAAAAAGGCTAGCGTTAAAAAGATAAAAAAGAAGAGTATAGATTTTTCATTGTTTTCAAAGATGTATTTATAAAAAGATAAGCAGTAACACAAAATGAAAAAGGATAGCAAAGCATCAGCATCTCCGGTTCGACCAGCGTGAAAGGTAGCTACTCCTCCAGAACTTATGAATACAAAAAATACGCATAAAGCTAAAACAATGGATGTTCTTTTCTTGAAAAATAAAAATAAAACTAATGCAGAGGCTGAACTAGCCAAAGCTGATGGCATGCGAATGGCTAACTCATTGTATCCAATTATCTTAATAAATACGACCTGAAACCATAGTTGTAGTGGTGGTTTTGAGTTCCAAATATCAGGTAAGTTTTTATAAAAAGGGACAATATAATTATTATTATTGCTCATTTCATAGGCATTAACAGCAAACATAGATTCATCCCAATTTCTAAGGTGAAAACTATCTAAATGTTGAAAAAAAACAAAATAGATCGATAGAAACAACAAACCATATATTGCATAAATATGATGTTTTTTTTGAAGCATGGTTTTTTATAAATTAATTTGTTAAATTATCAGTTAAAACCTATTTCTCCAAATTAATAATAAAACGCCTGCTAATGAAATAATACAAGCGAATACCGCCTGAGTGGTAATTTTTTCTTTGTAAATAACGAAACTGATTGGTAAGACAAATAATGGTAATAATGCAAATATAGTTTGCGCTACTGCCACTTCTAATGTTTGTATAGCAAATAAAGAAAGAGTTACTCCAATTACTGGCCCTAATAAAGTGCCGAAAAACATAAAAGGTAAGTTGTTTTTTTCATTTGTAAGTATGGGTTTACTATTTGATTTTAATTTTCCAGCAAAAGCAGAAACAATAAAAGCTGCTGAAAACGCGAATAAGAGTCTAATCCAAACGGCATGCATGGTTGGTAATTTATCTGAATAATAATCCATACCATATTTAGATAATACTAAACCTGTGCCTTGGCATAATGCACCAAGTATGCCGTAGGCAATTCCTTTCTTATCTCTTATAAAGCCAATTTTTAAAGCAGCACTTGAATCTTTTTTTGATAAGGTTAGCCATATAACTCCCGAAACGGTAATCAACATGCCTAAAATTCCAATAAGGTTTACACTTTCATTTAATGCAATGTATCCAATTAATAAGGCGGCTCCTGGAGCAAAAGTTGTATACAAGCTACCTAATTTCGGTCCTAGTAGTTTAAAAGAAGTAAAACTGCAATAGTCACCAATTGAGAAACCGATAATACCTGATAAACCCAAAAACAAATAGTGATAAGGTTTAGGCGTTTTAAATAATTCAATAATAGTTAAATCATTCCAAAAAAATAAAATAATTGATATTATAATCCAAGCTAACAATAAACGAAATTGATTGATAGGGGCAACACCAATGCGTTTTGAAGCTTCGGTAAAAGGAAAAATACCTAAACTCCAACAAAGTGTAGTTAGAATTGCAATTAATTCGCCGCTTAAATTCACTAGTTAGAATCTTTTTTTAAGCCAACTAATGCAATAAATATCCAGCCGGCAACAAAAAATAAACCACCTATTGGTGTTATGGGACCCAATACTTTTAACCAATCTGCACCAAATAAATTTCGGGTACATAAAAAATAGAGTGACCCTGAAAAACAGACAATACCAATTAAAAAACTACGAAAGGCCCAATTAATGTATTTATCCGTATGATGTTTTGGAAATAAATATAAAGCCAGCATGGCTAATACATGATAGATTTGGTATTTTACAGCTGTGTCAAAGCCATTTAATTGGTCGGCAGTAATTAATCCTGTTGAAAGTTTCCCCTTTAAAAAGTGTGCACCCAAGGCTCCTAAAGCCACAGCTACTGCTCCAAGTAATCCGATTAAAATTAGTTTTTTTGAGTTCATTTTATTTAGTCATATATTTTAATAATTCTACCTTAGTTTCTTTAAATTGAAATTCATCCGCTAAAAGTGTTGCATTTTCTTTGTCAGTTAAAATAGCATAAGATGTTTTCATAAATTCTAACTTTTCTCTATCATGTGTAAATAATTCACTCAATTTTACTATTTGAGAACTTGACAAGCAAACTTCTATTAATAACTTTTTTGAAACAATTAATTTTTCATTTTCGTAAGGTGCTTTTTTTATTTTAGTCAATAGGTCATCAAATTTTGAATCGCTAATTGGTAATTTGCATTTCAAACTTTTTTGTTTTTTTATATTTTCTTGTTCTTTTATAAACGAAAAAAAAGATTCTTTCATTGTTTGGTATTTAAACATAGGAAGTAAAGTCGAAATATTTTCTACATCCAAAATATGTGTATAAGCCTCCTTTGCAGAGTTTAATCGATCCATATCAATAGTTGTAAATTCTAATAAATCTTTTAATTGTAGAACGGTATAGCAATTTAATTCTAAGATTTGATTTAGATATTTGTACGCAACTTCGCCATCATTTACTTTTTTAAATAAATTAATAGCATATTTTATTTCCTTTTCTGTTAACAATGTTTTGCAAGTTGAACTTTCACTATCGTAGTTGTTATAAAATATGGGTTTATTATTTACTGCTTTATATAAATTGCCATAAATACTATTGTCAATTAATGGAATAACTTCTTTTGGTGCTTCAGGAACTAAAGGAACCGAAGGACCCGATAGCTCGGAGATTGATTTAAATTGCAGTTGTAATTTCCCTTCTTTTTCCTGCAAAACATAGGTAAATTCTTTACCTAATAATTTAGAATTGCTGCTAATTAAAATAGAATCTTTAAGTTCAATTTGTTTATCATCAACTTGGAATTTAATTTCAATTAAATTAACTCCGCGAGTTAAATTAAAAGCCTTAATATTTGACTGAGCTGTTTTGTTTATTTGCTCATGATTTACAATTAAATAAAAAGGATTCCCAAATTCACTAAAAATAACTAACGAATTATTTTGGGATTGAATAGAAAGTCCTAAAAAAAGAGTATAAAACAGGACTTTGAATTTTTGAAACATAAAATATTTTGATAACAAATTTAAGGTTATTTTTGTGTAGAATTTATTTTATGAGCAAAATATTAATAATAGGCGCTGGTCGCTCTTCATCAAGTTTAATTGATTATTTTTTATCGAATGCTAAGTCCTATTCCTGGCATATCACAATTGCAGATTCTAATAAAAAATCCGTTGAATCAAAAATTAGTGCTTATGCAGATGTTGCTACAGCGGTTGAATTTGATGTTAATAATGTTGCACTAAGAGAAGATCTAATTAAACAATCAGATTTTGTAATTTCTATGTTACCGGCCTTTATGCACGGTGATGTTGCCAGAGATTGTGTTCGTTTAGGCAAACATATCGCAACGGCAAGTTATGTGAGTCAGGATATGAAAGACCTAGATTTAGAAGCAAAACAAAAAAATCTTTTATTATTAAATGAATGCGGTTTAGATCCAGGGATTGACCATGCATCAGCAATGAAAGTGATTCATGAAATTCATGAAAAGGGTGGTAAAATAATCAGCTTTAAATCCTTTTGCGGTGGTTTAGTAGCACCCGAAAGTAATGATAATCCGTGGGGTTATAAGTTTAGCTGGAATCCTCGGAATGTTATTTTAGCAGGGCAGGGGACGGCACAATTTATAGAAGAAGGTAAATTAAAATTCATTCCTTATAATCGTATTTATACTCAAACAGAAACCATTGAAGTGGAGGAATATGGTAAGTTTGATGCTTATGCAAATCGCGATAGTATTGGATATAAAGAACCTTACGGATTAAATGAAGCAATTACCATGTTGCGAGGTACTTTAAGAATGCCAGGTTATTGCAAAGCTTGGAATGTATTTGTAAAATTAGGTTTAACAGACGATTCCTACAAAATTAAAAATGCCAATTCACTAACGTATACCGATTTAATTGAATCTTTTTTACCGAAAGGAAATGGCTCAGTAAAAGAAAAATTAGTTGCCTTTATGGGAACTGACATGGATGCTGAGGTTATTGTTAAATTGGAATATTTAGAGCTTTTTTCCAATAAGCAAATTCAATTAAAAGAAGCATCTCCTGCGGAGTTATTACAACATTTATTGGAAGAAAAATGGTTGCTAAAATCGGGCGATAAGGATATGATTGTGATGCAACATCAGTTTGAATATGAATTGAATGGCGTTCACCAAAAATTAAATTCTTCTTTAGTTGTAATTGGTGATGACGAAGTACATACAGCAATGGCAAAAACGGTAGGATTGCCCTTAGCAATTTCTATAAAGAACTTCTTAACCGGTAAATTTAAATTATATGGTGTTCAAATTCCAATTGTAAAAGAAATATATGAACCAATGCTCTCTGAATTAGAAAGTATGAACATTGTTTTTAAGGAGCATCATGTAAGCTGATAAAATAAACGGAGTATTTTTATTTCTAGTTTTTAATGAATTTTACTGTTGCTTCAATGCTATCTTTTGTTTTTACTGATAGGAAATATATTCCCGGATTTAAGTTTTCTACTGAAATATAATCTACTATTGTTGGTTCTGAGAACATCACCTTTCCTAATATATCAACTATTTCAATTGAAATTGGATTTTGATAGTCAGTATTAAATTCAAAATGTAAAATCGAATTTGTTGGATTTGGATAAACTCTAACTGACTTATTGAGTTGTTCATTTTCTGAAATACTTGTTAAACTTGATAATGTATATTTATTAAAAAAACGCCAAATTTCTACTGAGGCATTAAAATCCATGTTTGTAACAACGCCTCCAAATGGAAAACCAGGCCAAGTGTGCCCACCACCAATTATTTTATATAACTCTACCGTACTTCCTGAGTTGCCGCCATTGTATAGGTAGCGAACTGCAGTGCAACCATCCGCAGTATTCACATTAGGAATTGTACTAAATGTTGGTGTAGAATTACAACTATTTACTGTAACCCAATAATTTATAACTGAATCAATAGGCGCCATATTAATATCACCTGAAAAAGGCACTGTTGCATCAGCAGTACCATGTATTTGCATAACAGGAACAGGATGTTTGGGATTGCAATTAACGCCATATTGCGGTGTAAAAATACTCCCAGAAACAGAGGCGATGGCAGCAATTCTATTGCTTAATTCACAAGCTAACGTGTAACTCATAAATCCGCCATTACTCATTCCTGTTGAATAAACTTTATTTAAATTGATATTATAAGTTAAATCTATCGAATCAATTAAAGCACTTAAAAAATTAATATCATTTACTAAAGTAGGCGATATTCCAGCATTCCAAAAACGTTGCCCATTAGAATAGGATCCATTTGGTAATACCATTATAAAATTTGCTGTATCAGCTATGGGCATAAAATTACTAAGTAATTGTTGTTGCTGTGCATTACTTGTGTATCCATGCAAATTAATAACAAGTGGGCGAGGAGTTACTCCATTATAAGAAGCTGGAACGTACAATCTGTAGGATCGATATTGACCTCCCGAAAATATGCTGTCAATACTAGTAGTTTGAGCTATACTGCAAGTTGCATATAAAAAAAAGCAAAGTAAAAGTTTTTTCATTGAAGATGGATTACTTGATAAAATTAACTTATTAATACGAAGAAAAAAACCAAAATATTTTGCGCTGTAAGCAAAGAGCTTGTCCATAAAATGGAAATAAAGCATAATTTTTAGATTTATTCATCCATAATATGGAAATAATGTAAAATGTGAATTTTAATTGACATCAACCATTTAGATTTGTTTTATGAACAAGTTGTTCTGCTTAAAAAAGATTAAAACTATTAAGTAAAGCGAATAGCATTTTAACAAAAATTAAGTTTGGCATAAAATATGTAAACATTTAAAACAACCAATAATTTTAAAACCAAAATCAACTAATATGAAAAAACAAATTACAAAAATTGGATTTGCTTTATTGCTGGCAATAAGCATCGGTTCTTGCAAAAAGAACAACACGCTAACTGCGGAAAGTGTAGATTCAACAGTTTCAACTCCTACGCCAAACACACCGTCAACTCCATGCGGACAGGCTCAGGTTCAAAATTTAATGGCAGGACAATTTATTAATTCAGGAAATGTAACCGTAACAAATGATTCAACAAATCTTTATGTTACTTATAATACTGTAAATGGATGGCAAATTCAAAAAACTCATTTATATGTTGGCGATTGCGATTCTATTCCAAATAAAAACGGAAATCCTAAAATTGGACTTTTTCCTTATCAAACATCAAACAGTCCAAGAGTAACTTCTTTTACTTATACAATAGCGTTAAGCACATTGCACGGAAAAGCATGTTACTGTATAGCTGCACACGCTGAAGTTGTTTTAGTTGATGGATCTGGAAATGTTATTCAATCTGAAACAGGTTGGGGACAAGGTGTTTCTCAAGGTGGTAACAGTTGGGCAATGAAATTTTCATATTGCACGCAATCTTGCCCTCCTCCAACTCCTCCATGTTTAATTAATCCTGGTGATTATAGAACACAAACACAAGGTGGTTGGGGCTCTACTCCAAATGGTAATAACCCTGGAGCTTATTTACATACTAATTTTGCCGCTGCATTTCCAAATGGCTTAGTTGTAGGATGTGGATCTAACAAAATAACATTAACTAGCGCACAAGCTGTAACTGATTTCTTACCTCAAGGAGGTACACCTTCAGTTTTAACCCAATCATATACGAATCCTGTAACATCAATTAGTGTATTAGCAGGTCAAGTAGTTGCGTTAAAAATATCTGTTACGTTAGATAATGCTATTGTTAGCTATGGCAATTCAACTACTTCATTAGCTTCCTTAGTAATTGCAAGTGGTACTTTCCAAGGATGGACAGTTGGTCAATTATTAGCAGAAGCAGAGTTGATATTAGGTGGTTGTGCTTCAAACTATACGGCTTCGCAAATTAACAATGCAGTAGATATGGTAAATAATAATTTCGTAGACGGAACAGTAGTTGGAACTTACTTAACTTGTCCATAATTAAAAATTAATTAAAAATTTATAAGTCCACCATTTTGGTGGACTTTTTTTTTGAAAAAAGGATTTGAATTTTGTTAAAATTAGAGTTGCTTTCATCAATAATTAATTGCTGTTTTTATGCTTTAAAATCGTACATTCGTTCTCTTAAAATTTAACAGTTATGTCAAAATCTTTAAAGCAAGATGCCCTTGATTATCATTCTCAAGGAAAACCAGGAAAAATTGAAGTTGTTCCAACAAAACCATATAGTACACAGAGAGATTTAACGCTTGCTTATTCTCCGGGTGTTGCCGAACCATGCTTAGAAATAGAGAAAAATCAGGAAGACGCATACAAATATACTGCTAAAGGAAATTTAGTTGCTGTTATTAGTAATGGAACTGCTGTCTTAGGTTTAGGGGATATTGGCGCTTTGGCTTCGAAACCAGTGATGGAAGGTAAAGGATTGTTATTTAAGATATTTGCTGATATTGATGTATTTGATATTGAAGTGGACACTAAAAATATTGATGAATTTGTAAATACGGTAAAAAATATTGCTTGCACTTTTGGAGGTATTAATTTAGAAGATATTAAAGCTCCAGAGTGTTTTGAAATTGAAAGACGGTTAAAAGAGGAGTTAAATATTCCTTTAATGCATGATGATCAGCATGGTACAGCTATTATTTCTTCTGCAGGTTTGCTGAATGCAGTAGAGTTATCAGGAAAAAAAATAAGCGAAATTAAACTTGTCATAAATGGTGCTGGTGCTTCTGCTAATTCGTGCGCTAAAATGTATATTGCTGTTGGAGTAAAAAAAGAAAATATTTTAATGTTAGATAGCAAAGGTGTTATCAATAAAAATCGTAATGATTTAGATCAATACAAAACCTATTTTGCTTCAGATAATATTAAAGTAAATACATTGGAAGAAGCAATTAAAGGCGCGGATGTATTTGTAGGTTTATCAAAAGGCAATATATTATCACAAGATTTAGTGCGATCCATGGCGCCAAATTGTATCGTATTTGCACTTGCCAATCCAACTCCCGAAATTAGTTACGAAGAAGCTTTAGCTGCACGACCTGATATTATTATTGCAACAGGGCGAAGCGATAATCCAAATCAGGTAAATAATGTATTAGGATTTCCTTTTATTTTTAGAGGAGCATTAGATGTAAGAGCAACGTGCATTAATGAGGAAATGAAATTGGCGGCTGCACTTGCCATTGCCGAACTTGCTAAAGAACCAGTTCCTGATTATGTAAATTTAGCATATAGTTCAAAAAATTTAAGTTTTGGTAAAGATTACATTATTCCAAAGCCAATTGATAATCGTTTAATTTCTACAGTAAGTTCAGCAGTTGCAAAAGCTGCAATTGAGAGTGGGGTAGCTAAACGAATTATTACAGATTGGGATACCTACCGAATGGAGTTAGATAATCGGTTAGGAAAGGATAATAAATTAATGCGAAGTATCGCTAATAAAGCTAAATCTAATCCTAAACGTGTTGTTTTTACTGAAGCTGATAATTATAAAATTTTAAAAGCAGCTCAAGTAGCAAAAGACGAAGGTATTGCTAAACCAATTTTATTAGGAAATAAAGAAAGAATATTAAATCTTTTGGAAGAGCATCAAATTGATTTGGGAGACACTCCGATTATTGATACTTGGCTTGAAGAAGAAGAAATACGTAGAAATGAGTTTGGTGATTTATTATGGAAAAAACAACAACGAAAAGGATTAACAAAATATGATGCTCGTAAATTAATGCGCGACCGTAATTATTTTGGTGCGATGATGGTTGAGCAAGGATTAGCAGATGCCATGATTTCGGGATTAACTCGTAAATATGGAACTCCTATTAAACCTGCATTAGATATTATTGGCGTGCAAGAAGGCGTAAGCCGTGTAGCTGGTTTATACATGATGATAACCAAGCGTGGTCCATTCTTTTTTGCAGATACAACTATGAATACTGATCCAACTGCACAGCAATTAGCAGATATCGCCGTGTTGACAGCTAGCACCGTTAAGCAATTTAATATAACTCCACGCATTGCGATGTTGTCTTATTCTAATTTTGGATCTTCGCAAGGCGAAGTTCCAAAGAAGGTGCAGGAAGCAACCCAATTATTGCACAAATTTTATCCAGGTTTAATTGTTGACGGCGATGTACAAGCGAACTTTGCTGTAAATAATGATTTACTAAAAGAACAGTTCCCTTTTAGTACATTAGTTGATAAGGATGTAAATACGTTTATCTTCCCCAATTTGGCAGCAGGTAATGTAGCTTACAAATTATTACAAGAATTAGGAGGCGCTGAGGCAATTGGCCCTGTTTTAATGGGATTGAAAAAGCCAGTTCATGTTTTACAATTGGGAAGTTCTGTTCGCGAAATAGTAAATATGATTACAATTGCAGTGGTAGATGCGCAAAACAAGAAATAGTTTATTTTATTAAGCTCCAATTGGCACTCGAAAAAATCTAATAGATGATTAGTATTAAAGCTATAAGTATTTTTTTAGTTTTAATAATTGAATCCTATTTCTAAAACACCTTTTATTAATGTTATTTTTCTTCATTATTAGCACTTTAGTCTTAATAAAAATAGTTGTAATTAATTAATTTAATATGAAATAATTGTAACTTGAACATTCCATAATTTAAGTTAATTTTAATAAAAGTAATACTAAGTGTAAATGGCCATTTTAATTGCAGATAGCGGTTCTACAAAAACTGATTGGGTTTTGTTAGAAGGTGATTCAATAATTGCAACTTGTAAATCTATTGGTTTTAATCCCTATTTTCAAAGTAGTGAGGATATTTATATTGAAATAAAAACGAAGTTGATACCCGTTATTAGTAAGAAATTAACTACTATTACTAAAATTGCCTATTATGGCGCTGGTTGTTCAACTGAGGATAAAATAGATATAGTCAAGGAAGGGTTACTTTTGGCTTTTGGAACAATTTTATCTGAAGTTAATCATGATTTGTTAGCTGCTGCTAGAGCTTTATGCGGTAAAGAAAAAGGCATTGCATGCATATTAGGAACAGGAAGTAATAGTTGTTTATTTGATGGTAACACTATTACTGAAAATGTTCCTTCTGTAGGATATTTATTTGGCGATCATGGAAGTGGCGCAGCTATTGGTAAAACATTTGTACAAGATTATTTTGATGAAAAATTGCCAATTCATTTAAAAATAGCATTTGAAAAAGCCGGATATAGCAGAGAAATTATTTTAGAAAATGTTTATAAGAAACCAATGCCTAGTAAATATCTGGCAGGTATCGTTTCTTTTTTGGTTTCTTTCAATGATGATGTTTACATCAGAGCATTGATCAAAAATTGCTTTTCAATATTTTTTGAGGCTCAAGTTTCAAAATATACAAATGCTAAAAATTTATATGTAAATTCTGTTGGGTCTATTGCCTATTATTATAAAGATATACTTGCCGAAGTATGTAAAGAAAAAGGTTTTTTGATAGGTAGTATTATCAAATCACCAATGGATGGTCTAATCAAATATCATAGTTAATGTCGTTGATAATTATTCCATTAACAGCCTTTTTTGCATCTATATTAACTTTTTTTTCTGGCTTTGGCTTAGGAACTATCTTACTGCCCATTTTTACCATGTTTTATCCTGCTCCAATTGCAGTTGGCTTAACGGCAATAGTTCATTTTTTAAACAATAGTTTTAAAATTGGCTTAGTTTATAAAAATATAAATTGGCAGGTTGTTTTAAAATTTGGAGTGCCTTCCTTAATTGCAGCATTGGCTGGTTCCTTCCTGCTAAAAGAAATATCCACTAATTCAATTATTTTATTTTCATATAATTTAAATAATCATATTTTTTATGGTTCATTAATTAATTTTATGATGGGAATATTAATTATCTTTTTTTCCTTAGTTGAAGTTATTCCTTTTTTCAAAAAAATAACAATTAGCCAAAATTATTTAGGAATTGGAGGATTATTAAGTGGTTTTTTTGGCGGCCTTAGCGGACATCAAGGTGCTTTGCGAAGTTCATTTTTAGTGAGATTAAATTTGAATAAAGAAGTATTTGTGGCTACCGGAACATGCATTGCTTGTATAGTAGATCTTGGTAGAATGACTATTTATGCGATGACATTTAATTTTTCTTACTTAAAGGAAAGTAGCTCCGTTATTTCACTTGCAGTGCTCTGTGCTTTTTTAGGAGCTTTCATTGGAAATAAATTATTAAAAAAAACAACACTGAGTTTTTTAAAATGGTTTGTTACTAGTTTTATGATTATGATAGCTTTGTTTATGATATGCGGATTAATAAACTAAAAAGTAAACCACACTAAAAAAAGTTTGTAGTTGAATTAGGCATGATTTAAATTACTAATCTAAACTATCTTCAATATCAATTAAAGGCTGTTCAATAATTTCTTTTTTCATTGACTTTTTATGAATTGATAATAAAATAGCTGGTAATAATATGATATTCGTAAACATTGATATCAGTAAAGTTAATGAAACCAATACTCCCAAAGCTACAGTTCCACCAAAACTTGAAGCGGAGAAAATACAAAAACCACTGAATAAAATAACAGAAGTATATACCATGCTTAATCCTGTTTCCTTAATAGCTGCTGATATGGCCTCTGCAGCACCAAAGCCATGTTTTTTTAATTCTTGACGGTATTTGGTTAAAAAATAAATAGTTCCATCGGATGAAATACCAAAGGCAATACTGAAAATTAAAATTGTAGATGGTTTAAATCTAATATCCAAAAAGCCCATGATACCAGCAGTAATAACTAACGGAATTAAACAAGGTATTTTTGATAAAATAATAATTCGCACAGATCTAAACAAGGCAATTCCAACAATAGCAATTAAAATAATTTCTATTAATAAACTCTCTAATAAGTTAGATAGCAAATAATCGTTGTTTTTTAAAAATACTAAACTATGTCCGGTTAAACTAACTTTGTATTCGGTGGGATTAAATATCGAATCTATTTTTGGTTTGATGATTAACATCAACTCTTTCATTTTTTTAGAGCCGATATCTGCAACTTGATAGCTAATACGTGTAGTTTGTTTGGTGCTATCTATAAATTTTGATAATTTATTGTTTTGCCCTTTCAAAGAACCGGTGTATTCTGATAACGTTTTTAAATCTGAAACTCCAGGTAATTTATAGTATTTTGGATTCCCTTCTTTATATGTTTGGTAAGAAAATTTAATTGCTTCTACAATTGATAGTGGTTTTGAGAATATTGGATAAGCCTCAAATACTTTTTGCATTGCTTTAATTTTGTATATCGCTTGAGCGTTATTTGCAAATAATCCATTTTCTTTTTTTGAGTCCACTGATATTTCAAAAGGTAATACACCATTAAAATTATTTTCAAAAAAATGTAAATCGGTGTAGATTGGGTCTTTTTTTGGAAGATCATCTACAACAAAACCATTCATATCAATAAAAGTCATACCCCAAAAACAAATTGCGGTAATTACAGCTGTAACTATATAAATACCAGTTCTACGTTTTTGAACTAAATAGTCAACAATGTCTAAAGCTTTATTAATTACTTTTCCTTCTTGATGTTTGGTGTGCTTTGTTTTTGGAGTAGGTAATAAATTTAAAACAATGGGAACCAAAATAAGCGTAATAAAATAGGTTGCCATTACACTTATTGATGATACTAATCCAAATTCAACCAACATAGAACTTTTGGTAAAGTACAGCACTCCAAAACCAATAGCAGTTGTAATATTAGCTAAAAACAGTGTAACACCTATTGTTTCAATACTGCGTGTGATGGCTTTTATTTTATTGCCATGTAAAACAAATTGGCTATGGTATTTATTAATTAAAAATATGCAGTTTGGTAATCCAATAACCATTATTAATGGCGGAATTAATCCTGATAAAATAGTTATTTTATAGCCAAACAATACTAATATTCCCATTGACCATAACACGCCAAATGCAGTAATGATAAGTGAAAATAATACGACATTACCAGATCTAAAAAACACCCATAATATGATAGCAGTAACTATTATTGCTAAAATTAAAAAGAGAGTCATTTCATGAGAAACCTTTGTCATTACCTGCGAACGAATGTAAGGCATACCAGAAAAATGCATTTCAATGGAATGTTTTTTAGCAAATGACTCTGCTAATAATTTAATTTCTGCTACAATTTCTAATCGTCTTTTTGAATTTAAATCTTTTTTTGTAAAAGTAATTGCCATTAAATTGGCACCTGTTTCTTTATGATAAATTATACCTTCGTAAAAAGGTAAATTTAAAAAGTCGGCCTTAATGCTATCAACATCTTGCTGATTTAATAGTGGTTTCTGAATTAAAGGAACGTAATCAAATTTTTGTAAACTGTCATTTTTTATAAATTTAAAAACGGTTGGCACAGACATGATATCTTTTATACCCTGAATATTTTTTATGGTTTTACTAAGCTCATACCAATCTTTAAATTTTTGAAATTGAAAGAGGTTTTTATCTTCAAAACCAATAACCATTACATTTCCATCTTCACCAAAGTTCTTTTTAAAATTTTGATATTCAATAAATGTGCTATCATCGTTTGGTAAAATTTGAGCAAAGTCGTAAGATAATTCAACCTGACTTGTTTTATAACCCATAAAAGCTGTTGAAATTATTATAATCGAAGCAAATACAGCTTTATTTCTTAATAGTATTCCTGAAAAATATTTCCACATAATTTGTAATGTATTTAACTCTTTAGTTTTTCTAAAATTTAAAGATTTAATGTTTTTTAAAAATCACAAAACTCTAAAGTTAATGATTAAATGAAATGATTAAAACATTAAACTCTTATTTTTGCAATTCCTTCTTTACTAGTTTTAAATTCAATAAGTTCATTGCATTTGTTTGTAAGCCGGTAATGTTTTTTCTCACTAATCTAATAACTTGGTCATAGTACAATGGAATAATTGGCGCGTCATCAATTAATAATTGATCCATCTTCTGATATAACTTGGTTTTAATATCTCTATTTGATTCATGAATTGCTTTTTCAAATAGTAAGTCAAATTCCATGTTTTTGTAATGCGTGTAATTAGAACCAACAGGACAAAAGTTTTTGCTGTAAAATGAACTCATAAAATTCTCTTCATCAGCATAATCGCCAACCCATGATTTTTTAAATAAATTATATTCACAGCTAGATACAGCATGCCTTAAAACTACAGGTTTGTCAACACTCACATTTACTTTAATATTATTTTCAGCTAGTTGAGCTTGAATAAATTCAGTTTGTTCTAAATAATTATCTGTAGTATGTAATGTAATTTCAGGTAAATTTTTCCCATCTGGGTACCCAGCTTCAAGTAATAGTTGTCTTACTTTATCCGGATTGTAAGTGTATCCTTTCACAATGCTATCGTTAAAAGATGGCAATCCATGCGGTATATAACCAGATGTTGCTGGGTAACCAATATTGTTTCTAAAAAATTTCACCATTTTTTCTCTATCAAATCCATAATTAATAGCTTGCCTAATCGATTTGATTTTCAAAGGTGAGTTTTTAACAATCTCAATATTTTCATCTACCAATATTCCTAGATAATCTGTTTTTAAATAATTTTGTTTTTGTAGGACGAATTTCTCGCCATAAACCTGTTTTAAATTTCCGTTTTTATCTAGTACTTCATTTATATTGAATGCATCGGCACCACTGAGCATATCATATTTTCCATTTAATAATTCCATGAAAGCTGTTTCCTTATCTTTTATAAATGAAATGGTTACAGCATCTAAGTAGGGCAGGCGATTTTTACCATCAAATTCAAAATAATTATCATTTTTAAGTAAAACCAATTTTGTGCCTTCTTCCCAAAATTTAAATTTAAACGGACCAGTTCCAACTGGGTTTCGTCTAAACTCTTGGCCATAAAATTCGAGGGCTTCTGCAGGAATTACAGAAAAATATTTCATGGTTAGTATGCTTAAAAATGCACTAGTTGGCTCTTTTAAATGAATAATAAATGTAGAGTCGTTTGTTGCAAGAAAACCTTTGTATTCTGTTTTTTCTGTTCTATCTATAGAGTTTAGCAAGGATACTGCACTACTCACTCGTGCGTCGTATAATCTATTAAATGAAGCAACAAAATCTTTTGCAGTAACTTGCCTTCCTTTTTCGTTCTTAAAGCACTTATTATCATGAAAATAGATATCTTTTCTTAAAATAAAGGTATAAGTTAACCCATTATCGCTTATATCCCATCTTTTTGCAATACAAGGAACAACTTGTAACGAATCGTTTAATTGTACTAAGCCATTATACAATTGATTAACAGCCCAAATATCTTCCAAATTATTTGCTGATGCAGGATCTAAGCCTGAAATTCCCGCCATTTCATTGTAATTAAAAACAGTTCTATCTTCATTTTCATTTCGATTATCTTTGCATGCTATTGTAAATAATAGAAAGGTGATAATAATTAATACTGAATAACTAATCTTTTTAGCAAAAATCATCCTGGTTGGTTTAACGTATTGGCTTAATTATCAATATTACTCAAATACCTGCACTTAAAAAATAACTATTTCAACAGTTTTTCACATTTGTATGTCAATTCTATCAAATTTTATAATTTAGAGTTTTATTGTAGTGTTTATTTTATAGAAAATAAACCCTGAGTTTTAAAATAATACCTTTACCAAGCGTAACATCAACTTAAAGTGTATTATATTATTTAAATTAGAAGGTATTGTAAAAATTAATAAATTAAAAAGTGGAATTTACTTCTAAATTGATAGAGCAAGCAGTTGGGCATTTTTCAAGTTTACCTGGTGTAGGAAAAAAGTCGGCTTTGCGTTATGTTTTGCATTTAATAAACCAAGACACACAAGATATTACTAATTTCTCGGATGTTTTAAAAGCATTAAAGCACGATTTAAAATTTTGTAAAAATTGCCATACTATTTCTGATCATGATATTTGCGAGGTTTGTGCTAATCCAATTCGTAATCAACACTTAGTATGTGTTGTTCAAGATTATAGAGATGTAATGGCAATTGAAAACACAGGTCTATATAAAGGCGTCTATCATGTATTGGGTGGATTAATTTCTCCAATGGAAGGCATTGGACCAAGTAACCTTAACATTGATTCGTTAGTTGCAAAAGTAACTAGCCAAGAAATTAAAGAAATTATTTTAGCGTTAAATGCTACCATGGAAGGTGAAACTACTAGCTTTTTTATTTTTAAGAAGTTGGCATCCTTTAATGTAACATTATCTGCAATTGCCCGAGGGATAGCTGTTGGCGACGAATTAGAATATACTGATGAAGTAACATTAGGTCGTTCTATTATTAATCGTATTCCTTATAACACTAGTTTAGCCAGGTAATTTTTTGTGATTTTGGGCATGTCCCGCCAGCTGGCGGACCAGGCTTTCAGTTACAATCTTTTGTTCGTTCCTCACAAAAGGATTTTCACATCAATCCTTCACGCGTATATTCTCATTTAGCAAAATTAAACTCAATACTTAAATAGAACTGCGTTGAAAATATTACAAAAATAATTTTCGCTCTCTCTTTGTAAAAAGCCCCCTAAAAAAGAATATTTAATTTTATTTATGGATTTTTTAGTTTGTAGTCATCTAAATAGAAATTCTAAAAAACTATTTTATGAAAACACTATTAATCTTTGCCTTAAGCTTAACAATAGTTAAAGCTAGCGCTACAGAAACACAAAAAGTAATTAAATCAAAACCTGAAAAAATTATAGTTTACACCCAAGGGGCACAAGTTCATCGTAGCGCCTTGGTAAATTTAGTAGCCGGGCAAAACACATTATTGTTTTCTGGCTTAGAAAACTGTATTAACACTTCTGCCATTCAAGCATCGGGTAATGGAAATTTTATTATTGCAGACATTCAGCATGAAATTCATTATCCTGAACTAGATAAAGAAAAACTAAATGGAGATGTGCGCTATAAAAAATTACTTAAGCATGTTAATGATAGTATTCAAGAATTGAATTATTTAATAGAGGATATTAATTTAAAATCGGATGCCTTAAGTACTGAGAAAAATGTGTTGTTAAATTATGGTTTATATAAAGGGCAATCAAAAAGAGATAGCATAGCATCTTTAAAAGATGGGCTTTCCTATTTAAGAGAAAAATTATTTAATATAAATTCAGAGCAATTACGATTAAAACGAGAACGCGAAAAGATGGAAGCAAAGAAAGCTGTTTTAAATGAACGACTTGTTAATGTTAGCAATGAGTTGGCAAATCAAAATAATTCAGGTGAAGTTGAAAAAATAGATTATAGAATAATTGTTCATGTAATTGCTGAGCAAGCGGTTCAAGCATTGGTTAATTTAAATTACTATATCAGCAATGCTGGTTGGACTCCTTCTTATGATTTAAGAGCAATTTCAAATGAACAAAATGTAAAGTTGACTTACAAAGCTCAAATTCATCAGCAATCAGGAATTGATTGGGGCAATGTAAAGCTAATCCTTTCTACAGCTAATCCAAATCGTTCTTATGATCTTCCAAATCTTTCAACATGGATTTTAGGATATACGCCAAATGTATATAAAAACAAAAAAGTAAATGGAGATGTAATGCCGAGCATAGCTGGTAAATCATATTTAGAAGCCGATAAAGAACATTCCTCATCGGTTTTGAACGAAAATGCAATTGCACAAAACGCTTCAGACTATACTACTGTTTCAGAAAATGTAATTGAAACTGAATATGAAATTAGATTAAATTACAACATTCCGAGTGATGGCAAATCACATATTGCAGCTATTTTGGTTAAGAATTTAAAAACGTTTTACCGTTACAAAGCTATTCCAAAATTAAATAATAATGTTTATTTAACTGCTGTATTGCCCGATTGGGAAGATGCTATTGCCATGGCGGGCGAGGTCTCTGTTTACTACGATGGTACTTATGTAGGCAAAACAAATTTAAGCCCTGGAGGTACTGAAGATACTATTCAATTATCACTTGGAATTGATAAAAATATTGCCATTAAGCGTCATAAAATTAAAGAAAAATGCACTCAAAAAGTTTTAGAAAATGATATTTTACATCAGTATACCTTTGAGGTATTAATTAAAAATTCTCGAACTATAAAAATTGAAATGGATATAGAGGATCAGCTACCATTGACTTATGATAAAAGTATAACCATTGAACGAAAGGAATTATCTGGAGCAAAATATGATGATGTTACAGGGATTTTGAAATGGAGAATTAACGTTCAGGCAAAGGATAGTAAGAAGTTAATATTAACCTATCAAATAAAAGCACCTAAAACTATGCCGGTAGCCATAAATTAGTTTAGAATCTTTTTCGATTAAATGACACAATTCAAAACGACCTCACTTTAAGTTAGTGAGGTCTTTTTGAATTAAAGGATTTTTATGCGATTTTTATTCTTCGTTACTATTAACGGTGTTCATTTTTCTTACAAACATATCGCGCTTTGCAGGATTGCATAAAGTAAATTGAAAGTTTGGTCCCGTTTTAACATCTTGTTTTTTATCTTTTGATTTAAGGTCCTTAATTGTTTTGTTAAATTCTTGATTGCTGCTTACTACATTCATTACCCCTTTAAAGTAATTAAAAAAGTACCAGGTTTGAGAGTCAAATTCAAAATAAAGTGTAAAATTATCTCCACCTTTTTTCCTTTGTATTTGCAAATAACCCGGAACTTGGCGGTAAATTTCAGATTTATTAATAGTACCTAAGCCAATTTTACCTATTGATAAAAATGAACGACTCGTTCTATCATACCTCATATTGGTATTAGTAATTAGGAAAGTTTTTTCAAATTCATCAGGGAATTTTTTGATATTTCCATTTAAATTTAAATCTGCAATCACCTTGTCTGCTTTTTCTTTTCCTAATATCTCTGTAATTCCCTTATTAAATACTTGGCTACCAAAATCGATAGGCGAAAGAGAATTACTATAAATTTCAACATCCTTAATCATTTTCTTTAATGCGCCTTTGTCGAAAAAGAAATCAATGGTGCTCATTAATTCAAATGTAGCTGAATCATTTATAGTGCTATGTGTTGCAATCCCAATGGTGTTAAATTGAACTTGACCTAAATCAGCTCCCAAATCCATTTTACCTTCAGCATAAACTTTACAATTGTTAGTATTTAAACTAATATAATTACCTGGTAAAGATTGTTCAACAAATTTATCTTTGTTTGTAATTCTATATTCCTTTGTAGTTTTATCAAACCCTAAGAAGCCATTTGCACTGAGGATATCAACGTCTTTTTTTCCACCTCGTAACGAAACAAATGATGAATAAACCATATTGGTATCCTGCCCATAAATAATTGCTGAGCCAACTGGTTTACCATTCATATCGGTAGTATTAGCAGGTAATGGAATTAAAATTTCCTTGGGATCAATTTCTCCATCAAATTTCAAGTATGCCTTACCAATTTTTCCGCAGGCATGTACAATTTTTGTTCCTCCTTGATAGTTTAAAAATTTATTAGAAGCATACAAAAATACTTGTCCTGCAAAACTAAAATAATCATTGAATTGAAATTTAGATTCTTCACTGATAATACCTTCCGAAACGGTTTGGCCTGTTGTATCAGGTTTTATTGTATTAAATTTAATTAGATAAGGTTTCTCATTTTCATCTAAATATTGATAGTCGCCCGTGGCTAAATAGTTTTTTCGTCCAAAAATATTAGCCGTAACGTTTCTAATGGTGTGGTATTTTGTAACTGTATTAGCAAGTATGGTTGAGTGTTCGAGTGTATCAATAATTGCATTTTTGTAAATTACAACTTTGCCGGAATCTGGAAAAAGTCTAGCATCTGCAACATTAATAAAAGGAACATTAATACAATTTATAATTGATTTTTTAACATTGTATTTTGCAGCAGGTGCTAAGAAACGCAACGAATCTTGTTTGGGATGAACGGATATAAATTCTGGGCCAGTTAAATCAACAGCGTTCTCAACGTTTCCGTCAATTTTTTTAGATTCGTCACCAAACTGTACTTCTTCAGAGTCCATGAACCACTTAAATCGCTCCATATAAGCGATATATTGGTTTTTAAGAAAATTAACTATCGTTGCCTTACCATTAGCAATAAATTCACCAAAACGTTTTTCTAAATCAACATTAGCTTTTAAGTTGTTTGAATAAAAATTTAGACCGTCCTCATCAACAGATTTTAATCGAAAATTTGATGTATCAGCAAAAATTTGATGCTGCTTAAATAATAAATTACGAGATGATAAATCTGCTTTTATTAAATCAATTATTCCATTTCCATGCAATTCAAGTGGACTTAATGAATATTTTCCTTTAAAGGTGCATTTTCCGTTATAGGTTTTAAAAGGACTTGCTTTATTTGTAGCATTTAATAAGTCATTGTAAGGCATCCAATGAACAAGCACTGTGTCACCATGAGCTTGAGGAAATTCAATTGGTGATATTTGTTCTTTCACATCAAATGAATTTGCCATCGTATTCATACTATCTGGAAAGAATAAAAAGTCTTTTGATTTAGTTGTCGATGTTACGTATTTTAAATCGCCATCTGCATGTAAACCTTTATTACTTAATTTTATTTCATTTTCAAAATTTGCTTTACCGCCATAAACTTGAAATCCTCCGGGTGGTGTCTTTCTTATAAATCCAAGAGAATAATCAGTTTGCAGAGACAATTGTTCTCTAAAAGTTGGAAAGATGCCCGCAGAGGAAAATTCCCCTTCAAAAATCAAACCTTCATTTCTAAAATTGTCTAAACTATCCATTGTAAATGGATCTAGTTTATAATAAAATTTATCGCGATTATACACCCCTTTAAATATTGTTTTTTTATCATAGTATGTATAACTTTCTTTAAAGCTTTGAAACGATGGAAATGTTGGCGCTTTTCCCCATCCACTATGGTTTCTTGGAGCATCAATCCGCAATTCTCCATTTAAATTTTCAATTACAGTTTGCACCTTTTTAAACAAAAAATTACCATTAATATCAGGTTCTCTGGCAACTACATATATTCGGCAAGAATCAATCGTTTTCATTTTCACTTTAAATAAATCATAATCAAAAACAAAATCTTTTCCATGAAATTCGAATTTACCGGAAGCCACTGTACCTGAAAAATCAATAGTTCGATTTCTTTTTAACACTAATTCGTTATGTTTTGGGAACACAAAAACTTTTTGAGTATCGCTCAATAAAATATTTTCTACGCCTCTTATTGTTATATCATAGCAGTTATTTACTAAACTTAATGTGGCATTATTTTGATTAGGAGCCTTATTTCTATACACCTCAGAAAAAAATGAGTGTATTGTTAAAATATCGTAATCTTTCTCATGCTTTGAATTTTTAAGATAATCAAATAATCGTGGTCTAATAGTTACCAAATCAGTTTCTGGTTCGTAATAGATTAAGCCAAAATTGGCCATTTTAAAAATAATGGGCCTTAAATCTACTGCTAGATTCTTAACGTATTTTGCAAAATCTACTACTGTAAAGGTCAGGTTATTGCCATTGTTGTTGTAATAATCATTCATTTTGATGACCGGGCTTATATTATCAGAGCCTTTTATTGCCTCTAACCTTCCTCTCGAAAAGAAATCTTGAGATTCAAAAAACGCCTCACCTTGATTGTTAGTTGGTAAAAAATTAAATTCTATTTTAGGTTCATCAATTTTCCAAACTAATTGTTCAAAGTACATATCAACTTTATGGTACGAATTAAAAAAGGGTGATTTTTCTAAACCATCATCTGTTCGTAATAGGGTCAATGTTTTTTTTTCAACTTGGTAAACAAAACTTAAACCTGGATGTATAATGGAATCTTTATCTAAAAAGAATTTTACAGAAGCTGGTTTCGCATTTATTTTTTCTTTTGTCATTGAAAAAGCCCTTGCTGATATTTCAAGGAACCTTGCATTGTTTCTTTTAAACAATAGTTTTGCAGGATTTTGTGCATTTCCAGAACCAACAAATTTATTTCCTCTCATGCCAAAACCGCCATCAAAATCAACATCGGGATATATATTTTTTACTAATAATCTTTTACTATAGGAGTCAAAGCGGGGATATGTAGGATCTCCATTTTCTGTAATAATTTTATCATGAACGCGTCCTTTTTGAGGAACATCAAAATACTGTTTTCCGATAAATGTTGCTGAATCTGAAAAGTAACCTCCGGTTTTACATTCTAATGTTACTCTAATTAAATCTGCATAAACATCATTGCCAACACCAGTGCGGCTCCAACTTAACCTACCACCCTTGCCAACAAATTTTCCCCAAGAAGGGTAGTATATTCCTTCAATATTTTCTATTGAAATAGAATCACCACGCGGACTTTTTCCAATTAAAGTAAACTTTGGAAATATAACTTTCGGAACTGAATCAAATTCAAATTTATAGTTGGTTTCTAAGCTCAGATAACTATATGTTGGAGATTTGTAAAATATATTTTTTAAAAAAATATTTTCACTCATCTCCAGGTACTCTCCAAAGTTTTTTATTTTCTTGGAATTAAACATTTTTTCAATGCATAGTTGCCAGTTGTCAAAAACGTCAGGATTTTGCTGTGACTTAATAAAATTTACGACAGAGTTTAAATAATTAATAAAATATGGATAAGGCTTTAGTTTTCTTTGCAACATTGAATTACAAGTACTGTAGATAGCTTCCTTGTATTTTCTTGAAAAATCTGGTGACTTCCAAAATTTACTAAATTCAGACATGTAAACTTCAGCTTCTTTTTTATTTGCCGAATTTTCATAGAAATACTCGTTTAATTCTTTAATGAATTTTACTGAATCTGAGTTGAATTGTAGAATTTTTTGTGCAAATGTTATATGCGTTGCGAGTAAAAATAGTATTCCTAAAATCAGTTTCTTTACCATCATAATTAGTTGGAGTTTATTCAAATATATTGATACCAATTTAAAATTGATACACAATTTACAAACAAAAATATATACTTTTATTGCGAAAATTATTTTTACTCATAAATAAAACTAAAATACGATGCCATCTTTTGACATAGCAAGTAAAGCTGATCCACAAACACTTGATAACGCTATTAATGTTGCGAAAAAAGAAATATTAAATAGATTTGATTTTCGTGATTCTAAAAGTGAAATTGAGTTGAATAAAAAAGATATGTTGATAACCATTGTTACTGAGCATGATATGCGTTTAACAGCTATTATTGATTCAATTCATAGTCGAATGATAAAACAAGGTTTAGATCCGCGTTGTTTAGATGAAAGTAAACCCCATTACCCTTCAGGAATGATTATTAAGAAAGAAATAAAAGTTCGTCAAGGTGTTGAAAAAGAAGCTTCAAAAAAAATACTGAAAGATATTAAGGATAGTAAATTAAAAGTAACCGCTCAAATGATGGATGATATAATTAGAGTTTCTGCTAAAAGTATTAATGATTTGCAAGCTGTAATAGCTCTATGTCGCAAAGGCGACTACGAAATACCATTGCAATTTATCAATATGAAGTAGTTTTTTCTAAATTAAAAATGACAAAAATTCATCTCAATATAATTTCATTTTATAATTAACTACATTTTTGAGTCAATTATGAAATCAAGAAGTTTCTCTTATTGGCAGTCTTAAAACACTTCATCTATATCGTTTCTTCTTATAATATCTGAGTTGGGCTTATCATCATCATCCCACTTGGTAGATTGTACTGTTTTAGTGTTTGGTTGTGATAAAAATTCTGTATTTTGTTGAATACCTGAACTTGCATTATTAGTTGTATACATATCAGAACCTTCATTATAATCTAAATCGGTAAACTTGGCATATTGTCCAATAAACTTTAGTGATACATCAGTAATAGACCCATGACGATTTTTAGCAATAATAATTTCTGCTCTATCTTTTGTTGATTGGTTATTTTCGTCCACCTCAAGGCCGTAATATTCTGGTCGATAAATAAACATTACCATATCAGCATCTTGCTCAATAGCTCCCGATTCTCTTAAATCACTGAGTTGTGGGCGTTTGCTGCCACCAGCTCTGTTTTCAACCTGACGGCTTAATTGAGAAAGTGCAATAATGGGTATTTCTAATTCCTTTGCTAATGATTTTAAGCCACGAGAAATAGCCGAAATTTCCTGCTCACGATTTCCTCTGCTGTCTGGCCCACCGCTCATTAATTGTAAATAATCGATTATTATTAATTCAATTTTTTGCTGTTCCTTTAAGCGTCGAGCTTTAGCGCGCAATTCAAAAATGGATAGAGCAGGGGTATCATCAATATATAGTGGTGCAACTGATAATTTTTTAATTCGTTCATTTAGTTGAACAAATTCATGATTATCTAAATTTCCTTTTAAAATTTTATCTTGGGCAATTTCTGTTTCCGAAGAGATTAAACGCTTTACTAATTGAATAGAAGACATTTCTAAAGAAAAAATAGCTACTGGTTTATTAAATTCAACCGCAGCATTTTTTGCCATGGTAACAACAAAAGCTGTTTTACCCATGCCGGGACGGGCAGCTAAAATTAATAAATCTGATTTTTGCCAACCGCCAGTAATTCTATCTAAAGCAGTAAATCCAGAAGGTACTCCTGATAAACCATCCGTTTGCTTCGCTGCTATTTCTATTTCTTCAATAGCTTTTGCAATTAATGATGTCATTCCCACATGCTGCCTGCGAACATTGGAATCTAAGATTTCAAAAATATGTTGAGTAGTTGAATCTAATAATTCAAATACATCAGTGCTATCTTCATAAGCTGATTTGATAGTTTCTGTGCTAATACGAATTAATTCGCGTTGCAAATACTTTTGTGCTACAATACGAGCGTGATACTCAATATTTGCAGAAGAGGCAATACGATTTGTTAATGATGAAACATAAAATGATCCACCAACTAACTCAAGTTCACCACTTCGTTTTAATTCTTGAGTAACTGTTAAAATATCAACTGGTTCAGAGCGATTAAAAAGGTTGTAAATTGCTTTAAAAATAATTCCGTTTTGTTCTTTGTAAAATGTTTCATGAGATAACACGTCAATTACTGTGCTCAATGCATCTTTTTCTAATAGCATGGCACCTAAAACAGCTTCCTCTAATTCGATAGATTGAGGTTGCAATTTACCAACTTCATTAGTAGTTAAGGGACTAAATAATTTTTTGCGGGTTTTATTTTGGTTGTCAAAGTTTTGCATAATTGTGATTAGGTAGAGCAAAAATGCTCATTACTTTCTAATTATTGAATCTACAAATTTTAAGTACGTAAAGCAAACTTAACAAATGGTTAACATTGATTTTTAAATGACTGATAATCAGTAGTGAAATTGTTTGTAACCTTATGTTTCTGTAAGTGCTTGTTAAGAAATTACTCCATAAACTTTTAAACAAATTAAAACTGAATATACTTACAATAGTTTTTTAGGCAAATAATAAAGTTTCGCGACTTTTAAATTTACATTTTATTCGATTTTTTACTCAAAGAATCTTATTTAAAGTTTGCGTTATTTCAAAACTAAATAGTTATATCACTCCTTGTCAGATAAACCTTTAATAAAATCTGTAATTAAATACGCAATTAATTTCCCTGTCTTATTATCAGCTTTGATATGCGATAATATTGGAGCTCCTTCCGCAATATGAAAATAGGGAGTATTTAATTTGTTGCCACATTGATAAGCATATTGCCTTGCTTGAATAGGTGAAATGCCACTGCTAGTTTTTGCACTGGATGGAACGTTGGTAATAGCGTCTAAATCAATTTCTACTCCGCACATTTGATTCTTTATAAAGTTGATGTTTTGAGTAAGAGCTCCGGTAAATGTTATAGATTCTCGAACAAAAATAGTTTCGTATGTAGTGTAATATAATTGGCTGTTATTTTTAGTAAAATCTTGCAATACACTTGCAGTATTATATTGCTCATGCATGCAACATACAGAATAACGATTTATAAAGTTTTCATGAAAGGCATAGCTAAATCCATTTCCGCTATGACGACCTTCTAATGGTCTAAAGTCAGTGTGAGGGTCGCAATTAATCACATTTATTTTTTGTTTTAATGCTAATGAGCAGCCTTTTATGATTGGGTAAGAATTGTTATGTCCACCACCAACAATAATTGGCATTTTATTGCAGCGTACAATTTTTTCGATAACCTCGCTTACACGACTATCTAATTGCTCCACTAAATTTCTCAATTCAATAATATCATTTTTATTTTTTGTGTGTAGATTGTTTGATTTTGCCATTAAGTCATCAACATAAATATGTCCTAATACACAGATATTTTTTGCATTGAAAAACTCATTACTTTGCTGACTCAAAAAACTTTCTAAAGCTGGTTTCCATGCTGTATGAGCACCTCCTCGTCCATAATTAGCTTTTACACCAATATCCTCTGGAATTCCTAAAAGTACATAGGTGCAATTTGTATTTTGTAATTCCTGCTCCCAGTTATTTAAAGATTTTAATACAACAACATCTTCGCCAATTTTAACTTCGGTACTTCTTTTTCTAGTAAGTTGTGTTATCTCTTTTTGTGTATATAGTTCTAACGAATTCATTATGTAATTAATTGGTTCAAAAAAAAGTCCCGAAAACGGGACTTATATTATGTAGATATTTAGGAAACTGCTACCATTCATCTGAATTAACAGGAGTTGTACTTGATATGGACATTGCTTCTTTTATATCATTAACAACAATGGCGCTTTGCTTCAGAGCTTCACTTTTAATACGTTTCCACATCGCAGTCGGTAAATTCATGCTACCACATTTAGGTACTTCGCTAAAAATATCTCCACCCGAAAGTTCTGTTTTTATTGCATTATGGTTAATCTTTGAAATAGTATATCTATATTTTCCTTCTTTAGCATCAATACTTATGTGCATTGTAATAGTGCCTTGCAAGTCGGCTTCCGGATTTAATTCTTTTGGTTTATAGTTAAAGGTTGCTATACATTCTGCTTTGCTTGCTGTAGTAACGCCACTACCTTTTGTGTACTTTGTTGATTCCCTTTTTATGAAATTTACGGCACGTTTTAAAATTTCAGAAGCATTCATTCCTTTCGGAGGATTTGTATCAACTGGAATTGATCCATCTTCGTTAGGAGGCATTGAAATAGGATCTTGCAAAATAGGTACAACTTCCTGAATTTTTTTTTCATCCTTTTTAGGTTCCTGAGCTGATAAATTAATTATCAAGCTTGTAAATAAAATAGAAAAAATATATCGTTTTAGTTTCATGTCTATTGTTATAAAAAATCAATCAAAAGTAATAATTGTATTTGATAAAAATTAAAAAGTAATTAATAAATGGCTTGGTATTTACTTGGGTTAACCTCAGACATAATTTTGTAGATTACATCAAATACATCGTCAGCACTTGGTTTGCTAAAGTAATCTCCATCTGAACCATAAGCAGGCCTGTGTTCTTTAGAAGCAATGGTTATCGGTTTCGAATCTAAATACTTATAACCACCTTGCTCTTCTATAACTTTTTGCATCATAAATGCACTAGCACCACCAGGCACATCTTCATCAAAAAATACCACGCGGTTTGTTTTCTTTAAAGATTCAACAATTGTGTGATTTGTATCAAATGGTAATAAGGTTTGTACATCAATTAGTTCAACCGAAATTGAATGTTGTTCTAATTGTTTAATAGCTTCCTGCGCAATACGAATTGATGAACCATACGTTACGAGGGTTATATCCAAACCTTCTTTTAATGTTTCAGGAATTCCTAATGCAATTTTATATTCTCCAATATTGGACGGTAAATTTTCTTTTAAACGATAACCATTTAAAGGCTCAATTACCAAAGCTGGTTCATCAGCTTCTAACAACAAATTATAAAAGCCGGCAGCTTGCGTCATATTTCTTGGAACACAAACATTAATTCCTCTGCAAGAACTAATAATCATTCCCATTGGCGATCCACTATGCCAAACACCTTCTAATCTGTGACCGCGAGTACGAATAATAACTGGTGCTTTTTGCATGCCTTTTGTTCTCCATTGCACGGTTGCTAAATCATCACTCATAATTTGAAGCGCATACAATAAATAATCTAAGTATTGTATTTCTGCAATGGGTCTTAAACCGCGCATTGCTAAACCAATTGCTTGCCCCATAATTGTAGCTTCACGAATGCCGGTATCAAAAACCCTATGTTCACCATATTTTGCTTGTAATCCTTCTAAGCCTTGGTTTACTCCACCAATTTTCCCAGAATCCTCTCCAAAAATAAGTGTTTCGGGGTATTTATTTAAAATATAATCAAAGTTTTCTCGTAACAATTCTCTGCCATCAACTTGTTTTTCTTCATTGTAAACCGCAGCTACCTTATTAACAGAAGATACTTGTTGTGATGATTGCGACATTAAGTGAGAACTATATCTATCTGCATTTTCGATATTATCTAAACGCAACCAATCGGCTAATTTTGAGCGTGAAACATTTGTTTCAGATTTTGAAAGACGCAATACTTTTTTTACAGCGTTATGTAAGTCTCTTCTGTAGGGCTCTTTAATTGAGTTTATTTCAGTTTTTATCGCACTGATTTGGTCGCCATTTACTCCTTTTATTAATTCATCAAATATGCCGGATACTTCCGCAATTTCTGATTTAATGGGCGATAAATAATCAGTCCAAGCTGCATTTTTAGCAACTCTCACTGCATTTTTTGCTTCCTCTTCAATAGTATTTAAAGTTGCATCATCAGCCAATGCATTTTGAATAATAAATTCGCGCATTTTTTTAATACAATCAAATTCTATTTCAAATTGCAAACGTTCCTTTGATTTGTAACGCTCGTGAGAGCCGGATGTGCTGTGACCTTGCGGTTGAGTAACTTCTTCTACATGCACCAATACAGGCACATGTTGTTCGCGACAAACTTTTGCTGCTTTTTCGTAAGTTTCGCATAAATGTGCGTAATCCCAACCTTTTGTTTTAAATATTTCGTAGCCATTACTTCCATTTTCTCTTTGAAAGCCTTTTAAAATTTCAGAAATACTTTCTTTTGTGGTTTGGTATTTTTTTGGAACAGATATACCGTGACCATCATCCCAAACGCTTATTAGCATTGGCACCTGCAATACACCGGCTGCGTTGATAGATTCCCAAAATAATCCTTCGGAAGTAGAGGCGTCGCCAATGGTTCCAAAGGCTACTTCGTTTCCTTTATTACTGAAATTTAAGAATTTACCTTGATGTAAATTTTCATTTACTTTATAAAAATGTGAAGCATAAGCTAAACCCAACAAACGCGGCATTTGACCTGCTGTTGGAGAAATATCTGCTGACGAATTTTTTTGATTAGCTAAATTTTTAAACGTACCATCTGGGTTTAAACTATGTGTACCAAAGTGACCACCCATTTGTCTTCCGCCACTCATAGGCTCTTTTTCTAAATCTGTATGGCCATATAAACCAGCAAAATATTGTTGTAGCGTTAGTTGACCAATAGACATCATAAAAGTTTGATCTCTGTAGTAACCACTTCTAAAATCGCCATTTTGAAAAACCTTAGCCATGGCAATTTGGGCCAATTCTTTACCGTCACCAAAAATGCCAAATTTGGCTTTTCCGGTTAATACTTCTTTCCGGCCCAATAAACTTGTTTGTCGACTTTCATTTATAATACGAAAATCATCTAAAACAATTTTTTTAAAATCCTCAAATTGTAAACCTTGAGCGCTTGATAAAACTTCCTTTTGCATAATAATTCCTTATCTTACAAATATAATTTTTTGGCAGGAATTACAAAACAAATTACAAGTTATTTTTATAATCATAAATTTCATTTAAATTTTCAAATATGTTTCATTCTGTAATCGAAAAATTAACATGTAGAATTTTCTAAATGAAACACTATTTTTTAAATTTCATTCTGTTTAGAACAATGTTTACTTTATTGCAATGACAGAAATTTCTACATTCACATCCAATGGCAATCTTACTACCTGAACTGTTTCGCGAGCAGGATAGTTACCTGTAAAAAATGAACCATACACTTCATTCATGGCGCCAAACTCATTCATGTCTTTCATAAAAATGGTGGTTTTAACTACATGCGTTAAATCCATCCCAGCATCAGCTAAAATAGCAGTAACGTTTTCCATTACTTTTTTAGTTTCGCTTTTAATATCGCTTAATATTAATTCGCCTGTTTTAGCATCTTTGGCAACTTGCCCCGATACAAATAACATATTTCCAGAAGCAGGAACCATGTTTGCGTGACTATAAGGGCCAATAGGAAGTGGAGCGTTTTCGGAAGTAATAATTGTTTTCATGTTTTTAGTTTTAGAATTTAAATGTAATATTTTTTTGCATTATCTGCGTAAGGGATGCGAGCGAAAATCCTCCTATGATTAATAATACGCCCAGAAAGAATAAATAGTAGTTTAGTCTTAAATATTTTCCTTTGAAAACAGGGTAGCAATAACTACCTCTGCTCTCTTAGGTTGTGTTTTCCTTACACA
>JAIOZA010000051.1 GCA_021740825.1 Bacteroidia bacterium | reverse complement strand
TTTACAAAAAAAGAAAGCATCTTGCTGTAACGATATTCAGCCCCTAAATTAGCATCTACTATTCCGGTAAGTAATTTTGGTTGGAATTTATAAGTCAAATTATCCTCAACTTTTGTCAATGTATGTTGATTTCCGATAACAAATACATCAGCCTTTAAAATAATTTTACTTTTTAAATTATAATTAGCCGAAAATGTTAAATCAAAATCTGGTTTATGATATGCATAATCTAAATTTGCTGTCTTATACATGTAATAATTACCTTTTGCAAAAAAATTAATTTTTTCTTTGAGCTGATATTTTACTTGACCAGAAACTTGAAATAATTCTGCATTATCATAAAATACCTGATATTTATTATCTAATGCCAAACTATTTGAATAATCAATTACAAAAAAATGCATGCTATCCACAATACTATAACTGGCTTTTACATCATAACTTGTATTAGAACTTAAATTTCCTTTTAAACCACCAAACATATTTATTTTAGTATTCGAATTTTTATAATTTAAAGTAGAAGTAATAAAAGGATTTTCGTTTGATAAACTGCGCAAAGAGTTTTTTTGTAAACCTCCATTTATTCCCGCGTAAGGTATAATGATATTTTCATATACATCAAACTGAGCATTTAACTGAGGATAAAAATAAAACTTAGCAGAGCTTCTATTTGAAAAAGCATCTAAAGTTGCAGCTAATCCAATGTCAAGCATCCATTTTTTTCCATGAGTTTCAAAGTAAGGATTTAACTTAATAATTGTATTATTAAATGTATCATTAGGTAATTTATGATCATAATAATCAGCATCAAATGCAACAAATAAGCGCTCTTTATTTATAAATGTATTAAAAACTGTATTTAATTTAACATTGTTTTCAGCCACTTTGTAAATATCTGTCAAGTTATAATAACCTAATTTAATTGCATGATTAATTTTATTACTATCAGTATAATGACTTTGTAATTTAACAATTGGTTCAAATAATTGATAACGCTGCTTAATATCATTTTTAGGAATATTATATTCGGTGGTATCATAACCATAAAAATTAACCACGTTTCGTTTATAGTTAAATTCTCCAGTTAGTGTGTGCTTTTTATAAAACTTTTTACCAAATAATTCGCCTTCATTGTCGCTATATCCGCTATATCCAACATCCTTTAAATGTGCTGCAGAAGATATATGTTTAGCGTGTATTCCATAAACAACATCCCTGGTGCGTAAACTATTTATCCAAAATTCGCCGTAAGGTGTTGTATATGTTCCCATACCAACTTTTAATAACGAATGGTATAATTTAGAAAGTGGTTCATTTTGCATTTTAGCTGCATCAATTTTAATCACCTCATACTTAGAAACTAATGGAGTTGAGGAAATATTATAATTAATATTTGTCAGCTTTTTTACGGTATCGGTTATTTCGGGTAAATCTCCCAATTTAACAGCATCCTTTATAGTTGGCTCAAATTCGCTGGTTGCTTTTAACTCAATATCTTTCATGCCAGTTTGAGCTAATGCTGCAGCAAAATAGCCTAAAATTAAGATTATTACAAAAAACCATTGTAACTTTTTAATTTTTCGCTTTTGTTGCTCTTGATCTTTTTCATACATAAACGAATTACCATACTTGCTAGAAGATAGGATAGTTTCGCTATTGTAATATTTGGTGTCCTTCATAATAGTATATTAAAAAATATGTTATTGATTATTTATGGTGTCCTGCTTCATTTCAATAATTTGATCAAACAAATCTTTATCACCTTTTTGCTCTTTAAACTCAACTTTCATATCATTACTTTGAGTCGTTTCCTGAAGTACACTTTTGGCTTTTTTAGCTTTTAATGCTTCTAACTTTTTAGCAGCTTCATCTACATACTCTTGCCTTGGTTTGCCATCAATAACTGTTTGCAACATTAATTCTGCTGCAGCATCATCGCCCTTTGCAATATAGGAATCAGCTAATAATAAAAGTCCCTTATTATTCCAATCATCATTTGAGTATTCATAGCTAATTAAGTTACCTATTGTTTTTTCAACAGCGGTATAATCTTGTTTCGTTAACTGAATTTTAGCAATATGATACAAAGCATCTGCTCCTGTTAGGTTTTTTGAACTTTTTTGAATTGCTTTAAATTCAATCAATGCATCATCTAAACGATTTAATTCGAATAAAGATTTTGCCTTATCATACTTAGCTTCGTTAGTTTGTTGTGGCGTAATTTTTTCTGTATAAAGAACTTTTCCTGAAAAATCTAAAGCTATTTCATACATTTTTAAATTAAAAGCACATCGCATTGCACCTATTCTACCGCTTAATTTATTAGCTGGCACTTCCGCATACTCTTCTAATTTTTGATAAAGTGGTAGAGCCTCGGCATAATTTTTATCCTTATAAAACAAATAAGAAAGTTTAAGTAATGACGTTTCTGAATAAATACCACGAGATTTATTTACGATAAACTGGTAAGAAGGCAAAGCCAATTCATATTGTGCATTATTATATGCACATTCAGCATAACAAAAATGAGCTTCCGAAATATATTTTCCTTCGGGATACTTTTTAATGTAACTATCAAATTTAGACATTGCTAAATCGCAATTTTTCTGATTATAATATGCATCCTTTGCTGCATCATATAACGATGATTCTATTTCATTTGTATTTAATGGATTGCCTACTGAATTAAAATAAGAAGCCATTTCATCAATCTTGCCCTGAGCTTCAAATATTTTTCTTATCATTGGTAACACTTCCCTAGCTTCTGAGCCCTTGCTATCTTTCTTCACTATTTGATCAAAGTAAGTAAATGCTTTATCGTCTTCTTTTTTATTATAATGCACTAAACCAATACCAGAAAGTGACGAGTTGACGTAAGAAGATTGCGGATAGTTGTCAAGTATTTTTTGATAATAAATAATTGCATTATCTCCATCGTTTAAATCTTTACTATAAGTTTCGGCGGTTTCAAAAATTGATGCGGCTAAATAATTTGACTTTGGGAATTTTGTAACTAATAATTTTAAGTCATTGATTTTTTCCTGATTATTTTTAAGTAATCCGCTGCACAAAGCTTTTTGATATATACAATAATCAACATCTAATTGATTTAAAGCAATCGCAGTTTCATAATAATCAGATGCTTGAGGATACACGTTATTCATAAAATAGCTATCAGCCGTCCTAATATTTGCATCGGCCATCTTTTTTAAATCATAGGCGTTTTTAGTTAATAAAAATTTACGAAATGAAATGTTGGCATATTCATAATCTTTTTTATTTTTTTGCTGAAAATAAGCGTAACCAATATTATAATTTGATAGGTCGTACTCTTTTAAACTAAAAGCGCCTTCATTTAACTGAAAGTTTTTCCAAGTTTGAATAGCCGTCAAATAGTCTTTTTTAATATATGAAATTTCACCTAGCCAATACTGAGATAAGGCATTATAGGTTTTATCAAAATTAACTGAAATAGATTTTTTAAAATATCGATTGGCACTATCTAACTCCATGTTATTAAAAAACTCAACTCCTTTAAAATAAATTAATTTTTGATACGTAATTTTTAATATAGGATCTAGTGGCTGTATTTTTTCGATGGAGGCAATTGCTTGAGAATAATTTTTTGTAGTTGAATAAACATTTACTAAATAATTAAAAGCATCTACTTTTCTTTGAGATTCGGGATATTGTACAATATATTTCTGAAATGCAAGCACTGCATCATTATAAGGAGCAAATGACAATTCGTAGCAAAGTTTAGCATAACTAAATAACGCATCCTCAGTAATTTTTGGGTCATTAGTAAAATTTGATGCTGCATAAAATGCATTTCGTCCCTTTAGCTTACTATTCATTTGAATGTAACAATCCGCTAAATGATACCATGCATTTTGAACTAAACTGTCAGCTCCAGAAGTTGCTTTTTCAAATTTTAAAGCGGCATTTTTATAATCCTTAATTTGATAATAACAATATCCTAATTCATAATTTCCTTGAGTATTAAAACCTTCTATGACTTCAGATTTTTTGAAATAAGTTAATGCATTTGCAAAATCTTTTAGATTAAAATACGACTCGCCAATCATTCTATTAATCTCACTTTCTTTTTGAATTTTAGAAGAATCGTTTAGCAATGCTGGTGCATTTTTCACAACGTCAGCATATTTACCTTGTATGAAATAAATTTGTGTTATATAATAAGGTACAATAGCTCCAAACGTTTCATTATTTAATAATCGATTAAATCCTTGAAGCGCTATTTCATATTTTTTTTCATGATACGCAATATGCGAATAATAGTAATTGGCAGGATGCGCATATTTATTATCTACATCTTTAATTTCAAATAAATCAGGTTTTGATTTTTCAAAATTTGCCGTAATGAAATAGCTATACCCTCTTTTAAAATATAACTCAGCCAAATCATCTTTATTTAAATCGTAGATGTCAACTTTTTCTAAAAAATTAATGGTCTCTTCATACTTCTTTTTTCTAAAATTAGATTTTCCTATATAAAAATATGCCCACTTTATTTTATTACTTTCTGGATGACGTTCAATAAACTCTTTCATTCGCCACTCTCCATCTTTATGAAAAAGTTCAATACCGCATGCTGCTGCATAATATTCAGCATCTATTTTTAGCAACGTGTTTCCTTTTACCAAATTAGTATAATCTACAAACACTTTTTGGGCAGCTGTATATTGCTTTTTATCAAACAATTCTAATCCTAATTTATAGGAAGCATCCTTGTCCGAGTAAAATTGTGTCTTTTGAGAAAACAAGCATCCGGAGATAACTAGCAGTAATAAACTAATTGAATATTTTTTAATCATCATAGTAATATAATCGTGTTAAAATAAATTGTTACAAAAAATTATAAAAATTTAAAGTCACACTTAAGTAATTTGTGTCTATAAAATTAACTTTAAGATAAACGCCCTTAACAACTTGATTACGTAGTTATTAACCCACTCTTGTTAAAACTTGCGCTAATTAAACATGATAACAAGCCAATTACTTTTTTAATTTCACAAAACAATTATTTGCTATGATTAACGATTCTGTTATTGAATTTAAAAATGCCACTATCTACCAGGGCGATTTACCCGTTATTACTAATTTAAATTTAGAAATAAACAAAGGCGAATTTGTTTATTTATTAGGTAAAACGGGGAGTGGGAAAAGTAGTTTATTAAAAACTATTTATGGAGATATAGAATTAAAAAATGGATCTGGAGAGGTTGCTGGTTTTAAATTACATAATTTAAAACGAAAAGAAATTCCTTTTTTGAGACGAAAACTAGGTATTGTATTTCAAGATTTTCAATTATTAAGCGATAGAAACGTATTTGAAAACCTAAGCTTTGTAATGAAAGCAACTGGGTGGAAAGACGAAGTTAAAATAAAAACCCGCGTAAAAGATGTATTATCAAAAGTGGGTTTGGAAAGCAAAGAATTAGTTATGCCATTTCAATTATCTGGCGGAGAACAACAAAGAATAAGTATTGCTCGTGCACTCGTTAATGACCCTGAAATAATTTTAGCTGATGAACCTACTGGCAATTTAGATCCTGAAACGTCGGAAGAAATTATGAAAATATTACTAGATATAAGCAAGCAGGGACGTTGTATTTTATTTGCAACGCATGATTTACTGCTCTATAGTAAATTTCCATCCCGTACATTAATGTGCGACAACAATAAAATTGCAGATAGTTTGTCATTAAAATAAATGAATGACGCGTTTCAAATATCTTATTTTGAATCACCCATTGGCTTAATTCAAATAAAAAGTATTAATCAAAAAATCTGTTCTGTTTTGTTTGTAGAAAAACAAACAGAAGCTTTAATGCTTGATTCAACGCTTAATAAAGAATGCATCAAGCAATTAAAAGAGTACTTTGCTGGCACTCGTCTACATTTTGAATTACCATTTTTTCAAATTGGTACAGATTTTCAACAAAAGGTTTGGAACGAAATATATAAAATACCATATGGCGGAACTAGCACTTATGCCTTATTAGCAAATAATTTAGGTAACACAAACAGTACAAGAACAGTTGGCGCAGCAAATGGAAAAAACAAAATTGCAATTATTGTTCCTTGCCACAGAGTAATTGGTTCAGATGGCAGTTTAACAGGTTATGCTTGGGGACTTGATAAAAAAGAGTGGTTACTAAAACATGAAATTGAAAACGCCGGCACTATTGAAGGTAGACTGTTTTAGGGAAATACAACTCAATTAAAACAAATATTTAATTTTTTTTCGATAGAGCAATGGCGATAAAATAATTTATTTGCAAAGTAAAAAACTTACTTATTATCTATATATTTTTGAGTAGATAGTACAAATTTAATTTCAGAATAAGAATAATCATCTCCTAACTCCAATTTTATTGCTGTTGAAGAATTGCCTTCATGATTTTTTAAAACATCTGTAATTTTTATAACCTTTTCTGCGGATACAAATTGAGTTACAGGAATCATCCCCAAACTAACATAATGCGCTAAATGTGTCTCAATAGTGGTTACAGCTAAATTACGATCTTTAGAAATATCCATGATTGATTTTCCTTCTTTATATAAATTAAAAGTAATTTCTTTAGTATTGATTTTAACATGGTCCTTTTCTGCTACAGCTTTTACTTTTTCAACTTTAGTTTTTGAAGTTGATTTTTTAGACACTTTCAATTTGCGTTCTTCAAATTTTGCTTTGTCTGCAATTGCAATACTATTTCTAACTAATTCTAAACGTTCATTTTGATTGGCATTGTTTCTAATTTGTTGTTTATTAAATTCTACATTATTTAATACATTCTCTATCACTGTGGATGTTTTATCAAGTAGCTGAATTTGTTTAAATAACAATCCCTCTAATTCTAACAACTCCTCAAGATATGCTTTAGTTTGTTTTTCATCTTTTAATAATTCAATATGAATGAGTATCGTTTTTGACAATTCTTTTAATACTGGAAAAAAATAATTTTTAGCTGCTGCATGTCTCACATTTATTGTTTCAAAATAATCAGATGAACCACTATCAAAAATTTGGATCAACTGCTTATGAAATTTGTCTGCATTAATTTTTAATGGTTCAAATCTATTTACAAGATCTTGCGCCCATGCTTGATGTTTTTGCTTGTTTGATTTATTTTCAATCATTGCATAACTCGCTTCATGATTTTTTAAACTTGTATAAATCCAACCAAACTCAAATGCTTTTAAAGTATATTCTTTTAAAAAGAACGTAGTTTCCTTATCAATAATATATTTTACTTCTTCGTTATTAGGTTTACATTCGGCATAATCTACAAGTGTTTTATCTTGCGATATAGCGTTAAATTGAATTGGAGATGTTAAGATTAGTCCATTCAATGATTTTAATCTAGATAAAGCAACGTAAACCTGGCCGGGAGCAAAGGCACGATTAATATCTAAAATAGCTTTTTCAAAAGTTAAACCTTGGCTTTTATGAACTGTAATTGCCCATGCTAACTTTATTGGATATTGCACAAATGCACCAACTTCCTTTTCATCTATTTCATTAGTAATTGCATTTAATTCATACTTAATATTTTTCCACTGATAGTTTTCTAAAATAAAAGGTTGAGTGCCGTCTTTAAAATCAATTTCAATTTCGGTCTCATTTAATGAAGATACAACTCCAATTTTACCATTAAAAAACTGCTGTTTACCACTAGCATCATTTTTAATAAACATAATTTGAGCGCCTAATTTTAGCTCTAAAGTTGATTCTACAGGATAAGCATACTCATTAAATTCGCCTTCTACTTTGGCATAAAAATAATACGATTTACCTTTTAATTCCTGCAAAGCAGACCTATTTAATGTATCGGCCTTGTTATTATGCGTGGTTAAAGTAATAGTATTTAAAGCAGATGAAATATCAAAATTTGGCTTATAGAAAGTGTTTAATAAATCAATATTTGCTTGAGTTACTTTATTATTTCTTAAATTATTCAACAAATCAATAAAAGTATTATCCGATTGCCTATATATTTTATCAAGTTCAATATAAACTGGTTTTTCATTTTTTAAAACCTGAGCATCAAAAAAATAAATACTCTTGTAATAATTTCGTAACACATTCCATTCGTCTTCTTTTACTACGGGAGGCAACTGCATTAAATCGCCAATAAACAAAACTTGCACTCCGCCAAAGGGTTTATTATTTACACGACGAACATATTTTAAAATTAAATCAATGCCGTCCAACAAATCAGCTCTTAACATGCTTACCTCATCAATAATTAGTAACTCCACTTCTCGCAACATAGCGCGCTTACGATCGCTCATTTGCATGGACTTGATAACAGAGTATGGTGTATTTATTTTTACTTGATAATTAGCGTTATTGATAGCTACATCATTTGTTGGAACAAACATTCCAAAAGGTAATTGAAATTGCGAATGAATAGTAACACCGCCCGCATTAATTGCCGCAATTCCTGTTGGTGCAACAATTATGGCATTTTTATGGGTATGTTCAATAATGTTTCGTAAAAATGTAGTTTTTCCGGTTCCTGCTTTACCTGTTAAAAAAACAGGTTTATTGGTTTGGTTAATGCACTTAGCGGCAAGTTCGGCAGGAGTTAAATTTATTGAAGAACTATTCATTATTTAAAACAAAAATAGTCCTTTTCTAAAATATTAAGCGAGTATTTGTTAAATAATTATTTTTTAGTATCTTTCGTACTTGTCAAAAAAGCATAATATAATTAAAAAACTATGAGCGAACGAATACTTAGAGCACTAATGCAAATGTTTTCTATCATTGCAAAAGTTGATGGAATTAGCAATACAGGTCGTGCTATTGTGGAGTCTTTTTTAAAACAACAATTAAATAAAGAACAAGTTGAAAAATACATTGGCATTTTTGATGAATTTATTGAAGCACAGCAAGCTAGTGCTAAGAAAAAAGATGGCTCTGCAAAACGTACATCGCTAAACTCAGTTAAAGTTTTAAAGATTTGTTCTCAAATTAACCAAGAGCTAGAGCAACCACAAAAAGTAATTGTTTTAGTTCGTTTATTAGAATTTATTCATTCTGACGAGAATATTTCTGAGCAAGAAAATGAATTTGTTATTACTGTAGCTGAATCTTTTAATATATCAATTGAAGAATATAATCAGTTACGCGCATTTGTTGAAGATACTGCCGAAAATATACCTCATACGCCAAATATTCTAGTAATAAATAACAAAGCAAATGGCTACGAAAATGATTGCAAACATATTTTTTGCGATACCTTAAGTTCAGATGTTAGGGTGATACAAATTGCCAGTGTCGGCATGTATGCATTGCGGATATATGGAAATATTGAATTGCAATTAAATGGCCAGGGAATTTCTAAAGAACGCGTTCATATTTTAACTCCTGGTTCATCATTAAGAAACTCTAAGGTAAAGCCAATATATTATAGTGATATCATTAGTAGATTTCTATCTGATAGCTCTAAAGCACGTATTTCTTTTGAAGCAAAAAATATTGAATATAAATTTAAAGGTGGCAAATTAGGTTTGCGCAATATCAATATTCGCGAAGAAGGTGGCAAGTTGGTAGGTATTATGGGAGGTTCAGGTGCCGGTAAGTCAACTTTATTAAATGTATTGAATGGTGTTGAAGTGCCTAGTGGCGGACAAGTTTTAATAAATGGAAAAAATATTCATGTAGAGAAAAAATTTGTTGAAGGTGTCATTGGTCATGTTACCCAAGATGACTTATTAATTGAAGAATTAACGGTTTATCAAAATTTATTTTATAATGCTAAGTTATGTTTTGGTAATTTAAGCGATGAAGACATTGCAAAAAAATGCCACGCGCTATTAGCAGATTTAGGTTTATCAGAAACAAAAGAACTTAAAGTTGGATCGCCTTTAGAGAAAACAATTTCAGGAGGACAACGTAAACGCTTAAATATTGGTTTAGAATTAATTCGTGAACCATCGGTGTTGTATGTTGATGAGCCAACGTCTGGATTATCCTCTCGTGACTCTGAAAACATCATGGATCTTTTGAAAGAATTATCTTTAAAAGGTAAATTAATTTTTGTAGTAATTCATCAGCCTTCTTCCGACATCTTTAAAATGTTTGATAAGTTACAGATTTTAGATGTGGGCGGTTACCCAATTTATTACGGCAACCCTGTTGATGCTGTGTCGTATTTTAAAACATTAGTGCAGCATGTTAATGCCGAAGAAAGTGAATGTTGGAATTGTGGGAACGTTAATCCGGAATTAATTTTTAATATCATTGAAAGTAAAGTTTTGGATGAGTATGGTAATTTAACTCATAATCGCAAAACGAGTCCGAGCGAATGGAACAAAAATTATGTGGAAAAAATTGAATCAACTATTCCTGAAATAAAACAGCAAGATGAAATTCCTGCAGCCATATTTAAAATTCCAAATGCATTTAAACAATTTAAAGTTTTTATTACTAGAGATGTACTAAGTAAATTAACCAACACCCAATATTTATTAATCAATTTTATTGAAGCACCATTATTGGCATTTATTTTAGGTTATTTAGTTAAATATTTTAACACCGATGCTTCAAACGTTAAAGGATATATATTTTACGAAAACGAGAATTTAACGGCATATATGTTTATGTCAGTTGTAGTTGCCTTATTTTTAGGTTTAACGGTAAGTGCTGAAGAGATTATTCGAGATAGAAAAATACGTAAACGCGAATCTTTTTTAAATTTAAGTAAGGGAAGTTATTTATGGAGCAAAATCATCATTATGTTTACCTTATCTGCGCTTCAAACCTTTTTGTTCGTTTTAGTTGGCAATAATTTACTCGAAGTAAAAGGGATGTTTACTGATTATTGGTTAATGTTATTTTCGGCTGCCTGTTTTGCAAATATGTTAGGTTTAAATATTTCAAGTGCTTTTAATAGCGCCGTGACCATTTATATTTTAATTCCGTTTTTAATTATTCCTCAATTATTATTAGCAGGGGTTGTTGTAAAATTTGATAAATTAAATCCCACTTTAGCAAAGCAAGGCGGTGTTCCGGTGGTAGGAGAATTGATGGCTAGCAGATGGGCTTTTGAGGCGCTTGCCGTTAATCAATTTAAAGAAAATAAATACGAGAAAAACTTTTATAAATTCAAAAAAGCAAATAGTATTTCACAATATAAAAAGAACTTTTGGCAGCAAAAATTAATAAACAAAATTTCAGAAATAGAGCATGAAGCAAAAGATAATAGTAAAGCAGATAAAAGAGAAAATGATTTACTATTGCTGAAAAATGAAATTTTAAAGGAACAAAAGCTGTTAAAAAACAGATTTAAATTTGAAGGAATTGATAAATTAAACCCAAAAGATTATACACCAGAAGTTGCTAGTGCTTTAAAGAAATTTTTAATTACTATAAATGAACACTACATTAATTTTGAAAACAAATATAGGCAGCAAGAAGATGCGCTCAAGCAAAAGTTGATTAAAGAGCTTGGGCAGGAAGCATTTATTAACTTAAAGGATGATTATACCAACGAAAGTCTTGAGCAATTAATGACTAATAGTGGTGATTTAGGAGAAAGGTGCTTAGAACTAGATGGTAAATTGATTCAAAGAACAGATCCAGTGTATTTAGACCCTACTGATTCTAATTTTGGTGCAGCTCACTTTTATGCACCAAATAAACGTTTTATGGGAAATTTAATTCCGACTTATTGGTTTAATTTGGCAGTTATTTGGTTAATGAGCATTTCATTAATGGTAATGTTATATTTTGAAGTATTTAAAAAAGTAATCGATTCTTTTGGTAATATTAGTTTCAAGAAAAAAATGTAATAAACTTTAAAATATTAATCAATTACTATTTCATTCATTATTGCTTTTCGTCTTTTTTTCATCACACAATTTATCACTTAATTTCTTGTGTCTTTTTAACAATAAATTGACCTTAGTTTAGTTAAAAAAATTACCTTTGCATCTCTTGAAAAAAATAAGAATTCATATTATACTAGTACTTAGTTTATTTTTAGCAAATTGTGATGGCTATAATAAACTATTAAAAAGTACAAATTATGAGCTAAAACTCGAAAAAGCACAGCAATATTATAAAAAAGGCAATTACATTAAAGCTACAGCCCTTTTTGAAGAATTAATACCAGTTTACAAAGGAACCGACAAAGCCGAAGAAATTTATTATTATTTTTCTTATTGCAATTACTATCAAGGTGATTATGGTTTATCACAATACCATTTTAAAAATTATTACCGAAGTTTTCCTGCCGGTAAGCATGCAGAAGAGTGCTTATTTATGAACGCGTACTGTTATTATTTAAGTTCTCCGGTTTACAAGTTAGATCAAACTGATACCAAAAACGCAATGGCTGAATTGCAAAATTTCATCGATATGTATCCTGAAAGTTCAAGAATTGACTCTTGCAACAAAATAAATGATGTTTTACGAGGTAAATTAGAAAAAAAAGAGAGGGATATTACTAATCAATATTTTAATATTGGCGATTATAAGGCTGCTATTGCTAGTTGCAACAATTTTTTGAAAGACTTTCCTGAATCACGTTACATTGATGAGATGATTTTTACTACAGTTGATTCATATTACTTATTGGCTATTAATAGTTTAGAATCGAAAAAACTAGAAAGATTAAATTTAGCTATGGAAAGTTATTTAAAATTAGTAGATTTGTATCCCAAGAGCAACTATGCGCAAAAAGCAGAAGCTATTTATGAAAGTTGTTTAAAAATAAAAAGTAACATTAATTTAAAGTAAAATGGATTTTAAAAAGACAAACGCTGAACCAAGCACTGTAACTCGTGATATCAGAAAATTTGATGGTCCAACTGGAAATATCTATGAATCAATTTCAATTATTTCAAAACGTGCTAACCAAATTAGCAGTGAAATGAAAGAAGAGTTATCTTCTAAATTAGCAGAATTTGCAAGTAATTCTGATAACTTAGAAGAAATTTTTGAAAACAGAGAACAAATTGAAATTTCAAAATTTTACGAAAAATTACCTAAACCATCTTTAATTTCTATTAATGAATTTTTAGAGGACAAAACTTACTACAGAAATCCTTCAAAAGAGCAAACTAAAATCTAATTTAATTTGCAATAATTTAATAAAAACCCATCCTCCAATAGGCAGATGGGTTTTTGAATTATATGGTATTAAAAAATAAACATATTTTACTTGGCATTACCGGTGGAATTGCAGCTTATAAATGTGCTCAATTAGTTCGACTATTTGTAAAAGAAGGTGCTGTTGTTAAAGTTGTGATAACAAAATCCGCAGAAGAATTTGTAACCTCAAAAACCTTGTCGGTTTTAAGTAAAAATGAAGTTGTTTCCGATTTTTTTGATCATAACCAAAACTGGAATAATCATGTAGCATTAGCCGAATGGGCGGATTTAATGGTGGTAGCACCTTTAACAGCTAATACATTAGCAAAATTTGCAACAGGAATCTGCGATAATATTGTAACAGCGTGTTTTCTTTCAGCTCGAAGTAAAGTATTTTTAGCTCCAGCCATGGATTTAGACATGTACCAGCATCCTACAACTAAGCAAAATTTAAAGACATTGGTAAACAATGGTAATTGTATAATTCCTGCCGAAAGCGGTGAACTAGCCAGTGGTTTAGTGGGTGAAGGCAGAATGGCTGAACCCGAAAATATTATTGAATTCATAAAAAACGAAATAAATCAAAACCTACCTCTATCTGGTAAAAAAATACTCGTAAATGCAGGTCCAACCCACGAAGCAATAGATCCAGTGAGGTTTATCGGTAATCGTTCAAGTGGAAAAATGGGTATTGCCATTGCTGATGAATTTGCTAAAATGGGCGCAGATGTTACATTAGTTTTAGGTCCATCGCATCAATTACCTTCCGAAAAATCAGTTACTATAATTAAAATAGAAAGTGCTGAACAAATGTTTATTGAGTGCCAATCTCTATTTGAACATGTTGATATAGCAGTTATGTCTGCGGCTGTTGCAGATTATAAACCCAAAACAATAGCAAATACTAAAATTAAAAAAAACGATTCTGAATTTGCGTTAGAGTTAGTTAAAACGACTGATATTTTAGAAACACTTGGTAAACAAAAAAAACATCAATTATTAGTTGGGTTTGCATTAGAGACCAACAATATAATTGAATATGCTAAAGAAAAAATAAAGAAAAAAAACTTAGATTTTATAGTAGCTAATTCTGCAGCAGAAATTGGTGCGGGATTTGGTGTTGATACTAACAAAATAACAATTATTGATAAACACAATAAATTGTATAATTTTGAGTTAAAACGTAAGCAAGAGGTGGCAAAAGATATTGTTATTTTTGCAATAAATTATTTAAAAACAAATGCCTAAATACCTATACATAATTCTTGCAGTTACTATTAGCCGAATTATTTATTCGCAAGAGTTAAGTTGTCAAGTAAGCGTTGTTTCATCTCAAATTCAAGGAACCGCTAACAAGCAAATATTTGACCAACTTGAAAAATCTATTTTTGAGTTTATGAATAATACAAAATGGACAAAAGATAATTACACCATTTCTGAAAGAATAGATTGCTCCATGCTTATTAATGTTACCCAACAATTAGGTTCGGATGAATACAAAGCCACAATTCAAATTCAAAGCCGA
>JAIOZA010000015.1 GCA_021740825.1 Bacteroidia bacterium | reverse complement strand
ACGTTACTATTTGGAAAGATGTGCCAGGCGTTTTAAATGCTGATCCAAAATGGTTTTCGCATACAAAAAAAATTGACCAATTGTCTTATCATGATGCCATTGAGTTAACCTACTATGGCGCAACTGTTATCCACCCAAAAACAATTAAACCGCTTCAGAATAAGAATATACCTTTATATGTAAAGTCCTTTTTAAAGCCAAAAGAAGAAGGAACCATTATTAAAGACGGAGAAAAACGTTTAAATATTCCTACTTATATTTTTAAAATCGACCAAGTTTTAATTTCTATCCAACCAAAAGATTTTTCGTTTATTGCCGAAGACAATTTAAGTGATATTTTCGACCTGTTTTCGAAACATGGAGTTAAAATTAACTTAATGCAACTGTCAGCTATTAGTTTTTCGGTGTGTTGCGATCATGATGAATTTAAAATTGAAAATTTAGTAAATGAATTGCAAACACAATTTAAAATACTATATAATTCTGGATTAGAATTAATGACGGTTCGTTATTATACGCAGGAAACGATAGATACACTCACTGCTCAAAAAATTATTTTGTTGGAACAACGCAGCCGATTTACTGTTCAAATGGTGATGAGAAACGAAACAGATTAAGTATATTTATAGAAGTGATTTAATTTTATTTTCAGATGAATGCAAAAGCGCAAAATATTGGAGCACCTCCAGGTACATTAATTTATACTGGTGAGGCCAGAACGGATAGGATTAAAATTACATTAATTGAGTACAATGAGGCCGAGTTTTTTGAGGACGTGTATTATGACCTTGACGATTGCTTATCGCACGTAAAACCCAACATGGTAAAATGGATTAATGTGGAGGGTGTTCATGAAATCGCATTAGTAGAGGCCATTGGAAAATTATACAACATACATCCATTAACTTTAGAAGATGTAGTTCATGTTGATCAACGACCAAAATTTGAAGATTTTGAACATTATGTAGTGGCTATCATGAAAATGATTACTTATAATAAAGAAGTGGAATCGGAGCAGTTAGCTATTATTTTATGTGAAAACACCGTTATCTCTTTTCAGGAACCGCATCTTGGCGATGCTTTTGATATTATACGAACAAGGTTGCGACAAGGAAAAGGAAGAGTAAGAAAATTGGGCGCAGATTATTTAGCCTATGCTTTAATGGATGCGGTAGTAGATTGTTATTTTACAGCCATTGAAAAAATAGGAGATAAAATTGAAGAAATTGAAGAAGATATTATTAGTAATTCAAATAAAAAATCTTTGTTGCAATTATATCATTTAAAACGCGAAATGATTTATTTGCGCAAGCAAGTTTGGCCAATGCGCGATTTGATTAATAATATGATTCGTTCAGAAACGACCTTAATAAATGCGTCTAGCGATATGTATTTGCGAGATTTAAGCGATCATGTTACTCGCATTATAGATACTGTTGAAACCTATCGCGATTTACTTTCAGGCATCATGGATATTTATTTAAGTTCAAATGCAAACAGAATGAATGAGGTAATGAAAGTATTAACGATTATGTCGTCTATATTTATTCCGGTAACTTTTATTGCTGGTGTTTACGGTATGAATTTTGAAAATATGCCTGAACTTAAGACCCAAAATGGTTATTATATTATCTGCGGAGTAATGGTAATTATTATTGTTGGTTTGATGATTTATTTCAAACGCAAAAAGTGGATGTAATTTAACTTAGATTATAATACACGCGCAATCCAAAACCATGTTGTAATTTAAATTTGGGATTAAAACCTAAATTTACTCTGTCGTAAGATGGTGTGTAAAGTAATTGAATAGTATATTTTTGATTAATAGTTAAATGTAATCCTAGTCCTGCAAAAGCTCCAATACCAGCGCCAATTAAATATTGCGCACTGTAATAATTGTAAGGAGGTTGGTTGTAGGCTGTCATTAAATCTATGGTGAAATTATTAGCTCCATTGTTGAGGTCGGTATTAAAAAAAGCTTGGTTTTTTTGTGCTTTCGACATAACAATATTCAATCCGCCTTCAGCCAAAAAATTAAATTTTTCATTTTTTCCAATAATGCGTTGGTAACCTAATTGCATCATTAACCTTTGCTCTGCACCAGTAATGGTAAATTGATTGATTTTGGATTGCCCTTGCGTTCCAGTAGTTGTTGGTAAAACGGATGAGATAGTAAATTTGCCGTTAACAACTAATTTACTGGCATTTATATTTAAAATAATACCAGCTTTCTTATTAATTTGATAGCGCGTGTTTAAACCAACCATATAAGTGGTGGTATATTTTAAATTAACTGGCATATCAGTTTCTCTAAATGACCAATCACCAGGACCAACATTCAACAACTGCCCAATTAAATCAGTTTGTCCAAGCCCGCCGCCATACACATTCAATATCTGATAATTAAGCACACTATTTGCAAAAGTATTGCGTTGGCCATTTGCATCAAAACCATAGCCATCATAAATATATGCTGTATTTCTGTTTGCCCAAAAAGCACCAACGTAAAGTCCAGCATGAAAACCTTTATGCTTGTAGTATACGGCTGCAGTGTCATTTTCCGATTCCGTAGATTCTTGAGAAATAGCAGTTAATGAATACACAAACAAACTTGCTTGTAGTAAAAAAATAAGTGGTTTTATTAAATTGTATCGCACGCTCAAAAATAGGATTTTTTTAAGCTATAGCGAATTTATATTCTATAAATTAATTCATAGATTTTTCTATAGACAACATTAGTTGCTTTCTTGCCAAGAATATTCTGCTTTTAATAGTTCCTAAAGGTAAATCCATTTCCTGAGCAATTTCTTCGTACTTAAAACCATTGTAATATCTTGTAAATGGAATTTTGTATTGGTCTTCTAGGTTTTCAATTTTATTCAAAATGTCTTTAACCGCTATTCTTGATTCAGTTATATCTTGATGATTATTTTTAAAAGCACGTGCCATTGCTAAATCAGCATTTGTTAAAATAATTTGTTTGGTTTTTACAGCACGTCTGTACGAATTAATAAACGTGTTTTTCATGATGGTAAATAACCACGCTTTTAAATTTGTACTATCTTCAAATTTTTCGCGGTAAGTAATTGCTTTTACGTATGTATCCTGAAGCAAATCTAAAGCATCATCATTATTATGAGTAAGGCTTAAAGCAAAGTTTTTTAAAGATTGCTTTTCATTCAAAATACGAGTGTTAAATTCTATTGCAGTCATAATTATATTTTTTTTGTTTAACGATTATATCTAAATATTAAACAAATATATATCTTGTTTAATTAATATGGCAAATATATTAAACAAAATAGTTAGTTAAAAATATAATTAATTGATTATCAGTAATTTAATTTTTTATTGATTATGTCCATTATTGTTTAAGTTGTAGATATTTTTTTCGCAACTCATCCACTAACAACCTTTTTATCCAAAAGATTTGCTTTTTCCAGAACGGCTTTGTAATGACTAAATTTAAAAAATATAAGTACTCGGTTAGTATTAATAAATTGTGAATAGATAGAGTCACAGCATTATCGTTGGACTTTAGTATTTACTTATCTTCGCTGCAAATATTAAAAAAGATGTTGCAAGAATTAAGTGAACAAGAAGAATTAAGAAGAGGGAAATTAGCAGAATTAATAAAGTTAGGAATTAACCCTTATCCGGCTGAAGAATTTAAAATAAATGTATCTGCAAAAGATATAAAAGAAAATTATGAGCGTGATAAGTTAAATTATAAAGACATAAGGTTCGCAGGTCGTATTATGAGCATTCGTGATATGGGTAAAGCTGCATTTGCTGTTTTACAAGATAGCAGTGAGCGAATTCAGATATATGTTCGTCGTGATGATATTTGTCCGAATGAAGATGATAAACTATTATATGATATCGTTTGGAAAAAATTAGTTGATTTAGGTGATATCATTGGTATTGAAGGTTATGTTTTTACTACAAAAACAGGTGAAACATCCATTCATGTTACTACATTTAAAATATTAAGTAAATCGTTAAAGCCATTGCCGGTTGTAAAAACAGATGATGAAGGTAAATCTTTTGATGAGGTAACTGATCCTGAGTTTCGCTATCGTCAGCGTTATGTTGATTTAATTATTAATCCAAAAGTCAAAAAAACATTTGAGCAACGTACTAAAATAATTTCGTCTATTCGTAATTTCTTAAATGATAATGGTGCTTTAGAAGTTGATACTCCCGTTTTGCAATCTATTCCTGGTGGTGCAGCGGCTCGTCCGTTTTTAACTCACCATAATGCATTAGATATGCCATTATATTTGCGTATTGCCAATGAACTCTATTTAAAACGTTTAATTGTTGGTGGTTTTGATTGGGTGTATGAATTCAGTCGAAACTTCCGTAACGAAGGCATGGATAGAACGCATAATCCTGAATTTACAGTTTTAGAGTTTTATGTAGCTTATCGCGATTATTTTTGGATGATGAATACCACCGAAAAATTATTGGAAAAAATTGCCACTGATTTACACGGAACAACTGAATTGACTGTTGGCGACAAAATAATAAATTTTGCAGCACCATTTAAACGGATTACAATTTTTGATGCAATAAAAGAACATACTGGCATTGATGTCAGTAAAATGGATGAAGTAGGTTTACGAGATGTGTGCAAGCAATTGCATATTGAAATAGATGAAACAATGGGTAAGGCTAAATTAATTGATACCCTTTTTGGAGAAAAATGTGAAGGCAATTATATTCAACCAACTTTTATTACAGATTATCCTGTTGAGATGAGTCCGTTAACAAAAAAACACAGAACAGAAGCAGGATTAGTGGAGCGCTTTGAGTTAATGATTAATGGAAAAGAAATAGCCAATGCCTATTCCGAATTAAATGATCCAATTGAACAGCCCGAACGTTTTGAAGAACAAGTAAAATTAATGGAGCGTGGCGATCATGAAGCGATGTTTATTGATTATGATTTTTTACGTGCCCTAGAATACGGCATGCCACCAACAGCTGGTATTGGCTTTGGCATCGATCGTTTGTGCATGTTACTCACAAATCAACCATCTATCCAAGATGTATTATTGTTCCCTCAGATGCGCCCAGAAGTGCAACATACACCAACTGAAGAAATAGAAAATTAATTTATGAGTAAAATTATTTGTTATTGTTTATTGTTTATTGCCTTAGGTTTTTCAGCTTGTCAGGAAAATCCAAAAGCAGTTGAACAAAAAAAACCTCGCATATTCCCAGAATATAGCGAAGCTTTGGATGAAATTATCAGAAGTAAAGAAGGAGTCATTAGAGGCATTGATTTAAATAGTAAGGCCGACGTTATTACTAAATCCGAAACGAAACCACCTTCAGAGGTGGCTCATGATTATTTGTATTTTGAATATACTATTGATAGCATTACTAACTATTCGGTAGCTTATAATTTACAAAAAGATAGTTTAGACGAAGTTGAAGTGCAAATTAATTGTAATGATTTGGATTTAAGCGCAAGGTTATTTACAGACCTGAAAACGTATTACGAAAAAAAATTACCTAACCCAACAGAGGATAAAGGATTTGTTGTTTACAATTGTTTTGAAGGACAGCGGAAACCTTTTGTTGTTTCTTTAACGGATAACAGTTCTCCTAACAAGGGTATAATTAATTTACTTATTTATAGAGATAAATAAAAAATTAGTAGTTATATAATAACTTCACAATTCTTAAACTCTTATTCTTTGGATCTCTAATGATGTAAGATGTTACTTTTTTTGTAGCATCAGTAATATAACTTACTTCATTTAATAAGGTTCCGTTTTTAAATTGTTTTTCATTTAGCAAACAATCATTATCGTCATACTCATAAGTTCTAATTTGCTCCAGTTCGCCATTACTATTGCTTTTATAAGTGGCTTTAATTAATTGTCCTTTATCGTTGTATTCAAAATTACTATTTTGTGTAATCCAAGCAACAGTGTATTGTTCATTAATACTAATTGCTTTTTTATTATCATTTGAGGTAAAAATAATTTCTTTGTAGGACCTGCCTTCATTGTTCATGCAGATTTTTTTATATTGATTTTTTCCAGTGATGATGTATTTATAACTTTCTTCACTTATAATATATTGCCCGCCTAATTTAAAATCAGTTTTGCTTTCCGATATATTAGTTTCTTTGCATCGCCTTTCTTTTTCTATTTTTCCTTCAGTCGAATAATCATAATAGTAGCTTTCATAATAAGAGCCATCGTTATATCGTTTTAATTTTAAGAGCGAATTTTCATTATAAAAATAATTAGTAGAAATAGTATCATATACATATTCATTTTTTGTGTATGAATGCCCGTTACTTATTTTTTTTCGATGCCGATAAACTGCTTCAGAGTGGTATTCTTTTTGAATTGTCTTAATGATCGACGTTGTGTAAAAACGACTTAATAAACCGTTTGGGTTAAACTCATAATAGGTCAGCAGTCCTTTATCTTCAGCAACTTGTAAATCTTTTTTATCAATAATATCAAAAGTAATTGACTTTATTTTTTGACTTTTTATGTACTCGTTATTAAAAGGCAACTGACTCTCAAAAGCAGCTTCTGCAGTTGGTATAAGAGTTTGCGAGATGAGAGGTAATTTATAAAAAAAAGTTAATGCGAGAAAAATTACATAAAGTAAATTATGACAAATCTTCACTATGTTATGAGTTACTTTCTTCAATTTGTTTAATAGCATCTTCAATTGATTCACTTGGCAATAAACAGCTATTATTCTTACAAACGTAAATTAATGTTTGTTCTTCAACATATCTATTTTTTAGCAGTGGCAAATCTGATTTTGAATCACTTAAAGCAAATATCACATTTGGAGGCGTTTGTTTGTATAAGGCCGCAAATTTTTCATTAACAGTTTTACCAACAATAACTACTTCGGTTTGTGGTTTTAAAATTTGTAATAATAACATTGCCCAATTACTATAGCCAGGGCCATAATTTTCAATCTCCTTTAAAACTGATTTTAAAAGGTTTTGTGAGATGTCTTGATAATTAGTTTCATCAAAATAAATGGATAGCCTATATAAATTGATTGCCATTTGCGAACTAGATGCCGGAATCACATTGTCGCTCCATTCAGATTTACGAACTACTAATTTTTCCTGCGTGGCATCCGTAAAGAAAAATGTATTTTGTTTCTCATCATAAAAATTATGAATTGCATAGTCGCTTAACTTTTTTGCTTTAAAAATCCATTCTTCATTCGCTGTAATTAAATAAACAAACATAAAGGCATCAATCACAAAGGCATAGTCTTCTAAAAATCCTGTAATAGAGGTATTATTATTTTTAACTCTTAATAGTTGTCCATTCTCGTTACAATAATTTGCGAAAATATAATTTGCATTTAAGATGGCTAAATCTTTAAATTCTTTTTCATCAAAAACCAAATAAGCTTCTGATAATGCTTTACACATTAATCCATTCCATGATGCTAATACTTTATTGTCTAAGCCGGGTTTTACTCTTTTTTCAAGTTCTTGTAATAAGATATGTTTACACGAATTTATTTTTGTTTGAAGTTCTGTAATTGATAAGTTATGTTTTAAAGCTGTCATCGAATCATCGGTATCTCGCATCAATACGTAATTCTCATCTTCCCAATATCCAATATCATTTACGCAATAGTAATCTGCAAATAAATCAAAATCATTTTTTAATAATTTATGTAATTCTTCTTTTTGCCAAACATAGTATTTTCCCTCTACGCCTTCGCTATCAGCGTCTAACGCAGAATAAAAACCGCCATCACCGTTTGACAATTCTCGTTTTACAAAATCAATAGCTTCGTAAACTACTTTCTTATACAATTCATTTTTAGTTTGCTTATAGGCTTGCGAGTATAGGCTAACAAGTTGAGCGTTGTCGTATAACATTTTTTCAAAATGGGGAACTTTCCAAATTACATCTGTGCTGTAACGGGCAAATCCTCCACCTAAATGATCGTAAATGCCTCCATAGGCCATTTTGGTTAATGTTAAATCCAAATGTTTTTTTACAATAACATCATCTTCAAAATAATTATAATGTAATAGAAATAAATAATTATTTGGTAATGGAAATTTTGGTGCTCTATTAGGTCCGCCATGTTCAGTGTCAAATCCTTGGCGCCATTTATGAACTGATGAATAAAGGGTTTGCATATTAAAATGCGTAGCTTCAGTTTCTTTAGGTATCTCCAGCTGCTCAAGTCCTTCAGTTAAATTGGCGGCATACTCGTATGCTTTGTTTGGATTGTTTGCATACAAATCGGCTAAATTCGTCAACACATTTACCCATTGTTTTTTTGGAAAATAGGTTCCTCCATAAACAGGTCTTCCATCTGGTAAAGCAAAACAATTTAATGGCCAACCACCTTGACCTGTCATTAATTGAACGGCGCCCATATATACCATATCAATATCAGGACGTTCTTCTCTATCAACTTTTATATTGATAAAATTTTCATTCATAATGTTTGCCACTGTTTCGTCTTCAAAACTTTCGTGTTCCATAACATGGCACCAATGACAAGCACTGTAACCAATGCTTACTAAAATTAACTTATTTTCTTTTTTCGCTAATTCTAAAGTTTCATCATTCCACGCATACCAGTTAACTGGGTTATTAGCATGTTGAAGTAAATAAGGGCTGCTTTCTTTTATGAGATGGTTTGGCATTCTAATAGTTATTTTTTGATTACGAATCATTACGAATATACGAATCTGGGTATGCGGAGCCTAAACACCTTTGCAAACCCAGATTCGTATATTCGTATAAAATTCGCAATTATTATTTAAGTTAAAAATGGATTATTCAATCTCTCAAAACCAATGCTTGTTGGTATTCCGTGTCCGCTATAAACTTTCATGTTATCTCCCAAGGGCAATAATTTTTCTTTAATTGATTTTATTAATGTTTCATGATTTCCTAAAGGTAAATCTGTACGGCCAATGCTGCCATAAAACAACACATCACCGCCAATAATAAATTCTTCTTCTAAATTATAAAACGAAATACTACCTGGCGAATGTCCAGGTGTATGCAATGTTTTTAAACACGAGTTACCAAACTTTACCTCATCTCCTTCATTTATAAATAATTTCGGCATAGGGCTTTGCTCGGCATGTAAGCCATACATTGTGGCAGTTTCTAAATGTTTTTCTATAAAGTAAACATCATCTTTATGCACTTCGGGTAGTAAACCATAAGTATCAAACACGTATTTATTGCCATTTATATGATCAATATGTGCATGGGTTAAAATTAATCGTTTCAAAATCAGTTGATTTTGTGAAATAAAGTCACTCAACTTTTTATTTTCTGTGGCATTGTTATTTCCCGGATCAAAAATCACACATTCCTTGGTTTCATCCCATAAAACATAGGTGTTTTCTTGAAAAGGCCCAAAGGCGAAATAGTGTATGTTTATCATAGTTTTATAAAATATTATTCGTTAAATTTAGGGCTTATTATCCAATTTAATGAAGCGAATACTTTGTTTATTTTTCCTTCTGATATGTATTAATACTACATACGCTCAATTTTATTATGGGTCGCAATTAGAATTTGGAAAAAATCGTATGCAATACCAATCATTTAATTGGACCTATTTTGATTTTGAACGTTTTAGAGTTTATTTGTATGAAGGTGGTCAGGAGATTGCAAGATATGCAGCTACATCTTTTGAAAGGCAATTGCCAATAATGGAAAAGCGATTAGATTATCAAATTGAAGATAAAATAGATGTAATCGTTTATAATAATCAAAATGATTTTAAACAAAGTAATATTGGTTTAGCTTCTGAAGACAATGGTAATATTGGTGGTGTAACCCGAATTATTGGAGATAAAATTTTTATTTATTTTACGGGTTCTCATGCAGATTTAGATAAGCAAATACGCGCGGCATTAGCTGAGTTAATGATTGACCAAATGATGTATGGTGGAAGAACAAGGGATATTGTAAAAAATTCAACCTTATTAACTTTACCTGATTGGTTTAAAAATGGACTGATAGCATATATTTCTGAAGGTTGGAACTCCAACATTGATAACCGTGTAATGGACGCGATTCAAAATGATCGATTTACAAAATTTAATCAGCTAACCGGCAAAGATGCAACAATGGCGGGGCATGCAATGTGGTATTACGTGGCGGATGAATTTGGTGAGGCTGTAATCCCAAATTTATTGTACATGACTAAAGTTAGTCGCAATCCTAATAATGCATTTTTATATGTATTGGGATTATCTGTGCAAAATTTAACGGATGAGTTTACCAATAAAATGGCTCAACGCTACTTTGATTATAAGGACAGTTATCGCAAAAATCCTGAAACAGAATCTGTATTAAGAAAACAAAAAAAGGCAAAGCATTATTATCAATTAAAAGTTAGTCCTGATGGACAAAAAATTAGTTATGCAACCAGCGAATTAGGGCAATATAAAGTTTGGATAAATACGATTGGTGAGAAAAAAAGTAAACGACTTTTAAAGCTTAATCCAAAATTAGAACGTTTGGAAGATAATACGTATCCTTTGATTGCATGGCATCCAAATAATTCAGTTATTTCGATGATTTATGAGCGTAAAAATATTTTAAAGTTGTTTACCTATGATATTGAAACTAAAGAGGGTAATAAACGTAATGTAACTGGTTTTGAAAAAGTTAATAGTTATTCGTTTTCGCACGATGGCAAGCGTATTGTAATGAGCGCCATTAAAAAAGGTAAAGGACAATCGGATATTTTCATTTTCACTCTAAATTCTGGTGGTGTTGAACAAATTACCAATGATGCGTGGGATGATAACAATCCTGTTTTTATTGATAATTCAAAAGGTATTTTATTTGATTCTAATAGATTGCACGATACAATAAAAGCTAATGAAGATGCTAAATTAACTTTGAAGTTTTCAAAAAATAGTGATGTGTTTTATTACAATGCAGCATCCAAATCTAGTTTATTATATAGGGTAACCAATACACCGGACGTTAACGAAGTTAATCCTCAAGAATATAGCAAAGGTTTGATTTCTTTTTTGAGTGATGCAAATGGTATTTATAATAGATATGTTGGAGTGCAAGATAGTTCAATTTCATTTATAGATACCACAGAACATTACCGTTATTTTTATAATACAAAACCAATAACCAATTATACCAAAAATATTCAGGAACACCATATAAATGCTCGTTTTACCAAATACGCTGAAATTATTTTTGATAATTTTAAAGAGAAACTCATTGTATCACCTTTAACTTTGCCCACCGAATTAACTCCTGTAAAACTTAATAATACCTGGTTTAAAGGCATGCCGCCTTCTAATTTGGCAAATCCTGATAAAATAAATATTACCAATCCGATTAGAAAAGATGTGGATTTTGGACCTAATAAAATTGATACAACGTCTAAATCAAGTGACGGAATAGATTTTGATAATTATAATATAAAAGGAGAAATAAAAAGCGAACAACCAAAGGAAGTTGATTCTACTGCTGCAAAATTGGCTAAGGTTGCTTCAAAAAATAATCAGATAACAGCTCGCAATGCTAATGGTGAGTTACGTTTCCCTGTTCAAGAAAACTATTATACAAGTTTTAAAACAGATCAAGTTGTATCGCAAGTAGATAATTCATTTTTAGGAACAAATTATCAGCGATTTGCTGGCGGTGGAAGTCCAGTGTATTTAAATCCAGGGTTAAATGCACTATTTAAAATTGGCTTAAGTGATTTATTTGAAGATAAACGTATTGTTGCAGGATTTAGAATTGCAGGAACCTTGGATAATGAATACTTACTAAGTTGGGAAAATAGGATTAAAAAAGTGGATAGACAATTAGTACTGCATCGTCAATCTTTTTTAAAAGTAAACAATTATGCCAGTGTTGCAAAAGTGCTAACTCACGATGCCCGTTATACATGGAAAATTCCTTTTAGCGAAGTATCAGCTACAAAACTTTCGTTGATGTACAGAAATGATAGAATTGTTTTTGCATCGGTAAGCGATGAAAGTTTGCCATTACCAAATATATATGATAATTATGGTGGAGCTAAAGTGGAATATATATTTGATAACACACGTAAAAAAGGTTTGAATTTATATAATGGAACTCGGTATAAAATGTGGGCAGAATATTGGCGTTTAATTAAAGAGCAGCAACATGATTTATTCACCGTTGGTTTTGATTTTAGAAACTATAAAAAAATTCATCGAGACTTAATTTGGGCTAATAGATTTGCAGGCGCATCTTCTTTAGGAACCGATAGATTGATTTATTATTTGGGTGGGGTAGATAATTGGTTAAATCCTCAATTTGATAACAGTATAAATATTGTAAAACCAGAACAATACCAGTTTCAAACATTGGCAACTAACCTGCGCGGTTTTAAGCAGAATATTCGCAATGGAAATAATTTTGTTGTTTGGAATAGCGAGTTGAGATTGTCATTATTTAAGTATTTATTAAACAGACCAATTCGTTCGGATTTTATTCAAAATTTTCAAATTATTGGTTTTGGAGATGTTGGGATGGCTTGGTATGGTAAAAATCCTTATAGTGATGAAAATGTATTAAATAAAAATGTTTTTGTAGGCAATCCCGTAACCTTAACTATTTATAATCAAAAAGAACCAATTGTTGGAGGTTATGGTTTTGGATTACGCTCTCGTTTATTAGGATACTTTATTCGCCTTGATTTTGCCTGGGGTGTAGATGATAAAACAGTTCAAAAGAGAATGACTTATTTGTCATTTACAACAGATTTTTAAAATAACATGGAAAATAAAAAACCAATGACACTACAGATATTATTAGTTTTATTAGCAGTTGGCTTAATAGCTGGATTTTTAAGTGGAATGGTTGGCATTGGTGGTGGTATTATTATTGTTCCTGTATTGGTTTATTTTTTAGGATTTACTCAACATCAAGCCCAAGGAACAACATTGTTTATGTTTTTATTACCTATAGGAATCCTTGGTGTAATGAATTACCACAAGCAAGGTTTTGTAGATTATAAAGTGGCTTTAATTATCTGTACCACTTTTGTATTTGGAAGTTATTTTGGCAGTAAATTGTCCATTTCATTAGACCAAAAAACAGTAAAACAAATTTTTGGCGCCATCATCATATTACTTGGTGCTAAAATGTTGTTTTGGAAATAATAGCAATTGTCAAACTAATCGAAGTTTAACCAATTCTTTATTTTTAAAAAATAGTTACTTCTGCGAGCTTAAAGAAAACAATCTGCTTATTGGCGTTGAGTTTCCGTTATCAGAAAATACGCCGTGCTCCGATCCCTTTACATCTTCAATAGAATAAAAAGCATTGGGCGTATGTACATGTATTAATTCAATAACTTGTGCTTTATTGGTTCGCTTAACAATAGTAAAAATTAATTTTACAGGACCAACTGCTCCATGGCCGTCAACAATTGTTATACCCTGATTTCTTTTTTTTAGAGCATCCGTTAATGGTATAATATCCTCAGCGGTAATTATCCTAATTATTTGCGTTCCAATTGCTAAACGTTCATCAATATACATTCCTAAATAAGTGCCGGCGCTAAAACCTGCTGCCCAGGCTATAAAGCAAGCCACGTTATCTAAATGGCTAAATACTTGACGCATAGCAACCAACCATATAAGCACCTCAAAAAATCCTAAAATGGGAACTATTTTTTTAAATCCTTTCGAGACAAAAATATGTCTCAAGGTCGCCATGGTTACATCCCCTAATCTGGCAACAAAAATTAGTAGCGGTAATATAATCCAGCTAAAGTAATCGAAAGCCATAGTTTGTTATTTAATCTTAAATATAAATTTACATGTACTTTATTAGAGATAGTAGCGTTATATCTTTAATTATCAATAATCTATTGTTTAAACAAACCTATTTTTTAGGTAAAATTAACACGTAAATAAACTGAAATTTATACCATCGAAACTTTGCAAGAACATATAGAACAAGAACTTCCAAAAAAGAAAAAACCTATTTGGAAATTTTTAAAGCGCTTATTTTTGGCCTCAGTAATTTTTATTGTTTCTGTAGTTATTTTAAGTGCCACATTAGTATTTGTATATAAAGATGCTGTGATAGCCGTTGTTATAAAAGAGCTCAATAAACATTTAAATGCTGAGGTTCGTATTGATCCAAAAAATATTGATTTAACGATTATAAAATCTTTTCCAAATTGCGCCATCGAGTTTAAAGAACTTACTGCTATGGAAGCAAAAAAATTTAAATCAAACGATACGCTTTTATTTGCCAAGCGGCTATCGCTGGCATTTAATATTAAAGACCTTTTTAATAAAAATTATACGATTAAAAATATAGAACTCGAAAATGCTCAGTGTAATTTAAAGGTAGATAAAAATGGAAATGCTAATTATTTAGTTTGGAAGTCAGACACCACAAAGGCAAGCAGTGATAGTTTAAAGTTTGCTTTAGAAAAAATTAGTTTATCAAATATTGAACTCACATATAAAAACAGCAAGCAGAAAATAAAATTAAACACATCCATCAAAGAAGTAAATTTTAAAGGAAAATTTACTGATGATAACTATACTTTAAAATCTGACGGTACTACTTATGTAGATTTGTTTCAAGTTAATAACGTAAAATACCTCAATAATAAAAAATTAAAATTTGATGTTGAGCTTGCCGTTAATATTTCATCCTACACCATTAAAAAATCGGTTACCTCAATTAATTCAACGCAGTTAATTAGCAGTGGAGCATTTGTTGTGCAAGACAGTTTGTTATCATTAGATGTAAATTTTAATGGAAAAAATTTAGACATTTCAACAACCTTATCTCTTTTGCCTGAAAAATTTCAAAATCAAATTAATGATTATGAAAGCGATGGTGAATTTTATGCCAATGGAGAGTTTCATTATAAAAATGGAACGCCTTTAATTGTTAAAGCCGATTTTGGTATTAAACAAGCTACCATTACTCATAAACAACAAAATGCTACTCTTAAAAATGTAAACTTACTAGGTAATATTATTGTAAACGAAAACAGAAGCAACCTCACGCTTAAAAATATTTCGGCAGAATTAAATAGCAATAGATTTTCTGGAGATGTAGAACTATCAAATTTTAAAGACCCTTACTTGAAATTAAAAGTAGCGGCCAATACAAAGTTAGAAGAACTGATATTGTTTTACCCAATTGATACACTGCAAAGTTTGAGCGGAAATATTTCTGTTAGTGCAGAAATTGAAGGTTTAATGAGTGATATGAAATCTAACGCATATAGCCCGAATATAAAAGCAAATGGTAATGCTGTCATTACAGATTTAAAAGCAATATTTAAACAAACAGAAAAAATCATAAATATTCCTGAAGGAAAATTAGAGTTAAACAACCGACATTTAAACGTTGAGAATTTAAAATTGATCAAAGGAAATTCGGACGTCATATTAGTGGGGCAATTACCTAATTTTTTAGGATATTTATTTGATGCTAAAGAGCCATTAACCATTGTTGCGCAAGTAACAAGCGATAGAATAGAAGTAGAAGATTTTATATTTAGTTCAGGGCAAACTAACGAGAGTTCTTTGGTATCCATCCCTGATAATTTAGATTTTAATGTATCGGTTGATGTTAAAAATTTAACCTTTCGAAAATTTACAGCTGATAATTTGAAAGGAAATTTGTTGCTTAAAAATCAGAAATTAGCATTAAGAAATTTTATTTTTAATGCCACAGATGGAGAGATTAAATTAAATGTATTTGCAGATGCAAGTGGAGAAAATATACAAGGATCCGGAGAGGGCGAACTAAATAAACTAAACATTCAAAAATTATTTATGCAGTTAAATAATTTCGGACAAATAGTTATTCAAGATAATAATTTAAAAGGTTTTGTTACCTCTACTATTGATTTTAGTGGAGTTTGGGATAAAAAATTAAAAGTAGATTTAAATAGTATTAATGTAAGCAGCAATAATTTAATTGAGCGCGGCGAATTACTTGCATTTAAGCCATTAGAAAGTTTAGCAAAGTATATTGATGTAAATGAATTGCGTCACATTAAATTTTCGACGCTGCAAAGTGCTATTGACATTAAAAATAAAGTTATTACAATTCCTAAAACTTCCATTAAATCAAATGCTATTAATTTAGAATTGTGGGGTAAACATACTTTTGACAATCAAATTGATTATCATATTCAATTATTGTTAAGTGAGCTTTTAGCTAAAAAACCACGAGTAAATAAAAAGTTTGATGAAGAATTATCCTTAGTTGAAAGTGATGCGGAAAACAGACGTTCAGTTTTTATTTTAATGACAGGACCAATTGATAACCCAATAATTAAGTATGATAGAAAAGGTGCTAAAGAAAAAATTAAAGAAGATATTAAACAAGAGAAACAAAACTTAAAACAATTATTAAAGGAAGAGTTTGGGTTCTTTAAAAAAGACAGTATTAAAATTAAAGAAACTGAAAAAGCAAATCAAAAATTTCAATTACAGGTAGGTGACGAAAAACCGAAAGCTAACAAACCACTTCAACCAAAAAAGAAAGAAGAAAACGAGGACGATTTTTAGTTTTTTTAATTGATCGTTTACTCCAGACTTCCTGATTTTTAAATCCTATCATAGTATATAGGTTGTTTTGCGGCGTTGTATTGCACATTTACTATTATGCCTTTTGAGCTCTTGTCCAAAGCGTGTATATTTGTTTTAAATCGTATTTGTTAAAGTTATGTCGAGAAGATTTCTTTTATTAGTTCCGATTATTTGCCTTACTCTATTTGCATATGGCCAAAAGAAGGATATATCTAATGCCATCAAAGAAAGAATCAAACAAGTGGAAGGAAATGTTCCTCAGGGTGATTATGAAATTGCTGGTGCACCAAAGCAAACTATATTAGATAGAATGAAGTTTCATGGCGTGAAAGGTCTAAGTATTGCGGTAATAAACGATTATAAGGTAGAGTGGGCCAAAGGCTACGGATGGGCAGATAGTAGTGAACAACGTCCGGTAACTCCGGAAACATTTTTTCTGATAGGTTCAATTAGCAAATCGCTTAATGCAATGGGTATTTTAAAATTAGCACATGATAAAAAGATTGATATCCATGCGGATATCAATAATTACTTGACTTCATGGAAATTTCCATATGACGATATATCCAAAGGGAAGAAAATTACGATTGCTCAATTATTAAGTCATAGTGCAGGATTAACCGGTGGAGGATCCGATTATAAAAAGGGAGATACGTTACCAACAATCTATGATATCTTAGACGGTAAAAGACCTGCTACCTCGCCTATAGTTCGGTCTCAATTTGAACCTGGCACCACATATCATTATTCTAATGGCGGAGCCAGTTTAGCCATGCTGATGGCAATGGATATTACTAAGAAAACATATGAAGACTATATCAAAGAAACTGTTTTGAACCCATTAGGAATGAACAATACTTTTTTTACCGACATACCTCTAGCCAACTTGAAAGAAAAATTTGCCACAGGATATTACGAAGATGGAAAGGAACTTGAAGGGAAGTATTCTATCCTAACGCAGCAGGCGGGTGGCGCAGCTTGGTCGACAACAAGCGAATTATGTAAATACATCATTGAAATGCAGCTATCGTTGAAAGGAAAATCCAATAAAGTATTATCACAAGAAACTACTCAAAAGATGCTAACGCCAAAAACAGGAAATGCTGGCTTAGGTTTTTTTGTAGATTCCATAGGTGCTGAAAAATATTTTTCACATTCGGGTGGGCGTAGAGGATTTACAAGTTTATTTTATGGAAGTTTTGAAAGCGGCAAGGGTGTTGTTGTATTTGTTAACCAATCAAATGCAACTATACAGAACGAAATTGCCAAAAGTGTGGCGATGGCATATGGTTGGAAAGATTTTTATAAACCAAAAACCAAGAGCATTATTCCGATGTCGGAAAAGGAATTTGAGGAATATGAAGGGGAATATTTAGTAGGTCCCGAATGGAGTGTGTTCGTTGATTATGATGGCACTGGTTTATATGCTGCTGTTTCGGGACAGAGCTGGTATAATATTTTCCCGGAAGCAAAGGATAAGTTCTTTGGTCAGGTCAAGGAAGTGGAATTAGAATTTGTTCGAAGCAACCACGCAGTCAATAAGTTGATTTATAAAGTCGATGGTCAATCTTACGAATTAAAAAAAACGATTGCTTTACCAGATGATGAACTGACTGAATATGTTGGTGAATATGTTTTGGACTCTTCCAAAGTTTTGTTAACCAAACAAGGGAATAGGATTCAGGTAAAATCAGGGGAGCATACTTTTTATATGTTTCCAGAAGATAAGAATATTTTTTTTATGCTAAACACTAACGCAAAAGTGGAATTTGTTCGCACTAACAATATTGTAAATAAACTGATTTATAAAATTAATGGTGAGTTTCACGAATTTAAGAAAAAGTAAATTCTACGGGTCTGTTCGGCAATATTACGCCTAACGTTCCCAGACCATGCGCCAGAGGGCTTTCAAAGCTTCTTGCGTCTATACCCTACAACGGTAATATGAAGTTACAATTGTTTTTTAGTGAGGGCAATTTAAAATTAAATTACTAGTCTGCGCATCTTTAATTGGCCGAATGATGACCGAAGTACGCCCGCTGGCTTATGACCAGTGTTCGTGGTTGATGGCGGTACACAGGTGCGTCATGCTCGATTTTCTGCTGATAGTAGTCTGATGGAAATTAGAAGAAAGAAGGTTTAGCAACCTTGTCGCATTAGTTCCGACCAAAATTCATCTTGGTCTTTATTTTGATAAAATCTTGCGAGGCACGTCGTCCCATTTTTGTCTTTAATAAACCATGTGTCTTTGTCTTTTTCAAGTACAATTGTTGTCCCAGATTTTTCAGTAAGCATCAATTTTTCTCCATCAAAAGTCCATTTACCTTTGAATTTTTTTTGAAATTTTCTATTTGAGTCGTATGTTTTTAAAATATATTGGTTGTTTTCTTTCACTTCAATTGTCGTAACAATAAGGTCTGTTACAGATTGTCCGATGTAATTACCTTTTATTATATTAGATGAAGTTTGTGATTTGCATAAACTTGCATATAATATGAACGTCGTAAGGATAAGTATAATTCGTTTCATATATCAAATATAAAAAAACTCTGGTTAAGTTGCGTTTTAAAATATTAATTTTTAAGGGTAATGGTGCAAAAAATAGTTGGTGCGGAGGACTAATGTTTGATTAACCACAAATGTGCCTGCGGAGCACTGAACCGCCACTTTTGCCAAGCCCTTGTTATAGCCATTGGTTCTAGTTTGTAGCTTTGTTATTAGTGTTTATAATTTTAATTTGTAAACGTAGAAACATCTGGAGTCGATAATACACCAATTCCAATAACTAATGCTATTAATCCGCTTAATACAGTTAAGACTATTGCTAAATTGGTTATCCATTTGGCTTGATGCATATTTTTACTAATTTCAAATTTATTCAATTTCAGAGCTGTAAAAAAAATCAATGGTGTAATAATCAATAGAATAGTTTCAATTGATTCTCTGATTCCTATCGTGGCATTATGACCGTCTTCGAATCTACCATCAATGAAAATTTTGAAAATAGTAAATGTTGCACAAATCTTTAGAATGTAGGCAGTCATTACTGTTGCACCATCGAATTTTTTAACAGAAAAATCCGGTTTAAAAACTATTATTGCTATTACTAATATTCCGCATAAGGATAATAGGGCAATAGTACTTGATTTTAAATAGTCTAAATTGGTTAATTCGTTTTTGTACCTTAATGCCAATTTGTTTATTTCTTCGGGAGTTAGATGTCTTAATGAATTGTTTCGGAAAGGGTATTTGTCATCACTTCTTGTTATCTCTTCGTGAAAATACAAAGTACGCTCAATTGTCGCTGTTACCAATGAATAAACTACAATGCCTATGGATATTAATAATAATGGAAGTAGTATTTTTTTAATCATTTGAAAAGCAGTACTTAGTTGTCATAGTTTACACTTCGTTGAAACAAGTAAATAACATCGGGCCGGCTTGGGTGTTGGATTACTCACTGTCCCGTGGCAATATGGTTTGTATGTTCTTGGTCGCCCGTCAAAATTAGCGTCTCAGTTTATGTTTAAAGTCGTCTGTTTGGTCGTTGTAGTGTCGTCTGTTAGGCTTGCTTGTATAGTTTTCGCGCTAAGCAACGGTTTGATTTGAAACATTGTCTGCCGAAACGCTACTAACAAAGATAATTGTTTAATGGACTTTTGCAAAGCGAAAATAACTGCCTTTCGCGAGCGACCGCTTTTACAAATGCTTATACGAATGCCCACATTTTTTTAGCTGCGGGCTTTATTCAATAAAAAGTAAGTCCGTATAGTTTTAATTCTTACAAAAAATTCTAATCCCAGTCGTGGTGGCTAATGCCATTCGATGACTTCATATCTTTTGTTGCAAAAGGAAGTTTGCCATAAATGCCTATGCAATTAAAATTAGTTTTATCAATTCGTCTGTATCTATAATCAACACCAATAAAATAATTCACCCAAAAAGTAGTTTGATATCCTAAATGTGCTTTCCGTTCAGCTTTGTTAATTTCTAAAACTGGACCAACAGATAAACCTGCAACTCCTATTCCTGTTTGTACTTCGCTGTACAGTCTTATACGTTTCTTATTAAATTCAATTCCGCCATCTATACTGTAAGGGACATTTTTTACATTCCAGTAAGCTAGTTCTATTGCCCATGAAAAATGGTTTTTTTCACCTCCAAAGTTATAGTGCAACATAGGACCAATTGTCCATACCTCTTGCCCAAAAGTTTTGAAATTAAAACTTAGTACAAATAGCATTAATATCAATATTATTTTTTTCATGAATATTTTTAGTTTAAGGCATTAAACACCATGGAGTACAGAAGAGTATAATTATGAGATATTTCATTGTCTGTATGTCGCAGCTTTCTGCTAAATTGAACATACCCGCTACGATAGAGTCGGTATCTCCTTTTAATAATTTAGATAACCGCCATAACATGATGGGAATTTAATTTTACTTCCCTGCAGCTGCGGCACTTTTTGCTTTAGCATCTTCCAATATTTTTTGACTGCGTACTTCTGCCTCGTCTAGTATTTTTTGAGCTTTCTTGTCAACTTCTTTTTTAGCAAGTTCCGCGGCTTTTTTGGCTGCAATTTTTGCAAGAGGGTTTTTAACTTCTTCTACTTGTTTATCAGCAGCGGCGTACCCTTCCGCTTTTAATTTATCAGAAGCGGCTTGTGCTTCTGCTTTTAGTTTGTCAACCTGTGCTTGAGCATCTGCTAATATTTTTTGCGCTTCTTCGTTTGCCTTATCTTTAACCGCCGTTATTACTTGTTCTTTCACAGCTTCGGTAGTTGATTTTCCATCACTTTTCATTCCTGTTTTGATGGTAGGTTTCATAACTGTACCACCAAAGCCAACGTTTACTTTTACTAATTTAGGCATGCTTAAATTTTTACCAGCTGCTGCATTGGCTTGCCCTAGCAAACTACCAACCATTGAGCTTGCCTGTGCACCAAACATTTCAGTTGGCACATCCATTTTCCAATTGTAATCAATAGTTTGGTCAAAACCAGTTGACCCTGTTATCTCTGCACCAATTTTATCAATTTTTACTTTAACGGGGTTACGTAAATTTACACGTCCGTCTTTAAATTCATAGTCAGCTACAACATTTTGAATAGTTAAGTTTTTTAATTGTTCAATTTTTAAAGCCTCTCCTAATTTTACAAAAGGCGGAAATCCACCCACAGAAACGCTGCTTGTTTTAAACACACCATTACCATGCAAAGTTGTTAAAATGGGCGACATGGTTTTGTCTAGGTCTGCTTTAAAGTTCTCTAAGGTTGCAGTAAACATTCCTTTAGCATATTGGCCAATTGGTGCTATTTTTTTTACTGTATTAAAAGCAGCGAACGTTTTTTGGATATCAAAATTATCTACTTTTAAAGTTAAGTCAACCGATGGTTTTTTAGGATTTGTAGTTTCGTAATAACCATTCATTAAAACTTTACCTCCCAATAATCCTAAATTTAAATTCGTCATATTTACTTGTTGCTTGCGCACAACAATATTTCCTACCATATTATCAATGGTTAAATTATCATACAATACTTTTGTAAGATTAGCATTTAAATCAAAATCAATATTAGCTGGAACTTCAACAACCGTCATAGCTGTTGTATCTGCTACTGTAGGTTTCGCCGTTGTTGTTGATTCGGGTGAACTCATTAATTCATTTAAATCCATAAAATTAGATTGCACAGTAAAAGCTCCTTTAATTAATGAATCTTTAAAAATGTATTGCATAAAGTTTTCAATTTTACCATTAGCTTTTACATCTGATTTTCCCATTAAGGCATCAAAAGCGGTTAACTCTACAAACTGATTCGTAAAATTTAATTTCATCATATTCAACATCACTTGATAAGGAAGCGTTGTTGTTTTATAATTCATTTTATTAATTTCTAAAGTACCATTCATTTTAAACTTGTCGTATTCTTTTTTGTCAATACTGCTCATTCGCCCTGCTGCAGCAATATCTGCATTGACAATACCACTCATTTCATCTCCTTTTTCTAAAGGAATAAATTCTTTAACGGATGCTAAGTTGATTACTCCTTTTATTTCTGCAGCTAAATCAGGATCAGAGATAGGGGTTTTAACATGTGCCCACATATTGATAGGATTACCGGCCATTTCTAAATGAAATTTATTGACGTCAATTACTGTGGCATCTAAGTAATCTTTTTTATTTTCAACATGTACGTCGATATTAATGTTGTTTACTGATTTTGGCAAAGAAGGATATTTGAACATGGCGTCTGCAATTCCTAAATTAATTTCAAAGCTTGGGAAAGTGTTTTTAGTACTATCTTTTTCGCTGTGCATAGTTCCTTTTGCTAATCCATTTAATTTTAATGTTCCCTTAGTTTGCACGCTTGCAAAATCTTTGGAGTAAACACTTGGTATTAAGGATAAAATAGATTTAAACTCAGTTTGTTTAGCAGCAAATTTTAAATCCATGGTAATATCTTCTTTTGGCATCGCCACAAATCCATCAAACGCAAATCCTAAATCATTTAAATCAAATTCATTTTCTTTAAATGTAAATTTCATATTAGGCATGTCCATATCTAAATCTGCTTTAAAACGGGTTTTAGCTTTTGTTAAATAGCCAACACCACCCATGCTAAATGATGTTTCGGCAATCTCTAATAAATTACTTAAAATAAAATTATCCTGTGTAAAATCTCCACTTAATGTATAATTCAAATCGTTTAATGCCGCGGTCATATTGCCTTGCATATCATTATAGGTAATGTTAGCGTGTTTAATTTGTAATGATTTTAATTTTAAGGCAAATTTTGTAGCGCTAGTATCTGCCGGAGCTGCCGCAGTTGTATCCATACTTGGTTTTGCAATATCCCAATTGGCTTTACCATCTTGCATTACAATGCCATTTATTTTAGATTGATCAATAATTAAGGAGTTGATTTGATATTGCTCTCCGCTGATGACACTTTTAAGATTTAAATCAAAAGATAGTTCTTTAATATATGCTAGCGTATCTCCATCAAAAGGTGCAATAGTGATAACACTAACATTTTGAATTTTAAATCTAAAATCAGGAAATGAACTAATTAAGGTTAAATCAAATTCACCAAAATCAACCTTAGCATTTAAGCTATTATTAGCCTCGTCTTTTACTAGTTGAACTAATTTATCTTTAAAAATAAATGGTGCAGTAATAATTAAAATCAGTAAAACTAAAAAGGTAATTCCCGACCATTTTAAGATTTTTTTAATTAAACTTTTCTTAGCTTTAGGTTGTTCTGTGCTCATAAAATTGATAAATAATATTAATATGCACGAAGATAATAAGAAACCAACAAAATTAGAGTGATTTTAATCCGTTTTGAATTAATAAATAATTGTTAACCGAAATATATAAGCTTGTACTAAAAACTACTATTTACTTAATATTTTAAAGTCAGTTCTTCTGTTTTCTTGTCTTCCAAGTTCGGTATCATTAGTAGCAACAGGCACAGTTTCTCCGTATCCTTTGGCAACCAATCTGTCGGTTAAAATACCTTTACCAATTAAATAGTTTACAACAGATTGAGAGCGGGATTGAGAAAGCTTTTGATTATAATCATCGCTTCCTTTGCTATCTGTGTGACTTCCTAATTCAATTTTTAAGGTTGGGTTATCAGTTAGTAGTTTAATTAAACGATCTAACTCATTGGCTGATTCCATGCGGATAGTTGCTTTATCAAAATCAAAGAAAATATTTTTTAAAACAATTGATTGACCAATATCAATTTGTTTTAATGCCACATTAATGATTACTTCCTGAAATTGTTGAGATGTTATTAAGTCAAAATTTTCGGAATGAAACAGATAACCATCTTTTTTAACCGCAATTCCGTAATTTTTACCCGAAGGTAGCGACACTAAATATTTGCCAGTAGTGGCATTTGAATGAAAAGTGGCAATGACTTCGTTTAAAGTATTATCTATTAATTCAATGGTTGCATCTAAAGGTATTTTTGTTTTGGCATCAGAAATTACTCCTTTTAAAATTGTCATTTTTGGCCCACTACTCACAATTTTTTCTGCCTTAAATTCGCTAATAGGTGCGGTAACACTTGCTAATAAGTTATCTTCATTCATTAAAACGGGCGACTTTTCATTACCTAAAAAAGTAATTTTATAAATATCTTTATCACCGTAACCTCCTTGTTTAGAAGATGCAAAATAACCATGATGACCACTTCCACTTATAACAAAAAACACATCATCATCGGGCCCATTAATTGGATAACCTAAATTTATTGGCTCGCTCCACATTCCATTTTCATAAACGGATTTAAAAACATCGTATCCTCCCATTGTTTTATGACCTTTTGAACTAAAATAAATTGTTTTTCCATCTGGATGCATAAATACACCTTCTTCTCCATATTTTGTATTAAGTATGGCGCCAGCATTAAAAGATGGTCCCCAATCATTTTTTTTATCTTTATCAGAATAGTAAATATCTCCTCCACCTATATTACCCTCTCTATCACTAATGTAGTATAATCTCTTTCCATCATACGACAAACTCACACAAGATTCGTGATATTTTGAGTTTACATTTTTATTGAGCTGTTCTGGTTTAGTCCAAGTATTTCCTTTTAAATTACTAGTATAAATATCTCCTCCATCTTTTTCTGTATATTTAAATATAAACATGGTAGTACCATCTCCAGATAAACCTGATGAAGCATCATGGTCGTCCGTATTTACAATAGGTCCAAAATTTTGCGCTGCTGTCCATTTGCCATTTACTTTAAATGATTGATATAAATCTTCAAATGGCCAACTATCCATTTCATCTAGTTTTCCGCCAGTAGAGTTTTCTCTTCGTGCTGTTAAAATCATCATGGATTCATCTGCAGAAATAAAAGCACTATATTCAGGATATGAACTATTTATGTTAGAGCCTAAATTATCAACAAAAACACGCTTTGGGTCAGCTGTTTCTAGTTTACCAATCTTACATTCATTTATTTTTTTTAAAACATCTTCAATTGCAAAAGCATTTTCTTTTGCGTCTACATTTAATACATCCAAATGGATTTGATAATACTTTATTGCTTCGTCCCATTTTAATTGAAATTGATAAGCCCAACCTAACAAGTAAGTAGCTTCAATGGGTATTTTAACATTGAATGAAATTGCTTTTTCAAGAAATTTAATTGCCACATCGGACTGAGGGTTAAGGTTAAAATTAATAACACCTAACATATAATTTAATTTGGCATTATTTGGATTAAATTCCTGCGCTTTGATCAAAAATGGTAATGCTTTTTTAAAATAAATATCTCCTGCACGCTGATAATCCTTTCTGCTCACCGGGAAGTACTTATTTTTTGTTACAAATTGCTCTAAAATAAAATCATATTCTTTTTTACCTAATTCAAAAGCATCTTTACCATCATCAAGATTTCTTTTAGCTTCTTTTAGCATATCTTTATTATCAGGAAAGTTTGCCTTATCGAACTCAATATTTTGTGCTAAGGCAAAAGTTGCTGAAAAAAATATCAATCCAAATATTTTATAAAATATGTTCATTGTCTTAAATTAAAATACTATTGTCTTTATTATTTTTAGATTAATCACACAAGCCTGCTGAATAGGTTTTACCTTCGCTAACCCCAAATTCTGCCGCTTTTTTCCAGTCTGCGCAAGCGCCATCTTCATCCTTTAACATCTGCTTGGCAATACCTCTATTTAAATAGGCACTTCCTAAAGTAGCATCAAGTTGTATTGCTTTATCAGCCCAATCAGCTGCAGCTTTATATTCTTTCTTTTTAATGTAGACTGAGGCTATGTTATTTATAGCAAGAATATAATTTGGTTTTTGCTTAAGCGCCGCGTTAAAATCAGAAAGGGCGCCTGTATAATCATTTGTATTTAATTTTGCTGTTCCTCTATTATTTAATGCGATATAGTAATCTGGTTTTAAAGCAATTGCTTTATTGTAGGCATCAATGGCTAGTGCATTTTCTCCTTTATTACGTTTGCAAGAACCTAAACTATTGTAAGCAAAAAATAATTTAGAATCAATTGATAGTGCTTTTTCATAATCTGTAATTGCGCCATCTTCATCTCCAAGCATTTTTTTCGCAGAAGCTCTATCATTGTATGCATAAGCAAAATCTGGTTTAACAGCAATGGCCTTATCATAATCGGAAACTGCTGCTTTATAATTCCCTAATTCAAAATTTATCTGCCCACTTAAATAATATGCTTTATTGTTTTTTTCATCAATTAAAACAGTTCTATTTAAGTATGTAATACACGAGTCTTTTTTATTTATTGCGTAAAAACTTTGCGCCTTACCAAACATGGCGTCTGTATTAAGCGGATTGATAACTAAGGCGCTAGTATAATCTTCAATAGCGGCATCACAAGTTTTTAACTCGTATCTGGAAAACGCTCTGTTCGTATATGCTTTGTCGAAATTTGGCTTAAACGAAAGCGCTTTTGAAAACTGTTCAATAGCCATTATATATTCTTTTTTGGCTACAAATTCTAAACCAACGTTATAAGCATTTTCAGCTTCTTGATCAGCAGTTAAAGCCACTTTTACCTTAACAGTATCTTGAGCAATACTATTGATATAGAAAAAGCTAAGACAAATGAAAAAAATTTTTTGCATAGATCTAAATAAGAATGTTTAAAATTAATAAAATAAAAGAAGTCAAAATAATAATTTTTTTAAAAATTAAGGTAATATTCTTGAGTTAATTCCTTGTATTCCTGCGTATAGGCATGTCTATCCTCTAATTCAATAGCTATTGTTTCTTCGCTAAACTCTGTTGGTTTAAATTCAAATTGCATAATATGCCGCTTTTCAATGTTTTTATCCACTCTTGATTTTACTCGCAATAATTTGGAGAGATTTAGTCCTTTTTTCTCTGCTAAAGCTCTAAATTTTACAGCTTCGGTAGTTGGCAAAATCAAACAAAACTTCCCTCGTTCATCTAGCAGTTTAACAACACCATCAAGCAGTTCTTCAAAAGGCAATACGTCGGCATGCCGCGCATGAGATCGTTGCTCATCAGAAGATTTGAGAGACTGCTCAAAATAAGGTGGATTAGTTACAATTAGATCGTATTTATTGAGGATACCTTTAGTATATTCTTGAAATGAGTAATGCAATACTGAAATTTGATTTGAAAAATTAGAATCTAGTACATTTTGTTTGGCTTGCAAATAGGCATTTTTATCAATATCAATCGCATTAATAGTAGATTTTGTTTTTTGAGCTAGCATTAACGCAATAATTCCTGTGCCAGTTCCTATATCCAAAATTTGTTTAGCTCCATTAGGAACAACCCACGCCCCAAGCAAAACAGCATCTGTGCCAACTTTCATAGCACATTGGTCTTGCTTAATAATAAATTGTTTAAAAGCGAATGATGTATTGGGCATAAATCATGTTTATCTTTTTGAGTAGTATAAAGTTAAAAACAAAAACGGAAGTACAAAGTTTAATTTAAGTTATGTGATTATTTTTACAAATAAATCAGTGTTCTATATGACAAAAATTATTGTTTTAATATTTTTATTTTTTGCTCCAGGTATTTTTGTTTCCCAAAATTCGTTAGATGAAATTTTGGAATTTTACAAAAAAGATAAAGATCTACAGCACGCTTCTTTTGGTTTTTGTATACTAGATGCTTCAACTGGTAAAACAATTAGAGAATATAATTCAGACGTAGCCCTAATTCCCGCAAGCACTTTAAAAATTGTAACTACTTCGGCAGCACTAGGGATTTTAGGTAAAGATTTTACATATAAAACTAACTTTTATACCTTTCAAAAAAAAGACTCCGTTTCTGGATTCAACAATTATAACCTACTTGTTAAAGGAAGCGGTGACCCAAGTTTTAACTCATCTTATTTTTATTACAACGACTCTGTTTTTTATACATCTATGATTCAGAAATTAAAAACTAAAGGATTAAAAAAAATAACTGGATCTATCATTACGGATGCTTCATATTTTGATAATGCAATTCCAAGTACCTGGATTTGGGCAGATATTGGCAATTACTTTGGTGCTGGGGCAAATGGACTTTCGTATCACGACAATAAATTTTCAATATTCTATAATAGTGGTAACAACAATACAATTGCAGAAATTGAAAGTATTTATCCGGATTATTTTTCGAAAAAAATATCAATTAATTCACATGTTTTATCTGCAGGTACCGAAGATGATGCGTTTGTTTATGGAGATCCAAACGGCTACTCCCGAAAAATAACAGGAACAATTCCACCCAATAAAAAAAAGTATGAAATTGAAGCTGAAATGCCCGAACCTGCTTTGTTTTTTGCAACGCAATTGCAAACTGAGCTAAATAAAAATAATTTAGTTGATAGCGAAGTAAAGTTAATAATGAATGAAAATCCGAACGCTTATTCTGAAAATGCAGCCCAATTAATGTACACTCATACCTCTCCGAAACTTCAAAAAATAGTGTTTTATACGAATCAAAAAAGTAATAATCATTACGCTGAAAGTATATTAAAAACTTTAGGAGCTGTAAAGTCAGGAAACCAAGGTAGCACAGAAAATGGCATTAAAGCGATTGAAAATTATTGGAAAGATAGGGGAGTAGACTTGGGTGGTTTGCATATGGCTGATGGTAGTGGCTTATCAAGAGCAAATTCAATTACTACAAAAGTACAAGCAACTATCCTATCAAAAATTTACAGAGATAGTTTAATGTATTCTGTGTTTAATGCATCGCTCCCAATTGCTGGCAAAAACGGTAGCATGAGTAATTTATGCAAAGGTACTTTTGCTGAAAATAATATGCGTGCCAAAACAGGTTATATAAATAGAGCTCGCGGATATTGTGGTTATGTAAAAACAAAGTCTGGAAAAGAATTAGCATTTTCGATTTTATTTAACAACTACGATTGCTCGCCAAAAGAAATGAAATTGAAAATTGAAAAATTATTAGTTGCAATTACAGATTTGTAAACTTACTTTAAATTAGATTTGGATTTAAAAAAGTATTTTTTCAAACCGATAAATTGTTTTAAAGACGGATTTACATTCAAATATTAAATCCTTCAAAGCGCGGACAAACAATGGCATCATTCGATTTTACATCAAAATTAATATTTAATAAAAATAGCGAATAATCCTCATCTACTTGTTTAAATTGAGTTTGTAATAAATTCATGCTTTTTAAGGCTAATGTAATAAAACCTAAACCAGCGCCGCCTTTTTCTCCAAATTTATTATTTACAAGCTGATTAAGGTAGTATGATTTTAATTTTTCCTTATCATTAAATGAATTGATGGTAGCAATTTTATTTTTCAAGGAATTTACTTGCGAGTTTTGGATAAGATTTGCTGTAATTACTTTGATACAATTACCATTTTTTGAAATGATAAAATAAGTATTTCCCGATGTTACTTCATCCGAAATGCCGTATAAAAATTGGTTTTGAATTAATTCAACACAAGTAAAAAATATTTTTTTTATTTCTGCTTTTTGCAAATGAAGGTAGTTTAGTTTTTCTTCAATTTTATTTTCGATTTCCGAAATAGTTACTGGGTTTAAAGTAACTAAATAACTTACAAGTACATCGTCGGTTAATTTTAGCTGAGCCAAGTGCTCTTTATACTGAAATTGAATGTAGCTTGCTGTTGCAAATCCTTGAATACTCATATAAGCAAAGTAAATAAATGAAATAGATTAGCGCAATTAATTTAGCCTACATAATAATGTATTTTAGCACTTTTTTTATTTACATATTCTACGTAGAATTGTATAAACAAAATAAGTGTGATTCAATTATTTACAGGATGTATTGCAAGGCTTGCAGCTCGTTATTCTAAGTATGGGATAATATGTCTTTTTCTTGTATTGCAATTCATATCAATCTCTCAAAAATTAAGTGGAACCTATAATACTTATTCTGTAGAACAAGGCCTTCCTGATAATTTGATAAATGATATTGTAGGTGATGATAAGGAAAATATTTGGCTGGCCTCAAAAAAAGGAATAGCACGCTTTGACAATTTTAGTTTTATAAATTTTTCTTCAAAAACAGATTCATTGTTTTTTAAAGATGACAATGTGGATGAACTTTATAAAGCAAATGAACATATTTATCTTATTTCTTATCGTTATGGTCTAATTAAACTCAACCCTATTGAGTTTAAATTTACAAAAGTATTTAATGATGGCTTGCTTTCCATGGCTGTATCCGGAAACAGGTCTGTGTTTTTATTTGCAAATGGCAATTTGCAGTACAGAGTAAATAATAGTCTTATCTCTGAAAGTAACTTTGGACCTGCTGAAAAAGGAACAGTTGTGTTTTATAATAATAAAATTTATTTAAAAACTCCTAATTCAGATTTGCTTGAGATAAATCCCCTTAATTTAAAAATAACTCAAAAAGTTAAAGTGGAGCAAATTAAAATAAGTGGTAAATTGTATGTGTCGTCAGTATATGGTTTAATTTATTATTCTGGAAACAGGGTATTTTTGATTGATAAGAATTTACAAATTAAACCGCACCCACTTATATTAAATATAGGAAATGTTAATTTTTATAGCGAAGATAAAAATGGAATTCCAAACTTCATTAATAATTTTAAGAGACCTTATTTTTTTAATAAAATAGATTTTCTTGCGGTTGCTTTTGATAGAACACTGAATGCGAGGGTTAAAAATATTTATGCAATTAGTAAAAACTGCAATTTTATTGGCACTAATCAAGGTTTATTAAAAGTTATATACAGATTTAATATTGGCACACCTTTAATGGACTATTCTTTTTTTAATGATGATTTTGTGCGTATAAGAACTGGGATGGTTAAGGAAAACGATAGTGTTTTTTACTTTCTAGGATTTCCCGGAATTTTAAAATATAAAAACAATGAATTAGAGTTGTTTAGTTCAGACGAAGTTCATTCTAACGCTGGAATTATTTTTAATTCTAAACTGTACTGCACCACTGAGGGAAATGGTTTAGTAAGATACGATATCAAAACTAAGAAAAAAGAACAAATTATTTCTTCCCATATATTTAAAAACGACATTTATGACCATATTTCTTTGTTAAATGATTCACAAATTATATTAGGTGGATTTCAAAAAATAATAATTTACAATCCAATAAAAAACACAAGTGACAGTTTCCCATTAAGCAAAGGCAACATGGCTTATAAAATACTGCGAGATCAGCAAACTGGGTATTTTTGGGTTACAAGTAATAAAGGATTATTATGTTTTATACTTTCTAAGGATCATAAATCAATAAAGTTTGTTTCAACTCAATATTCTTTTACCAAAAAGATAAACGATTTTGCTATTATTCCTGAAAAAAAACAACTATGGCTTGCAACGGATGACGGCATGTTTGTGAGAGATTTACCAACTTTAAAATCAATTAAAGATTATGATAAATTAAATGAAAATAGCAATTTAAAATTCAGTTCTATTTTATATCATAATCATAAAGTTTGGGCATCAAGAGTTTCGGGTCTCACGGTTTTTGATTTAGAAAAAAATAAAATAAATTTCGTTTCAAAAGCACATGGATTAACTAATTCTGAGTACAGCAAAAGATCAGCCATAAAATTAAGTGATGATAAAATAATATTTGGCGCATTAAATTCTTATGATGTTTTAGAAGTTAAGGCATTAGACTCGATTTTTTATGCATCCGATTTTTTTATTTCGGCAGTGGAGTTATCAGGGCAAAAGGATTTAAATAAATACACTATAAAATTTGAAAAAAATGATGGCAATTTTTTGTTCAAAACGGGTGAAGAAGATTTAAACATATTTTTAGCCAATAATGATAACATAGATAGCTGGAGTTATAAATTTGAATATCAACTCAATAATGATAAATGGATTTCGCTTGAAAGTAAGAGAGTAATTCGTTTATCAAATTTACCTTATGGCGATTATACACTTAATGTAAGAATGATTGATCCCTATGGTCAAATTTCAAAAGTAAAAACGTATCATGTAACAGCTTTTGTTGATTATACAAAGCGTCCTATTGCATATCTTATCAGGTGGTTTATTTTCTTTATTTTAATTATCGTTGTTATTTATTTTTATGCAAGATCGTCAGAAATAGAAAACGAAACAAAATCTCGCATCGCTATGGATTTGCATGATGAAGCAGGAACTATTTTAACGAGACTTTCATTGATGATTCAAAGTAAAAAGCAATTGGATACCGATAGAGAAGTATTAAAATCCGGATTAAACGAAGCATTATATAGTTTAAGAGTATTTATTGATTCCATGTCGCGACAAAAATTTAATTTAGTAAATTTACAAGACGAAATACGTGAGTTTTTATTTAGTTCATTTCACACTACTACTATTAAATTTAATATTGATTTTGAAAGCAATAAAAACTTAACACTATCTAGTGAATTGTATAGAGATATAAAACTATGTATATACGAAATAGTAAATAATAGTATTAAATATTCTAAATGTAATTTATTTTTTATTGAGATTAAATCTGAAAATAAAATGTTGTATTTAGATTTGAAAGATGATGGTATTGTTAGTAATTTAGACGAGCTATTAAACAAAGGGAATGGAATTAAAAATATAAAAAAGAGAGTAAAACGTAATAATGGTCAGTGTTTATTTTATATAAATAATAACAAAAATGGCTTAGCAATTCAAATAAAAATTCCTGTAAAATGAAAAATGTAATTATAATTGAAGACGATGAAAACTTAGCAAGTTTAATAAAAGATCATGTTAATCAAATAGAAGGTATTTCTTGCGAATTAATTTTTAACAATCCGGTAGATTATTTAAATGAGCTTGTTGAAGCCGATATTATTCTTTTAGATATTATGATGCCCGAAATGAATGGTCTTGATGCTATTGAAAAAATTCTTGATATTCATCCAAACGTTTCTATTGTAATAAACTCCATCAAAGATGATACTGATACTATTTTTAAGGCTATTCAATCTGGTGCTGTTGGATATATTGATAAACAAAGTTTTGTAATGAATTTTCATGAAGTATTTAGTAGTATTGATAATCAAGGAGCTTACATGACTCCGAAAATTGCAAGAAAAGTATTTAGCTTTTTTCAAAAATCAAGCAATGTTTATGAAATGTTGTCTGCCCGCGAAACAGAAGTTGTTCAAGGTATTTTAGATGGTTTAAGCTATAAATTGATTGCAGATCGTTATGAAATATCACTGGATACTGTTAGATTTCATATTAAAACAATTTATCGAAAACTGAAAATTAATAGTAAATCACAACTCTTTAATATCTTCAAATTTAAACCCTAAACTTCAATAGTAATTAAAATTATTTTACTAAAATAGTTTGGTCAATTGATTTTAAAATAATCTCGCAAGCTTGTTTTATTTCTTCATCTGTAATAATTAAAGGAGGTGCTATTCTTATACTATGAGTATTAAATAAAAACCAATCTACAATTAAGCCATTTTTTACGCAGGTTTCAATAATTCTAAAATTCAAGTCAGTGTCTTCAAAATCAATAGAAAGCATAAAACCTTTTCCTTTTATGTTTTTGATGGCAGGATGAATTAATAAGGAACGAATTAAATTTGATTTGCGCTCTATATCATACATCAGTTTTTCTGATTGAATAGTTTGTAAACAAGCTAATGAAGCTGCACAACAAACCGCATTTCCGCCAAAGGTATTAATGTTTCCTAGCACAGGATTGTGAGTAAATTCATTCAGCAATTTTTGAGAACTAATAAAACAACCTATTGGCAAACCGCCACCCATTCCTTTTGCCAACAATAAAATATCTGGCACAACAGCTGTTTGCTCAAATGCAAAAAATGTTCCACTACGTCCGAATCCATTTTGAATTTCATCTAAAATCATCAATGCGCAATGCTCGTCACATTTTTTTCTGATAGCTTGTAAAAAATCATTACTTGCTATAGTATAACCTGTTTCGCTTTGCACAGGTTCTAAAATAACAGCTGCAGTTTTAGAGGTGATATATTGATTAACGTCTTCAATAGAATTATATTCTAGTATTCTTACATCAGGTAATAAAGGTCTGAAAGCTTGTTTAAATTCTTCGTTACCCATAACGCTCAGCGCACCATGTGTGCTGCCATGATAAGAGTCCCTAAAACAAATTATTTCCGTTTTTTGGGTAACGCGTTTAGCTAATTTTAAGGCGCCTTCGGTTGCTTCGGTTCCTGAATTAGTATAGAAAACAGAATTTAAATTTGGTGGCAATAAATCGGTTAATGCTTTTGCTAATTTAATTTGTGGCGCTTGTACGTATTCGCCATACACCATTAAATGCATATATGTTTCAGCTTGTTGTTGAATTGCCTTTACAACATTTGGGTGACAATGCCCTAAATTACTAACCGAAATTCCAGAAATAAAATCAATGTATGACTTATTTTGAGTATCGTATAAATAAACACCTTGTGCTTTTACTATCTCCAAATCCATTGGTTTTGGTGAGACCTGAGCAATATGATTTAAAAATAGTTGTCTGTTTGAAATTTGCATGTTATAAAGATAAGGAATTCGTTTACTTCTCGCACTTCGACTGCGCTCAGTGCGACAATTTATTTATATTCCAATTTAAGTCCTTCCAATTTTTTCAATTTTTCTTCGCATGGCTCACTCTTCGCTTTTCTAATACTAAAAGATATTTCGCAATCTGTATCAAATTGTTGCGCTGAAATTTTACAATCTAATTGTTTTAATAATTTCATCACCTCATTTAATTGTTCAAAAGGAAACTGAATTGCGTAATTAAATTCAATAAATTTTTCAATAATAGGTGATTCCTTAATAACTTCTGCTGCTGAATTTTTGTAAGCCTGAATTAAACCTCCTACACCTAACAAGGTTCCGCCAAAATAACGAACAACTACAATTAAAACATTAGTTAAGTCGTTTGATTGTATTTGACCAAGAATTGGCTTACCGGCTGTATTACTTGGCTCACCATCATCATTGGCTCTGAAATTTAATTTATCCGCGCCTAAACGATACGCATAACAATGATGATTGGCACTGGGATGCTCTTTCTTTAATTGCAGCAGAGCATCTTTAATTTGAGTATCATTTTCAACTGGAAAAGCGAAGGCTAAAAATTTACTGCCTTTATCTTTATAAAGAGTTTCTGATTTTTTTTCGATTGTTAAATAGGTATCACTAAACAACATCATTTTATTTAATCAATTGAGGCATCAATCCTAAAATTAAAATGGCCAATAAACTTAAACCAATTCCCAACCAATTTTTTAGTGATAATCTTTCTTTAAAAACAACAACTGAAATTAATGTAGAAATGGTTAAAATACTTAAATTATTAATTGGGAATAATGCAGAAGGTTCTAAGATATTAGTATTTAAAGCCGAAATAATAAAATACATGGTTCCAAAATTAATAGTTCCCAAAATAATCCCTGCTGGTATAGCTTTGCCTTGAAATTTTTCTTTTTTAATTATCATTTGATACAACAATACAATAAATCCAAAAACAAATGCAGTTGCAAAAATGGTAGATAAAAATGCATCAAAATCATCTTCCTTTAGTAAATAACGTTGAGCATAATTAATGGAAGAATCTATGATGCCACTACATATAAAAATAATTACAGGAAATAACCACCAAAATTTTTGAGAGACATTTTGTTTATCTTCTTTATGAGAGACTAAATAAACAGCTGCAATAGCTAGTAGTATTCCAATAATTTTTGCTAATGATAAAATATCTCCGTAAAAAATTACAGAAACTGTAATAGGTACAACAACCGACATGCGATTTGCAACTTGTGCCACCGAAATACCCGACTTAGCAGTTGTTTCGGCAATTACAAATAAACTGCTTATAAACACAATACCCAAACCTATAGCTACATAAATCCACGATTGCTCAAATATATTAAGCGGTGTTACGTTTGATTTTGTGGTGACAAAACCTAAGATTCCTGCTACAACATAATTTACAATAATCGCTTGAAAGGCATTAATGTTTTTAACTGCAATAATTTTAAATGAAATTCCAAAAAGGACTGAAACAAAAATAGAAAGAATTAAAAAGATCATGTTATGTGTTTAAAATGATTTGTAACAAATCGCTACCACTATTTTTAGTTATTGAATTATTTAAATGTATTGTGGGTGCAACTATCCCATGTTCAAATGTTTTACTTTGATTTATAAATACACGAGCTTCATCCCAAGCATTTAAATTCATAAAATCAGTAATTGTATTGGTTCCACCTTCGATAATAATACTGGCAATTCCATTTTTAAAACAATAATCTAAAACTTCCTGAACTTTATTATTCCAATCAATTTTTACATAGTTCACATTATTTTTTCCATCGTTTAAAATAGAGTTAAAAATAATTGTTTTAGCATCACTATTAAATATATATAAGTCTGGCGGAAAATCTACTGCCTTTGACATTACTAATCGAACTGGATTGTTACCTTCTGCCAATCGAGCCGTTAAATAAGGGTTATCAGCTATCAGCGTATTATAACCAATTAAAATAGCCTGCTCTTCGGTTCGCCACTGATGAACTAATTGTTTACTTTCTTTACCCGTAATCCAATTATCTTCTTTATTTTTTGGCAACGGTATTTGACTGATAAAACCATCCTGTGTTTGAGCCCATTTTAAAATAATATAGGGGCGATTTTTTTCATGAAAAGTAAAAAAACGTTTATTTAATTCTCTGCACTCTTCATCTAAAATACCATATTCAACTTCAATGCCAGCATCTTTTAATTTTTGAATACCTTTTCCTGCTACTAAAGGGTTTGAATCTAAATTCCCAACTACAACTTTTTTGATGCCTTTACTGATAATTAAATCGGCACATGGCGGCGTTTTACCATGATGTGAACAAGGTTCTAAGGTTACATAAAGTGTTGAGCTTTTTAGTAATTCATCACTAACTTGCTTAATTGCATTTGGTTCAGCATGTGGGCCGCCATAAAATTCATGATAACCTTCTGCTATAATAATTCCATTATTTACAATAATACAGCCAACCATAGGATTAGGAGCAACCTTACCCAATCCTTTTGCTGCTAATTGCAAACAGCGTTGCATATATGTTTCGTGCGAATTAATATTATTTTATCTGTTCACAATATTAAGCAATCATTTGATTTTAAACACTTTTTTCCATTATTTCTATCAAAATCAAATTGTTATTTACTCTATATATTTATTACTTTTAACGCATGCTAAAATCAATGACAGGCTTTGGGAAAGCCACAAAAGAATTTGAAAATAAAACAGTCAGTGTTGAAATACGTTCTCTTAACAGTAAAAATTTAGATTTAAGTTTACGTTTATCTTCTGTTTACAGAGATAAAGAACATGAACTAAAAAGCGAAATCACTAAATTATTAGAACGTGGTAAAATTGACTTATCTATTTACGTAGAATCTAAATTAATTGAAACTCCTGTTGAAGTAAATTCGGAATTAGCTAAATCATATTATGCAAAAATAAAACAATTAGCTATTGATTTAAACGAGCCTCAAACTAATTTGTTAGCTCATGTTTTAAAAATGCCTGATGTTTTAAAATCTGAACGCAAAGAACCAAATGAAAATGATTGGAAAGATATTCAAGAAGTTGTTTATACAGCCATTACAGCGTTAAATAAATTCAGAGAAGATGAAGGAAAATCAATTGAAAAAGATTTCATGGATAGACTAACTATTATTTCTGATTCGTTAGAGAAAATTAAGGAGCATGATGCAAGTCGCGTTCAAAACATAAGAGATAGAATTAAAAAAAATTTAGAAGAAGTTGTTGGAAAAGATAAAGTAGATAACAATCGTTTTGAACAAGAATTAATTTATTATATTGAAAAGTTAGACATCAATGAAGAAAAAGTGCGTTTAAAAACACATTTAGATTATTTTATTAAAACCATGAAAGAACCTGCCGGTGGAAGAAAGTTAAATTTTATAGGGCAGGAAATTGGAAGAGAAATAAATACAATTGGCTCTAAAGCTAATGATGCCGAAATGCAAAAATTGGTTGTTTTAATGAAAGATGAATTAGAAAAAATGAAAGAGCAAACTAATAACGTCTTGTAATATGAACTTATTTAAACTATCAGGTATTTTATCTTTAGTGTTTGGAACATTGAGTTGCCTTATTTTAATAAAACCTTATTTATTAATGTTTGCATTATTATCGGCTATTATAGGTTTTATTTTTTCTACACTAAATATTTATATGAATGCTAAATATGAAATAACGAAAAAAGCATTCAGTGTTGGTTATGTTGGAATGATGCTATCATCTTTTCCAGTTATTTTTTTATTAGTTATAATAATTAGAAACAGCTAATATGTCGAGTATAAAGCATTATTTATCTCTTGTTAAATTTAGTCATACTATTTTTGCATTACCATTTGCTTTCATAGGATTTACATTGGCTTTGCAAGAAGACTTTTCTTTTTCGCTAAAATTATTTTTACTAGTTTTATTATGTATGGCAACTGCTCGAAATGCAGCCATGGCATTTAATAGATACATTGATAGAAAATTTGACGCTTTAAACCCACGCACAGCTATCAGAGAAATTCCTGCAGGAATTATAAATCCCAAAAATGCTTTGTTTTTTATAATCATCAATTGTTTACTATTTGTAATTGCAACTTATTTTATAAATACCATTTGTTTTTATCTTTCTCCTGTAGCTTTATTTGTTGTTTTATTTTATAGCTATACCAAACGCTTTACTCCACTGTGTCATTTGGTATTAGGTGCTGGGCTAGCACTTGCGCCTATTGGAGCTTATTTAGCTGTAACCGGAGTGTTTGCTTGGCTTCCATTATTTTTTTCATTTACCGTATTTACATGGGTAAGTGGATTTGATATTATTTATGCTTTACAAGATGAAGATTTTGATAGAGTGAATCATTTAAATTCAATTCCGGTTTTATTAGGAACAAAAGGAGCCATGTTTTTTTCAAAAATGTTACACCTATCTTCAATTGCCTTTGTTTTTTTAGCTGGCTATATTGGTGATTTTAATTTTTTATTTTGGATAGGAGCATCCTTATTTACAGGCTTAATTATTTATCAGCATACACTTGTTAAAGCACATGACTTGTCAAGAGTAAATATAGCCTTTATGACAACCAATGGAATTGCCAGTGTGGTGTTTGCTATATTTACTATTACTTCTTTTTTTGTGAAATAGAAGTTTATTGCAACTAATTAAAAAATCGCTTTATTTTAATTCGTTGATTTTTTTAATTAAATCAGTTGTTCCTTGATAGTCCTCAGCAGTTAAGTTATCTATTTTAGCTAATTCAATGGCTTTATTTGCGGCACTCAAAGCCGATTCTTTATCACCCAATTTAAATAAAACGGCGGCATGTGTGTCTAAGTTTGCGTAGCTTGTTTCTATTGCGCATGCTGTTTTAGACCATTCTACAGCTTTTACTAGACCTTCTTTGCTAGTTACTTGTTCGTAAAAATTCCATGAAATATTATTTAACATATTGGCATCTTTTGAATAGTAGATGTCCACATAGTTGATAGCTAATTTCTCATAGTTAGTCCAGTTTTTTGTTCTCGCAGCTAAATTTAAGTCAGATTCAAAAATAATTTGTTTTGTATCTGGTGTATTATAGGAGAAAATTTTAGCTTTAGTTTCATTGTACTTTTTTTCGTCAAATGATTTTTGAGCTATAACCGAATATAAAACATTTCTGTATATGTCTTTTAATTTTTCATCAACTTCGGCAGCACTATATAAGTTATCATATCTTTCCTTGTTTTTAATTAAGAATTGAAATTCTTGCGATTCTAATGAGTTAGTGAATGATTTGATCATCTTCCAATTTTCCTCAGAGGTTAATTGCTCATCTGTTTGAAGCGCAAAATAGTATTTTAGTAAATCACCAATTTCTAAACAAGTACCATCTTTTGCATAAATGTACTTGCTTAAAAAATCAGAATTAGTTTTGTTAGCTTCGTAATTTTTAGAAAAATATGAAAAGCATTTTTCGGGATTTTTCGAATCTTGCCCTAATTCTATGAATGATGAAGGTGACATGGAACCAGCTACTCTATGAACTAGATTTCCTTTACCGTCCACAAATAATAAATTAGGATAACATTTAACTTCGTAAAGTTTTGCAATTTCAATGCCTTCCCCTTTTTCCATATCAATTTTAGCATTGATGAAATTTTTATTATAATAATCTGCTACGGTATCGTTAGTGAAAACATTTTTAGCCATTTGCTTGCAAGGACCGCACCAAGTGGTATAAGCATCAATAAAAATGAGTTTATTTTCTTTTAGTGCCTTCGCTTTAATTTCTTTAAAAGACGTATGTTCAAATGTGATGCTTTTATTTTGTGAAATAGCTTGCGATGATAATCCAGCGATAACAAAAATTGTGTAAATTGATTTTTTCATTTTTTAGTCTTTATAGGTTTTAGGTATTTGTGGATCTGTAATGATAATATAATCTCCAAGCTGTTTATGTTTGTTCCAGTCTATGTTTGGAAAAGAATCATCAGCTGCAGATGATATAATTAGAATTTTAGTTTTTGGACTATATTTTTTTAACTGAGTTACAGCAGCAAAGCCTTCATCGCTATGAAATCGTCCATTTACTTGAAATATCTTTTTAGTTTTATTGTTTTTTAAATATTCTGAAATAGAGTAGGCCATAGTGGCATCCCAAAGCGATTGTGCCATGATTAAACTAAATCCTCCCATTCCCATAACTGGCGCTGCTTTTTTAGAAGTGTCAGCAGGATCGTGCGACAATCCCATTAATTTATCATAATATTTTCCTGATGCTGTGTCATATGGCAATGGGGCAAAATATTTTTTAGATTCAGCTGGCAAGGCCATTAATGCCTTTTGTCCTTTGCGCCCTGCTAAATTTGAATAGCGCCCAGCTGCATTTGCACAAATCACATCTAATTTATTTTTTTTACAAAGTTCAATCATTGGTCTGTAATCTCTATAATTACTCCATACTCTGGCATCTTTTTTAAAGCTTTTTTCTTTAATTTCTGATGTTAAATATTCATTCATAATGGGCTGCACATCTCGTTCAAACATTTCCATAGATAAAGTAACTGTGTTTGAATATTTAGCAAACAGACTTTCTAATATTTTATGCTCTAAAAAATGTGTAACTGAATCGTTATGCTCTTCGCCATAAAATAGCACATCGTAAGACTTCAGGTCTTCTACAATGTCATTTATACTAACCTCTTTCGCCAATTTTACGGAGTATATTTTGTAATTTTTTTCAGTGATTTGCGCCGATAATGGTTGACGAGAAAAAGTAATTAAAAAAAATACAGCTATTTTAAAATAATTCATGGCTTTATAAATTTTACTAAATATAATCAAAAATTACTCGATTATAATATCATGCCTGCTTAAAAGTCTAAATAAATCTTGAGATAAAAATTTTGCTTTTTTAATAGTGTTAATTTCTGGATCGATAGCGAAATTCAGAGAACTAGTAAAATCAACACCTGATAAATTTGTGTTCGCAAAAACAGCTTCATATAAATCACAATCAATAAATACTACTTTAGATAAATCTGCATTGGTGAAATTGACTTCATGCATTTTACAATACTTAAATTCACTTTTATTAAGCTTCTTACTGTCAAACGAAGCGTAATCTAAAACACACTGAACAAAACAAACCTCAAAAGCAAAATCTTTTGCTTGAAAAAAATTAAGTCCCAATAATTTGCAATCTACAAAATGAACTCCTTGCAATTTTGCATTATTAATTTTGCAATTACTTAAATTACAGTTTTTAAAAATACAATTGATGAAATTTAAATTAGATATATCTGCGAATGTGCAATTGACGAATTCACACTTTTCGTAATCTTCTCTTTCAGTAACTTTAGAAAGCAATGTAAGATTTGAAAGTGTTTCCGAAATCTTTATTAAGTTGGTCATATTATTTAATCAACGAATCTTATAAATTTGATTAAAATAAAGATAGACATATTTCTCTAAAACAGACTTCTAAGAATATTTAACTTCTCATATTAATTAATGGAAGTAACTATTTTAACCACATAGAAACATAGTTTTTTATTCTTTGTGTAAATTGCTAAAGTATTCGTTTACAAAAGTTTTTTGACCTTCTCTAAAAATATTAAAACAATTAAAATTTATTAGAATCCCTTTCGGCGATTTTAGCAGTTTCATATAGGTTAAAAGCTGCGATTCATGCGCATTAGATATTGCTTGCACAGATTTTAATTCAACCACTATGCATTTTTCAACAAATAAATCACACCTAAAGTCAAAATGAAGCTTTTTTTCCTTATAAATAACAGGAATACACATCTCTGTTAAAAAATTTATTTTTCTATGAACTAACTCCTCTTTTAAGCATTGATGATAAACACTTTCTAATAATCCTCTTCCCATAATTTTATGAACTTCAATAGCTGCTCCAACTACTTCATAAGTAAGTTCAGTTCATCCAAATATTTTTGTGTAATCATTTTAAGCCTCTATATGTTTGAATATTCTACTATTTGTTATTGTGTTTGCTTTATATAGCTAAATAATTTAAACCACATAGAGGTATAGGTTTAAAATAGCTGAAGTTGGGCACTAGAAGCTACACTTTTAACATAGCAACCTATGTAAAAATTTATTTTTCTATTCTATTCTCCAAATCACACCCTATTTTTCTATGTCTCTATGTGGTTAATAACTCCTTTTTAAAACAAACTCAATTGGTTATCGCCTGCTTTGTAATTAAAAGTCACCGTATTAAAAATAAACTTTGATTCAACGGGCATAAATTTTTCTTTTGAAACTTTAAATAATTGCAAAATAGATTCGGCTATTTTACCTTCTCCTTTCATTCTCACACTTTTTCTGGTATCACTCACTTTACCGCCGTGACAGTCCATAATTTGATTCCATACTTTATCAACTCTATCAGGAAAATTTTTCACTAACCAATCTTTAAAAATATGTTCTACCGAACCATTTAATCTTACAATGGTAATTCCTGCACTTGTAGCTCCCGCATTGGCAGCTTGTTCAATTACATTAGATACTTCGTGGTTATTAATGCCCGGAATAATTGGGGCTACCATAACGCCACAAGGAATACCATGTTTTGATAAAGTTTCTAAAACAGCCATTCTGTTTTTATAAGAGGCAGTTCTTGGTTCTAGTAATTGTCTAACTTTTTCATCTGTGCCCGTTATAGAAATCATCACATGTACTAAATTATGTTCTGATAATTCGGTTAATACATCAATATCACGAGTAATTAATGAGTTTTTTGTGATAATTGAAACTGGATGTTTATACTTTAAACAGGTTTTTAAAATGTTTCTAGTTAATTCCATTTCACGTTCAACAGGCTGGTAACAATCTGTATTTCCGGAAAGCATAATTGGTTTTACTTTCCAGTTTTTTTGACTAAACGTTTTTTCTAATAGTTCAACGGCATTTTTTTTAACGATAATTTTTCTTTCAAAATCTAAACCCGCACTATACCCCCAAAATTCATATGAGTTTCGAGCATAGCAATAAATGCATCCATGTTCACAGCCCTGATAAGGATTTAACGAATATCCCATACCAATATCCGTACTTTCTACTTTATTGATAATAGTTTTGGGATAAGTATAAATAATTTCTGTTTTCTCTTTTTGCAAAAACTCTTCATCTAAACCCTCTATATGCTCCTGCAAATAATGTATTTGCTGAAATTTACTATTAGGATTAAACTGTGCGCCTCTCCCTTTAAAATAATTAACAATGCTATTTCCCATGATTATTTTTCTTAGGATAAAGTTACGACTATTGTATAGCAAGTGATTGCTATAAATTGTAGCAATTTACTTTTAGCAAAAAATTATATCTATTAGTATAGAATTATAGAATGAGAATAAGAAATCTCTAAACCACCTCTGCCTTGGTTGTTCCGTTGTATTGAATAATTAAGTGCTTTTTTTCACGAACGATTTTTTGTTCGCTAGAAAATGTTTTAAAATCAAAGTCTAAAGGCAAAACCACATATCGGTATTTATGATGATTCAATTTTAATTCGTCAATTAATTTATTTTTCTCAGTAAAATCAATTTCTTCTAAAAACAAACTCTTAGGTTTTACTTTAAAATGCAAATAGTAATCAATGGCTATCATTTGTTTTAAAACTACATCATCAGGATAGGTGTTTTTTGCAAACAACGTAATAATATCAAACACATCTGTTAAGGAGTATTTATGAAAATCTTTTTGAGTACCAAAATAATGACCTAAACCTAATAAAAATTCAAAAATACTATAATGATGTGTTACGTATCTTAATGTATTGGTTGCTTTTTTTCCATTCCAATATATTTCAAGTGCATGTTCTAATTCAACTATTTGATGTAATTGTTCTTTGGATAAATAATTACTTTCTATAATTTGATACGGAGGGTTTGGATCATATTTAAATCCGTATTGTTCAGCTTTATCTCTAACTGGTGTACCTTTCAAGAATTTTAAAAAGCCCAATTGCATTTCGGGAGCAAATAGTTTAAATACTTCTTCAAAACTATATTTTGTATCTTCCCAATAATCTAGAGCCATTCCAACAATCAAATCCAAATGCATTTCAACTTTATAATCTAATTGCTTAATGATACTAGTTGTTTTTTCGAAACTTTGTTTACGCTTAACTTCTAAGTTCGCTTTTTGATTTACTGTTTGGATGCCAATTTCAAAACGAAATAAATTATCAGGTACCTTATCATGAATAAACTGAATAATATCAGGATGCAATATATCAGCGGTAATTTCAAATTGAAATACATTTTGAGGGCGATGATTTTCTAAAATAAATTTAAAAATATCAATCGTAAAGTCTTTCTTAATATTAAATGTTCTATCTAAAAACTTTACCACTTTACCATGTTCCATCATATGCAACAACGTTGCTTTAATACTGGCATCAGGCAAATAACGAACTTTATTGTCTAAACTTGCTAAACAGAATTCGCACTTATAAGGACAGCCACGAGAAGTTTCAATATACAATACTTTATTGGCTAAGTCTTCAGGGTTATCAAAACGATATGGCATGCTGTTTTCAAATCGCTTTAAATCAAACATGGGAGCCATTTTGTTTGTCTTTACCTCTGTTCCATTTTTCCAAACTAAACTTGAAACTAATTCAGGATTTGGATAAAACTCCAAGAATTCTTCAAACGCTGTTTCGCCTTCTCCTAAAATAATATAATCCACACAATCTAAAGCGATGATATCTTCGTATTCGTAACTTACTTCGGGTCCGCCTAATAAAATTTTAGTATTTGAATTGAGTTGTTTTATTTTTTTGCAAACATCTAGAGTTTGGGTAATATTCCAAATATAACAGCTAAAAGCTACAACATCATAAACAGCACACTTTTCGGCAACTTCTTCCCGATTTTCTTTAATATTAAATTCTTTCCATGCCAAACCCTCATGTTTTTCATGATTTAATTCATATAATAAGCGAATGGCTAAATTCGTGTGAATGTATTTGGCATTAAGTGTCGTTAATAGAACTTTCATTGCGATAAAGGTAGTAATTTGTTGTGTAGTAAATAGAGTTTTGCTAAAAATTGCCAACACAGATTTTCTACTTATTTTGGGCGTTCCCAAAGTTCAGGCTTTTCGTACCAATCTTTTTGCAGTAACAGGCAAAAAGGATTTTCACTACAATCCTTAACGCTAAATAAAATTTATATTCAGATTTACTTCTTAATATAAAATTTTAGAAATCCGGTTTCATTAGCATCAATAAATTGATAAGACGAAGGGATTTTATTTTTAAAGGTATAATACGTTACCAATTTCGTTCCTTTATTGCATTCATTGAGTTTCATCATTAAATCCGCATGATATTTTTTGTATTCAGATAATGATACTTTGGAGGTTTCATCTAAAATACAAGTTTCATCAAAATGTTCATGAAACGAATTAAAGAAATAAATGCCATTAAATTTTTTAAAGTCTATAGTTGTAAAGTCGTTATTAATAAAATGAGCATTTTTTAATTTATAATTTCTTTTAATTTTATTAGAAAGATTGGTTAATTTTTTTCGTTTTTCAACGCCATAAAAATGTGCATTCGTAACACTTGATCCAATACAACAAAATTTACCAACACCCGAACCAATATCTAAAATTTTATCTGTTGGGTTATCTACTAATAATTTAGCAGCTTTAATAGCAATGTTTACAGGTGTAAAATGTCTTGCAGAATGCTCTTGATACAACTTTGGGTAAATCTCATCAAATTTAGAATTGGAAGGATATTTTTTTTGCTTTAACAGATCAAAAACCATACTGTAAATTTACACTTATTATATAGGTAAATACAGATTAAAGCACTATACATACAAAATAAATATTAACCCTGTTTGTTTCAATAGTCAATCAATTGCTATTCCTAAATATATAATCAATATCTTAGCTCTATGAATAAACGAACAGAGCAAATTAAAAGTATTAGACCTACTATAGAAGTTGATAATTCAAAATCAACCAACTTTGAAATTTTTCAAAGTATTACTTTAAGACCTATACTAAAATTTCAAAATGATGTAATTATAGCATTAGTCAATAATCATTTAGCTGAACATAAAATTGTAGTAAAAAACTTAACCGATCATAAAAAAACGGAACGCATTCACGAAATAGTTAAAGCTAATTTACAATTGAAGCAACTATTTACCGGAATTGTGATTGGCTATTTTACAGATGAGGAACTTGCCTTTTATCTCGAAAACAAAAAAGAAGTAGTAAAACGTATCATCACGATGTTATTGGAAAGAGTTTGTTCGCAATTATCTAGTCTTAATTTTTAAGAAGAAATACATTTTTTTAAAATACTTCATCAATTTTCGTTTACTTTGTATGCTATAAAGTGAACATAGAACCTCTACATAATTGGATTACAAAACCAAACGAGCCTTTGATTATTGCTGGTCCCTGTGGTGCAGAAACCCAAGAACAGGTTTTGCAGACAGCCAAAGAGCTTGCTCAAAACGAGAGCATTAAATTATTTAGGGCAGGTATTTGGAAACCCCGCACTCGACCTAATGCTTTTGAAGGCGTTGGAGAAAGAGGGTTGGAGTGGTTAACTATAGTGCAAAAGCAATATGGTTTAAAAACAACAGTTGAAGTAGCGAATGCTCAGCATACTGAATTAGCGTTGAAACATGGTGTTGATGTTTTATGGATTGGCGCAAGAACTACAGGAAATCCTTTTAGCGTGCAGGAAATTGCTGATGTAGTTAAAGGTGTTGATATTCCGGTTTTCATAAAAAATCCAATTCATGCCGATGTGCAGTTATGGTTAGGAGCTATTGAACGTTTTTCAAATTCTGGTATTACAAAATTAGCGGCTATTCATAGAGGGTTTCATTACGCAGGAAAAACAAAATACCGCAATAAACCAATGTGGGAATTAGCTATTGAATTAAAAACTATTTTACCAGATTTGCCTATTATTTGCGATCCAAGTCATATTTGTGGCAACAGAGAGTTAATACCGCATGTGGCTCAAAAGGCATTAGATTTGGGCATGAATGGCTTAATGATAGAGTCACATATTAATCCAGATTTAGCCTTAAGTGATGCTCAACAACAACTAACGCCTGACGCTTTAAAGGAAATTTTAAATACCTTAATTTATCGTCAGTCTTTTTCAAAAAACCCTGAATGTTTAGATAAATTAAGTCAGTTTAGAAAAATGATTGATGAAGTAGATGATGAGTTGATTAATGTACTAAAAAAACGGATGTCTGTTATTGAGCAAATTGGGATATACAAAAAAGAGCAGGATTTAACTATTTTTCAACTCGAACGTTGGCAGGAAATTTTAAGGAGTCGCTCGCAGTGGGCCGAAAAATTAGGAATTCCCAGAGCACATACTGAAAAAATTTGTCAGTTATTACACGAAGAATCTATTCGTATTCAAACAGAAATAATGAATAAAAAATGATTTATTTGTTTTAGTCGTTATTTCTATTATTTCCCAAAAATCTCCAGATATAATATGTTAAAGTGGCTATTGAAGCTAGCGCAGAAACAAAATAAGTATAAGCTGCCCATTTTAAAGCATCTTTTGCATCGGCGTTTTCTTGTCCTCTTGTAATCCCCGAATTATCTAACCAAGCTAATGCCCTTTGGCTTGCATCAACCTCTACTGGCAATGTAATAATACTAAACAATGTAATAATGCTTTGCAAAACAATAAATAATAGCAGCATCGCATTTGTTAAATTGGGAATCATAAATGCTACAAAAGCTAAACCGAAGGTTAAAAAATTCATGATTGAAGAACTAATTTGTACCACTGGCACCAATGTGCTTCTCATGGTTAACCACTGATATGCTGTAGCATGCTGAATGGCATGACCACACTCGTGAGCTGCAACGGCTGCTGCGGCAACATTTTGACCATTATAAACTGCACTACTTAAATTAACAGTTTTATTAATCGGATTGTAATGGTCAGTTAATTGCCCATCAATAGCAGTAATCGTAACATCAGATATTCCGTTGTCATTCAACATTTTTTTTGCGATGTCTTTGCCTGAAAAACCACTGCTCAATAGTTCGCGTGAGTAAGTTGCAAATTTGTTTTTTAAACGACTACTTACAAGCATTCCAATGCCCATAAACACAATACTGATAAGTAATAAAATTGGATCAAACATAATTTCTTATTTTTAAGTACAGGATGTCAAGTAAAGTGCCAACTATAAATACTATGACAGAACAACAAACCAACTGACAATTTTAATAGTATTGGGTATCAATTAATGAATTCGCTTTCCTAAAATTATTAAACCTCGCTCGGCGTCAATCATATTAGCAATTTTTGGTAAATGAGCCCATTTTTCAAAACCCATTTCGTAAAATAATTGCAGACTTGGTTTATTATGATCAAAAATAAATCCCAAAAGAGTTTTAATTTTCAGTTCGTTACAACTATCAAACGCTTTTTCTAAACAAGCTTTTCCTAGGCCTTTTCCTCTAGCACTTTCTTCTAAATAAATACTAACTTCTACTGTTCCATCGTAGGCAGGTCTGCCATAAAAGGAATTAAAACTCATCCAACCACAATATGTCCCATCTACAATGACAATCCATAACGGCCTACGATTTTGTTCATGTGCATCAAACCAAGATTGCTTACTTGCTGAGGAAACTGGCTCTAAATCGGCAGTTACTAGGCGAGAGGCAATAGTGGAATTGTATGTTGATACAATTCTATCTAAATCACTTTGTTGAGCTATTAAAAATTCAAGTTTCATTTATTATTTTGGTTATTTAAAACATACTCTTATAAATTTCTTTAAAGCAGCGTTGCAAACTCTCGGACTTTCTAAAAATCCCATATGTCCATCATGCTCTAAATATAAAACGTGTTTATCTTTTATTAATTCTGATTGTTCTAGTAATTGCCCTGGAGGTAAAACATTATCTAATTCTCCAATTACCATCATAATAGGGTAATGTGCCATTCCCAAAATAATATCACGATTTGGTCTATCTTTCATGCCTTCTAAGGATGCAATAATGGATTGTTTTGAAACCGTCTTTGCTATTTTTTTTGAAAAAGCAATTTCTTCTTTTAAGTATTTTATGTTTTTTGTGGCAAATAAATTTTTAATCACTTCTGTTGTGTAAATTTTGTGATTTGCTTTTACCACTTTTATTGAGCGTGTTCTATCCCTTTTTTTTTCATCACTATCTGCGTACGCAGTTGAATGAAATAAACATAATCCCCTTAAATTATCTGGATACATATCGGCAAAGGCTAGTGCTGCATAACCTCCCATGCTATGACCAATTAGCACATATTTTTTTAGACGTAAATGGTCCATTACACTTTTTATACATTTTGCAATTAATTCACTCGTTTGCACATAGCCAAAGCAATCAGTGCTTCCATGACCTGGTAAATCAATGGCAATGACTCTAAAATATTTTGAGAGACTTTGTATGGTATTTTCCCATATTTGGTGCGATCCCAAAAATCCGTGCAATAAAACGACAACCCTTCCTTTTCCAGTATCAGAAAAAGTGACGGTGCCTTTTTTAAATGTTGATGTTTTTAGCATGTTTATTTTTCAAAAAAATCAAGCTCATTACTAATATATTTTTTGTTTAGCGAGTCATCCTCCACAATATATGAAATATACATTTTTTTTACGGAGTCATTATTAAATACTATAGGTAGCGTTTTATAGTTTTGATATTGAAGAATGCTATCAAATCCACTAACATGATTTGTAGTAAATTCCACCTTATTACCAGTAGTATTTATACCTAAAACACACTTCATGTATAGCTCTGTTTGCGATAGTAAAGTTAAGTTAAATGAATCAGAATTTTTTATATAAGCTTGGTTAATGTATGAATTTGTGTTTTTGTCAAATAGTATAACTAAGGCATCCCACTTGCTGCTATTTTTAATTTGTATCGTTTTATTTGTAGATTTTGCTGAAGTGTTAAAATTTGTTTCGGGTTCCGCGCTAAACATTGTAATAATTAACATAAGCAGTGCAACGGCTATAGGCATTGCAAATAAAATATACTTGTAGTCATTATATGTTGGTTTTGAGAAATCTGCTTTACTAGTTTTTGTAGCGTGTTGATATTGTTTTTTGTAGTAGTCTCGTCGTTTTAATTCTTCTTCATTGTCCGACCATTCTTTTTGACCTCTCTGCCGAAATTGATTTGGATGACTTTTTACAAATTTTTTTGCCGGTTCCTCTTTTAAGATATCATATCGTTTTCTCGAATTTGGATTAATAAGCGTATTGTATGCATGTAATATATCTTCAAATATTTTTTTTGAATTTGGGTTATTTGGGTTCTTATCTGGGTGATAAATCTTTACTAATTTCCTAAATGCAGATTTAATTTCAATAGCGCTTGCCGTTTTTGAAACGCCTAATATTGAATAGTAATCTGACATGATTTAAAAATGGTTCATAAATATATAAATTTAAGTAACAATTATGCTTTTGAAAATTAATTTTCGCCAACATATTTATAGCCAAGATTTGCACATTTTTCCGCTCGTATTACCCTAAAATTATAGTATTTCTATTTGAATAAAAAAGTCTTTAATATTTTGTTTTTCATAAATATCGTTTTAATATTGCATGACTTTTAACACTTGTGTTAATATGTTAAAACCCTATGAATAAATTCTACCTAATTGTTGTACTTTTAAGTATTCTCCTTAACAAGGGCTTATCTCAGGGTGGTGTGATTATTTTGGAAGGAAATTATCAAGGTAAAAATCTGTATGTTCAAAATCCCTTTAGCAGCATTGGTGTAGGTTTTTGTGTGAGTGAGGTTTTAATTAATGGAAATATTAGTACAGATGAAACTAATTCTAGCGCGTTTGAAATTGATTTTAGGGTACATAAGTTGGTAATTGGAGAAAAAATTGAAGTTAAAATAAAACACAAAGAAAATTGTAAGCCCAAAGTGTTAAATCCCGAGGTGTTAAAACCTAAAAGTACCTTTGAAATAGTAACTATGACAGCTGAAAAAGATGGTTTACTTAAATGGTCCACGCAGTCAGAAGCCGGAAAATTGTCATTTGCAATTGAGCAGTTTCGCTGGAATAAGTGGATAAAAGTTGGTGAAGTTGAGGGAACTGGAACTCCTACTATTAATAATTATACTTTTAAAGTGGCTCCTCATTCTGGAAAAAACCAGGTTAGAGTCCGTCAAATAGATTTTAGCGGTCAGCCGAGGTTTTCAAAACCTGTAGATTTTATTTCAGATGTGCCAGATATTACTTTCGCTCCGGTTAAGGTGCAAAAAGGAATTAATTTTGTTAATGGTGATAAGCCCGTTGAAACTATGTATGAAGTTTATGATCAGTATGGAAATATAGTGAAAAGAGGTTTTGGTTCATCATTGGATGCCTCAAACCTATCTAAAGGCGGTTATTTTCTGAACTTTGATAATAAGATGAAAGAATTTGTAAAAAAATAATTTTAATAGAAAACAGAAAAACGCCTCGAATATTATTCGAGGCGTTTTTTTTTCACCTAATTTAAAGCTATTTTTGTGATATGTATACGGTTAAAGTAAATGGAAATAGTGAGTTTAAAACAGAACTCCATCAGCAAAACGGAATTCTTTCAGGAATTTTAAATGGGCAAGAATTTTCTGCAGATATTATAAAAATTAGAGAGGGAGTTTACCATATGGTAAAAGATAACTTATCCTATAATTTAGAAATTGTAAAACATATACCCGAAGAAAAGCAGTTAGTTGTAAAAGTAAATAATACAACTTATGTGCTCAATATCAAAGATAAATATGATGATTTATTGCATAGTTTAGGTTTAGATAGTTTAGCTTCGAAAAAAGTTAACGATATAAAAGCGCCTATGCCGGGAATGGTATTAAATATATTAGTTGCTGAAGGACAAGACATAAAAAAAGGAGATCCCTTAATTGTTTTGGAAGCTATGAAAATGGAAAATGTACTAAAATCACCAACGGATGGAATTGTAAAAAAGATTGCCGTAAACAAAGGAATTGCTGTAGAAAAAAATCAAGGATTAATCCAATTTTAAGATGAACGATAGAAGGGAATTTTTTAAGAAAATAGGATTACTAGGATTAACCGGAATTGCAACTAAATTAGTTAGCAATGAACAATTAAATGTCATTGAGCAATTAGGCGAACAGAGTTTCCAAAATACAAAAATTACATTGCCGAACCTTCCTTATGCATACAATGCGTTAGAACCGTTTATTGATGAGCAAACGATGACAATTCATCACACAAAACATCATCAAGCGTATATTGATAAATTAAATAAGGCAATAGAAAATTTGGCGGATAAATTTGTTCTAGAAGAGTCTTTTAAAACTATTTCTAAGGCTGATATAGCTATTCGTAATAACGGTGGAGGACAGTATAATCATAGTTTATTTTGGCAATTAATGAAGCCAAATCCTACTTCAAAAGAAAATTTACCTACTAAAAAAATAGCCGAATCAATTATCAGAGATTTTAATTCATTTGAAAACTTTAAAAAAGAATTCACTGAGAAGGCTACAAAAATATTTGGTAGCGGCTGGTGTTGGCTAATTGTACAAGATGGAAAACTAAAAATTACTACCACGCCAAATCAAGACAATCCGCTAATGGATGTGGCTGCAGAAAAAGGAAAACCAGTTTTAGCCTTAGATATTTGGGAACATGCCTACTATTTAAAATACCAAAATAAACGCGCTGATTACATAAATAATTGGTGGAATATTGTTAATTGGGAGAAAGCTGAAGAGCTTTATAATTCTAAATAATTTGTAAACCCGATTAATTTAATCGGGTTTTTTGTTTCTATTGCTCAGCATTTTTAGGTAAATTAGAGGCTTAATTTTTTATTATGTTACGTACACATACTTGCGGCGAATTACGCTTATCAGACATTAACAAACGAGTTACATTGAGTGGCTGGGTTCAAAAATCTCGAGATTTAGGAGGAATGACTTTTATTGATTTAAGAGATCGTTATGGCATTACGCAACTTGCATTTAATGAAGATGTAGATAAGGAAATGAATACGCATGCCCGAAGTGTTAGTCGTGAATTTGTAATTCAAGTAACAGGAACGGTAATTGAACGTGAGAGTAAAAACAAAAACAATCCTACTGGCGAAATAGAAATACTCGTTAAAGAATTTAAAATACTAAATGAATCACTTACTCCTCCATTTACAATTGATGATAATACAGATGGTGGGGATGAATTACGAATGAAATACCGCTATTTGGATTTGCGCAGAAATGAAGTGCGGAAAAATTTAGAGTTACGCCATCGCATGGCAATTGAAACACGTAATTATTTAGATAAATTAAATTTCTTAGAAGTTGAAACTCCTGTTTTAATTAAATCGACTCCTGAAGGCGCCAGAGATTTTGTTGTCCCAAGTCGTATGAATGCCGGCCAGTTTTACGCTTTACCTCAATCTCCGCAAACCTTCAAACAATTATTAATGGTTGGTGGTTTTGACCGGTACTATCAAATCGTCAAATGTTTTCGTGACGAAGATTTACGAGCTGACAGGCAACCTGAGTTTACGCAAATAGATTGTGAGATGAGTTTTGTGGAGCAAAAAGATATCTTAGATACATTTGAAGGATTAGTGCGTCACTTGTTTAAATCAGTCAAAAATATTGACATGCCTCATGTGCCACATATGACATATGCTGACGCGATGCAATTTTATGGTAACGATAAGCCTGATACTCGTTTTGAAATGAAGTTTGTTGAAATGAATAAAGTTGCTTCGGGTAAAAATTTTAAAGTATTTGAAGACGCAGAATTAGTTGTTGCTATTTGTGCTAAAGGTGCAGCAGACTATACTCGCAAACAGTTAGATGAATTAACAGAATGGGTTAAGCGTCCTCAAATTGGAGCAACTGGTTTAGTATATGCGCGCCATAATGCTGATGGAACAATTAAGTCAAGTGTTGATAAATTTTATAATGAAGAAGATTTAAAGGCATGGTCTGTTGCTTGTAACTCACAGCCAGGCGATTTAATTTTAGTACTAGCAGGATTAGAAGAAAAAACTCGTAAAGCCATGAGTGAATTGCGTTTGGAAATGGGCGCTCGTTTAGGATTACGAGATAAAACGAAATTTTCAGCATTATGGGTAATTGATTTTCCTTTATTAGAGTGGAACGATGGAGATCCTAATTTATTAGCATCTTTAGCAGGTCGTTGGCATGCAAAGCATCATCCCTTTACTTCTCCTAATCCCGAAGATTTTGAATTACTAAAAACAGATCCAGGCGCTGTAAGAGCAAATGCATACGATTTAGTGATTAATGGTGTTGAAGTTGGTGGTGGCAGTATTCGTATTCACAATAAAGATTTACAAGCACAAATGTTTGATTTACTAGGATTTACCAAAGAAGAGGCGCAAAAACAATTTGGGTTTTTAATGAATGCCTTTGAATTTGGCGCGCCACCACATGGAGGTTTAGCTTTTGGTTTTGATAGGTTATGTTCATTATTTGGAGGAAGTGATAGTATCAGAGATTTTATCGCTTTCCCTAAAAATAATTCAGGACGAGATGTGATGATTGATAGTCCTAGTGAAATAAGTGACGAACAATTAAAAGAATTACATATTTTATCTACTTTATAAAAGCTAATTATTAGTGATAAATATCAAATAAGCATTGTTTTAGAATAATGGCAAAGTCTAAAGGAGGAATATTTAAGAAGATAATTTTTTTGCTCATGTTCGTTGCATTAGCAGGCGGTGGATTTTGGGTTTATGAAAATATTTTTAAAAGCAATGTTCGCTTAAATGGTAAAAAATTTACCTACATCTACATAAAAAGTAATGCCACAATTGATGATGTATTACAAGAATTATATGCTCAAAATATTATTGCTGATCATCTTAGTTTTGAGTGGATGGCTAAAAGTTTGAATTTACAAAGTCATATTAATCCTGGTAAATATAGGATTGATGCAAAGATGAGTAATCGATCCATTATTAAGTCGATAATTAATGCTAAGCAAGAAAAAGTAAAGTTATTTTTCAATTCTCAAATTAGAACTAAAGAACAGTTTATTGATTATGTTGTTGAAAAACTGGAAATTGAAAAAAGTGAGTTAGAAGAGTATTGCTCAAATGATAATATTTTAGCCGAAGAGTACGGATTAAATTCAGGAAATTTTATGGCATTGATTGTGCCAGAAACCTATGAATTAAATTGGACAACACACATAGATGATTTTTTTGCTTTAATAAAAAAGTCATACAATGAAGTGTGGACAAAAGAAAATACTGCGAAGGCAAAATCCTTAGGTTACTCTGTCCCCGAACTTATAACACTTGCATCTATTGTTCAAAGTGAGAGTCATATTAAATCTGAACAACAAAAAATTGCTGGAGTTTACATAAATCGATTAAAGCAAGATATGAAATTACAGGCTGATCCTACCATTGTTTTTGCTAATTCTAATTTTGATGTACAACGTGTTTTATCAGTTGATAAAGAAATTGATTCGCCTTATAATACCTATCGTTACAAAGGACTACCACCTGGACCTATTTGTTTAGTCAAGCCTTCGGTGATTGATGCAGTTTTAAATTATACCAAGCATAATTATACCTACTTTTGCGCGAAGGCAGATTTTAGTGGCCTTTCTTGTTTCACGGATGATTATAAGGTACATATGAAAAATGCATCGGCCTATCAACAAGCATTAAATAAAAAAGGAATTAAACGATAATTAAAGCGATGTTCAAAGATAAATTAAACAAGAAATTAGCAGCTGCATTATCCGAACACGGTTTTGAAGAACCTAAAGAATTGCAATTAAAATGTATTCCAAAAATTAATGGGGGTGCTGATGTGATTGGTGTTGGTCCAGCAGGTTGTGGAAAAAGCTCCACGATTATTATTAGTGCGATTCAAAAATTAGGAATGGCTTTTGAAGATGCACCTCGCGCTTTAATTATTGTTTCTGACGAAGTAAAAGCATTGGAAATGAAAGAGCAATTTAAATTACTTTCTCGTGAAACAGATTTGCGTGCAGAATTAGCTTTTGATGGTGGAAAAATTGATGCGCAAACAGAGGCTATTTATTTTGGAACGGATATAGTTATTGGAACAGCCAAACGTGTTTTAGAAATTTACTTCCGCAAAAATTTTAATTTAAATAAAATCAAATTATTTGTTATTGATGATGCAGAAATGATTATTAAAAACGCCTTGCACGGACAAATAGATAGACTTGCTTTAAGTTTACCTAAGTGCCAGCATTTAGTGTTTACCAATGAGCTGACTCCTAAAATTGAAAAGCTAATTGAGAAGTTTATTATTGCGCCAATTGTTTTGGAGGTAGAGGCTTAAATGCATTAAACACTTTTACTCTTTAAGCACTTTTCTTCTCATAACTTCCATATTTTTATTATGTAATTCAATAACATAAACTCCTTTCTCGAATTTTGAAAAATCGATAGAAATAGTTTTAGTTTGTTGTTTACAATAGTCCATGAGTTTACCGAAAACATCATATACACATATCCTGCATATGCTTTCATCACTATTATCAATATTTAATAAGTTTATTATTGGAATAGGGTAAAGTGCATGAAATTGATTTTTGTTTTCATGAATTGTTGTTGTGCTGCAATCTAACTTATTTATGTAATCCCATAATACATTGTCAAACGCTGAAGCTGCTAAATTAAAACCACCTGCTGTATTTCCCTGTCTCACCACGACCATATTTTTACTGGGTACCACATAAATTTTTTGATCGTTTTTTCCTAAAGCAGCATAAATATCGTTAGGTGCATTGCTCATTAAAGTCCCAGGAAACACCATTTGAAAACCGGGGGCCATACCACTAGCTTTTCCATTTAACCACCATAAATAACCATAAGCTAAATTTAAATTTTGCGAAGAGTTTACCATCGCATTAAAATAAGTTGTATCCTTTAATATGGTATCTGTGTTCCAAATTCCTTTATTTAAATTTAACAATCCAAATCTTGCCATGTCTCTGGCATTGCTATAATATACTTGTTGAAACCATAAGCCATTCATTCCAGTTTTACTTTCAATCCAGTTATTTGTAACCAAATTATAATTTTGCCCAACGGCGTTGCTCACAATATCTTGCACTTTTCTGTAAGCGCCAGTATGATAAGCCCAGCGAGTTCCTGCATCAGCTAGATAAGTTAAACAAGATTTAGCAGTGTCTTCATTATCGCACGGTAAAGGTGGCGCATCTTGTAAACCACTTGTCATACTGATTAAGTGCTTTATGGAAATTAAATTTTCTTTAGCTAGTGGAGCACTTGTCCAACCAGTGCCTAAATAATCAGATACTTTATTATTGATGTTAATATATCCTTTTTGTTGCGCCACCCCCGTAATTAGACCTGCTAAACTTTTACTAGCTGATGCCCAATACCATAATGAATCGCGCGTATAGGTTCCAAAATATTTTTCTAACACTCGTTTTCCATCTTTTAAAATTATAAATGATTTGGTATCTTTTGACTGTAGGTAATTATATAATGAATCAATTCGTGATTGACAGTAATTAATACTAATTGGTGAGATTGAATCCCAAATATTACCGGTCGTTGGAGGGAAGTAAATATTTTGTGCTATAACAGAAAAATTTAAATAAAAAATCATTACAATTAAAGCGATTAATTTTTTCATGATGGTACTAATTGAAATTCTTTGTATTATTAAAGGTACAAAAAGTTTAGTTTAGTATAAAAATATATTGAGTACATTTAAGGAAATGGAAAACGCAACAATTACAAAATGGTTTCTAATTATTGGTAAAATAGAAGGCTACAGTTATTTACTTTTATTATTTATTGCCATGCCTTTAAAATATCTATATAATACACCTCAATTTGTGCGACCAATTGGATCCCTGCATGGAGCATTATTTGTTCTTTTTATTATTTTGTTGGCTATTTTATTTTTTAAATATAACCTATCATTTAAAAAAGCGTGCTTTGCTTTTTTACTTTCATTATTGCCATTTGGTACTTTTTTTCTTAAACGCTTAGTATAGATAATTTTTTTAGCGATAGTTTTATTTGTAAAAAGTACTTATTTAGTTATAGGTTACAAACTCAGGTTTGGTTACAGAAAATGCACGTACTCTTAAGGTAAAGCTTGCAATTGGATTATATTTAAGGACAAATTTGCCATTGCCTGGTAAATAGGGATATGCTCCAATAGAAAACTGAAATGTGCTAGTCAATAAATTTTCATTACGTAGCATTAAGCCTAAAGTGTAAGATTGATATAAATTACTTTTATATAATTTATGGGCTTGATTTTCAATTAAACCTAACCCTATGTTTATGATAGGTGCAAATCGAAAGCCAATAAACTGATATGGCAGATAAGCCACCATTTCACAACTTATGGTAATTTTAGAACTTCCGGATAATGAATTATTTTCAAAGCCATATAATTCGTTATTGCTAAAATTTAGTGTTTCTCCATTTAATTTATTTTGGATATTGACATAATTTAAATTTACAAAGGCACGAAAGAACCATTTTTCTTTTTTCAGTAAATTACTGAAATAATATAATTTGTAATTAGTGGTAATATCATCATCGGAACTTAATTTATTAAAAAATATCCCGCTTGATAATGTTGAGGATAAATAACCAAATTTAAAATGCTTTGCTCTTGCTAATTCTATACCTGCATAGTACCTTATTTTTTTAAATTCTTGCTTAACACCTCCATAAATAATTTGTATAATCAAACCTTCAGGTACATCCTCATTGGCACCAAAGCGATAGATGTATTTGTCTTTGTAATAGTGCTGTATTGAAAGTGCAATATTACTTAGTAAGGCTTGTGAGTTTACTGCTATTTTTGCACTTTCGGCTGATGAAGGTGGCTTCGTCAAGAATACTGTGCTAAAATGCCTAAGACCCAAAATTAGGTTGGTGCTTTGATTGAAAATACTATTATCTTTTTTTAGCTTAACTAATTTAAAACGCTTACCAAGCCAAAAATCATTTGTTAAATTAGTAATTTTCAGTGCTTTTTGTTCATTTAGGATTGTGTCATGATACAGATAATTTTTCCATCCGTGCGATAAGGCAAGGCCACCAGCCCATGAAGTTAAGGGAGAAAAAAACGGCTTATCAAAGGCTATTGAAATAGTTGTTTCAGGTTTATTATTAGAATAAGCTAAAGTGGACGAGATGTATGTATGATCGATATTTGCAATACTGTAATAACCATTCAATTCATAATTATTTGGTTTTGTGAATTTACAATATTGTTCAAATTGCTGCCCCACACCAAGCAGATTAAGATTTCTAAATCTAGCACTTATATAGAGGTCTGTAATTACTGAAGGAATTGCGATAGGCCATTTATCTTGAACTATAACATTAACAATTACGCTGTCCTTGTTTAAGGTTGTTTTTATGTAAATAGTTGCATCAGTTATAAAAACAGATTCTCGTAAAATTCGCTCACTCTCAGTTATTGCCAATGGATTTATTGAATCATTTTGCTTGAACAACAATTTATTATTGATGACAAATGACCTTGTTGTTATATGAGTTCTATTACCAAATTGCTGCACTTTATTTATTGTATATTTAATTGTATCATTTGTATTGTAGCCAAACGGATCATAAACCGTTATTTTTATACTTTTGATAATACATCCTTTAAATTTTAGATAGGGGTTTGTGTGATTCTGATCTTTAGATATTTCATTTGTTGCGAATGCAATAGTTTCTGGATTATGAAAAATGGCATCATACATCCAAGAGCCAATTTTGTTTTTGTAAGCAATTTGCTTTATTTTTTTATAAATTTTAAGTGAGTCATTTTTATAATTATTCGCATGGCTTAGGCTATACGTTTTTTTATTGTAAAGTAAACAGCAAATTATTAATAATGCAAAATAATTAAATTGCTTTGCCATTTGACCTGTTTTATAATTATTATAGCTACACAAAATTCTTAATTACTATAAAAAATAACTATGATAAAATGAGTTTAACTCTATTTATAAAGTTATGTACGTAATAATGAAAATGGTGTGAGTAAAAACACTAAACAGTTGTAATTAAGGATTGGAAGCGTGCACGTTAGTCCTCTTGTCCAATATGAATTAAGGCATCACCTTGGTTTACTACTGGTTGGTTGTTGATTCCAACAATATAACCATCGGTAGTAGATAAAACTTTATGTTCAATATTTCCAAACGGATTACAAATAACACCCAGTAAATCATCTTTTGATACAAATGATCCGTTTAATTTATTCATGTGAAAAAGCCCACTGCTATTGGCTCTTATCCATGTGTTTTTTCTAATTTTTACTGCATAATTATTAGGAACATCTATATCAATCATTTGGTAATTTTTCATTAAACGCAAGCAACCATTTACGCCTTCATTTATTGCTGTATAATCAAAACGCATACTTTCGCCGCCTTCATATACTAAAATTGGTTTATTTTTTTTAGCGGCTTCTTTTCTAAAAGTACCTTCTCTGTATTTACTATCAATAATTAATGGAGCAGAAAAGCTTTCTGCCAATGCAATGTTTTCTGGAAATTCAAACACACATCTTATTTGAGGGCTATTACTAATTTTTGCTCCACCAGTATGAAAATCAACACCAAAATCAATTAATGGAATGATGTATTTCATAATGTCGTAAGCAATTCTACTTCCAAAAGATCCATTTTTATTACCTGGAAAGCAGCGATTTAAATCTCTACCATCGGGTAATTCTCTACTTCCAAATAAAAATGATACACTATTAATTACAGGGATAGCAATGATATTACCACAATTCAAATTTTTTATTTCGTCGCGTGTAATAATTTTTCTTATAATTTCAATACCATTCGTTTCTTCGCCATGCATACCTGCACAAAGTAATAGTGTAGGTCCCTTTTTTTTGCTTCGAGAAACAAAAACAGGTATTTCTATTTTTGTTTTGGTGTGAAGTTCGTAAGAATTTAAAACAATTTGTTTAAATTCTCCAGGTTTAATGGTTTGTGAATTAATTATAAAATCTTCCATTATTGGCCGGGAATATTAAATTCGTTACGCTCAACATACTCTATAATTTTGCTTGCGATATCAATGCCGGTTGCACCTTCAATTCCCTCTAAACCTGGCGATGAATTTACTTCCATAACTAATGGACCTCTATCGCTTTGCAATAGATCAACACCTGCAATTCCTAATCCTAATTTCTTAGCCGATTTGATAGCTGTTGCTCTTTCTTCATCTGTTAATTGAATTAAAGAGGCTGTTCCCCCTCTATGTAAATTACTTCTAAATTCTCCTTCTTTTGCTTGGCGTTTCATGGCTCCTACAATTTGTCCGTCAACTACAAAAACTCTGATGTCAGCACCCTTCGATTCCTTAATATATTCTTGCACCAACATATTAGCATCTAATTTCAAAAATGCTTCAATAACAGATTTAGCTGCTTTATCATTTTCCGCCAAAATAACTCCTATGCCTTGGGTACCTTCTAATAATTTTACAACGCATGGCGCACCGCCAATACTTGCAATTACTGATTCAATATCCTTTGGTTCATTTGCAAATGCAGATTTTGGCATTCCAATTCCGGCACGTGCTAAAATTTGTAAACTGCGCAATTTATCTCGTGATCTAACTAGCGCTTGAGATTCTACTGCCGTAAAAATTTTCATCATTTCAAACTGACGAACAACAGCTGATCCGTAAAATGTAGCACTTGCGCCAATGCGAGGTATAACTGCATTGATGCCATTTACTTCTTTTCCGTTGTAGTAAATGTGTGGGCGGCTTTGTTCAATTACCAAAACACATTTCATATGATCCAGCACTACGACTTCATGTCCGCGCTGCTCCGCTGCTTCTATCAAACGTTTAGTGGAATATAAATTTTTGTTACGAGATAAAATTGCAATTTTCATTTTGTAAATAGTTTTATTTTAATAGTTGTTTAAGTTTATACCATTGGTGTAAATTAAATTTACATCCACAATAAATTTTCCTTTTAATAATCTTCTTCCAATTAAAACAGGGTAACGCATATTTTCTCTATCGCTTAATGAGATAGTTGTTTTAATTTTTTTTCTACCAATTGCGATTAAAGTTTTAATAATGTAACGCTCTTCCATTTCGCCAAATGAATTTTTTATTTTTTTCCGGCTGAATTCATCTACTTGGTAAATGCTATTATTAAATAAGCGAAACGTCAAGATTTGTCTTTCGTTGATAGTTTTTAATATAATATCATTGCAATGCATGGCACAAGTGTATGCGCCTGTATCAATTTTAGCTTCTACTTTTTCAATGTTGAGTAAAGGAAATGCCACAAACTCTCTTCGGCCAATAATTTTTATTTTATTTTTTTTGTGAAGCATACAATACTTGCTACCAAATTAATTAATTAATTGGTAAACAAAAATAATTTTCATAACTATTATCGTGATTATTTTTTAAATCTAGCTGGATTTACTTCTGTATTTATTGCAGTATTGTTTTGAATAAAGTTAAGTAATTGTTTTGCGAAATAGGGAGCTAACATAACGGCCTTTGTTCCGAAGCCATTAAAGATAAATGTATTTTTATACTCGGGATGTGCACCAACAATTGGCCTTCTATCAACTACTGCTGGGCGCACTCCTGCTTCATGAGCTTTAATTTGATAAGGAATGCTTATAATAGAATCTATTTTTTTAATTAATTCTGCTCTAGCTTTTTCTGTTGGAAAGTCATTTAAAGTTTCCCATTCGTAGGTGGCCCCAACTTTATACAAATCATTGCCTAAAGGCATTATAAAGAATCCTTTATTGAAAATGTCATTTTGTAAGTTTAGGTTAGGGCAATGTATAGTTAATGTTTCGCCTTTTGCCGGTTTCATGGGTATCCAATTAAGGTATGGATTTTTAGTGATTAGGTGTCCTTCGCAAAATATAATATTTTTAGCACTAATTGTTTTGTAAAGTACTTCATTAGCTTTTATACTTAATTGTGCAAAATCAAATTCTTCAGCTAGGTAGCTTGAGTTATTTTCCAGATACATAGTTATACTTTCTAAAAAATGTTCAACATCTAAATTTCCTGCTTGCAATACTTTTGAATAAGATTTTACATTGTAGTTTTCATCTAATTTTAAGTTTTCATAATGCCTTTTATCTAGGAAAATGTTAGTGTTTTCATTATCATTTGCTTTTTTTAGCCATAGTATTTTTTCTTGTTCTTCGGTAAAAGGTTTTATAATTGTCCTTTTGTGAATGAGATTTGCATTAAGTGTTTTTTCGCAAGATTCATAATAGCTTATTAATTCAGGAATTAAATCATCGGCTAACCAACTTTTTGTTAGGCGTTTAAATACAATAGGATTCCAAATTCCAGCCGCAATTTTTGAACTTAAAGATAGCTGAGGTTGGTTAATGACTAAAATTTTGAAGCCTGCTTTTATGAGCGACAACGCTAAAACAGAGCCAGCAATGCCTTGGCCTACAATAATAAAATTTAAATGGGAGTTATTTTTTTTTCTTTGGTGCATGATAGCCAGGTTTTATACCACGGTAGGCTCCCGAAAAGTAAACAATTAATCGGGCGCCATAAACCAATTGCACTTGGTTATAATCGCAAAAAAGTTGACCACCTAGGCCAACATCATATTTAAATTTATAAACGGCTTCAACAGCAGCATATGCGCCAACTGCATTATAAACTTGCGCTAAATTATAGTTGGTGGAATCGCTTAATGGTCTTCTAAAATAGGAAGTTGATGGACCCGCAAAAGCTGAAAGGTTATATTTTTGACCTTCTTTTCGGTAGCCATAACAAAAATGGAAACTGTAATTATTTGCAGCGGTATAATTTGCTCCACTCATAAATGCGCCTAATCTAAAATAGTGTTGTTTTACAAAAAAGCTAAAATCTGCCGCTATATTTTTTTCGTCTTTTGGCCACTTTGTATTGTAATTTGCCCCCACACCAAAAGAAAGCCAACTATTGGCAACTCTGTAGCGTTTGCCATCGTAAACAATTTCTTTTTTTGGGTTAAATTTTGCTGTATCTAATTGCGCAATGCATAAATTAACACAAAGCAGAAAAAAAGTAAATATGAAAATTGGTTTCACGTTGTGCGAAGATATAAAAACAATTTTAGTATTTGCAATGTGTGTTGTTTTGTGATACTTAAATATGAAAACGAAATTAAAACGGTAGAGTCATGATTACGCAAATAAATTTATTTTGATGTACAAAACAAATAGGTAAAAAGAGAAAAGAAAAAAATGACAAAATATTTTATTGGCAAATAACTAAATTTATTTAGCCATTATCCATGCGCTAGGTAAGTCATTTTTTATAGATATTAAACTAGCGTTAGCTTCTTCTTTACTATCAAAACTTGCACAACTTACAACATGAAGTCCTTTATTATTTATACCGCTAATTCCTGCGTTAATATTTTTTGAAGCTAAGTTTTTAATTAAGTTGTGGGCATTTTCTTCTATACCAAAACAACCAACTACTATTTGATATTTTTTATTAAAAGCTAAATTATGTTTCTTTTCAGTATTAAGTGGTTTTACAATCGCTGTTTTATCAGCCATTGAAATACTATCATTAATGGAAGCCACTAAAACATTTCCATTTTCGGATAACTTAAATGTTGCATAACCGTTTGCATCAGCTAACAACTCCGTCTTCTTAATATCCTCAATAAATATGGCTTTCTTTATTTTTTTTGCAGCTGGAGTGTATGTTTTTTCGGGTGTATAAAAAGGATTGATAGATGATTCCAAAATTGGCTTCATTGGTTTTGAATAGGCTGCAAAAAATAAAAATGCTAATGTTATTGGTAAGCCAACTGCCAAGGTTGCAATTTTAGCGTATGATGTCTTTTGCTCCTTAACCGTTTCAATATTAATTTTTCTATCCTCAAATTGTTTTACAACTATTTGTTTAATAGGTTCAATGTCTATCTCATTAGCAATAACAGGTTCAAAACCAAAAGAATCTAATAAAAAGTTAACGTCTGTTTTAGCTTCAAATCTCAAAAATCCTTCAGTATCAATATAAAACAAGCCTATATTAATGAGTTCAAATCGTTTTTTTACAGATAATAACGACTGAATGTAGTTTTTATAATCTTCAATTTGTTTGGTAGCGTCCTCAATTAAGATATTATTTTTTTGCATTAATGCAGAAATCAATAACCCATCGTTATGCACTAAATTTTTATTAAAAATAACATGCTTTGACGGCGGATACAAAATTGTTTTCCCTTTACTAAAATTAGAACTGAAATTTCTAGTAACAAATCCTCCAAATTCAGGCAAAATAACACAATCGTGCTTAAACAACAGTTCAGCAATTAAATGAGTTATTTGATTAAAGTGCAACACAGTAGTAATTGAAAATGCAGTTTTAACGCACTATTCGTTGGTAAATTTATTAAAAATAAGTCGTTTTATAATAAATATTTAATAACAAAATGGTGGATAATCATAATAATATAAATTACTGAAAACTAAATAGTTAATGGAGTTTATGGCTTTAGTATTGTTTTAACAATGGTTTAAGATAGCATTATGCCGTTTGAATTTTGGAATTAACATTTTTTTCTGTGTATTATTTAGATAAGTTATAAATAGCTTATAATTTATTAAAGATTATTTTACCTTTACAGCCCATGTTAAAATCTAAAATAGTTGTTTTTACGGTAATTATCTGCTGCCTACTTTATAGTGGTGTTGCCTTAGCGCAAAAACCATCTTTAACTACAAAAGAAATTGTTTTTAAAATGATAAAAACGATTGAGGACTTGGAGCGATTAAAATACAGTTTAAAAATTATTGAGCGTGGTAAAAAAGGATATAATCATTATGAATCATCTGTTAAGTTAAATAGGAAGCCGCGAAAAATTTATTTATACATTAAAGGTATTGAGTTATTGTGGGTAAGTGGCTGGAATAATAATAAAGCATTTGTAAAGCCAAATTCCTTTCCTTACATAAATTTAAGTTTAGATCCTTTAGGCTTTTTAATGCGTCAAGATCAGCACCATACTTTAAACGAAATGGGGGTTGATTATTTTGGCGGACTAATTGAGTATATGGCTTTAAAAAATGGAAATAGGTTTGATAATTATTTTAAACTAGAAGGCGAAGAAAGAATTAATAATCGACCATGTTATAAAGTAATCATAGATAATAAGGATTTTGGTTATGAAACCTATACCATTGGAGAAAATGAAAGTATTACTTCTATTGCCAGAAAGCTGCATATAAGTGAGTATATGATTCTTGAAGTGAATCCAAAATTTAAAGATTATTTTGACATCCTTAAAAAAGGACAAACTATTAAGGTGCCAAATGCTTATGCCAAACATGTTACGTTGTATATTGATCAATTGTATTTTTTACCTATCAGCATTAAAATATTAGATGATAAAGGACTTTATGAACAATATGATTATCATTTTTTGCAGGTAAATCCTAAAATTGATGATGCTGAATTTACTAAGCAATACAAAGACTATAAATTTTAAAATCAAACAATTTTATAATTGAGTTGTTAAATCTACTAATGAGCGCAATAATCATAACTAATAATACGGAATTAATGCAACGGGTAATTGATGAAATTAAAACCTGTTACGATCCAGAAATTCCAGTAGATGTATGGGAATTAGGGTTAATTTATGAATTGGATTTGAATGACGAACATGAACTAAAAATTACAATGACTTTAACGTCACCAAATTGTCCAGTTGCGGAATCGTTACCAGCCGAAGTTGAAAATAAATTAAAATTAGTAGCTGGCATCAAAACTGCTGAATTAAAATTAACCTTTGAACCAACTTGGACCAAGGAGATGATGAGTGAAGTAGCTCAGTTAGAGCTTGGCTTTATGTAGTTTTATTTTTTTATTAAATAATAATGTCAAACGAAATCATTAATAAGGTTGTCAATAGTGGATTAATAACTATTGATTTAGAAGAGTTTTACCCGAAAGGTGAACGTGTATTATTTGATTTAAAACCACTTTTATTTCAGGAATTGATTTTAAAAGAAAAAGATTTTCGCGAATTTATTAAGGAACATGATTGGTCTGGCTACAAGGATAAAATGGTGGCCATTACTTGCACAGCGGATGCTATTGTTCCAACTTGGGCGTTTATGCTAGTGAGCATTGCACTTGAACCTTTTGCTAAAAAAATTATTTTTGGCAATCTTGCTACATTAGAAGCCATTTTATTTAGTGAAGTTCTTAAGGCAATAAATTATACTGACTATCAGGATAAACGTATTGTTATTAAAGGTTGTGGTAATTTACCAGTTTCTACAAATGCATATGTTGAATTAGTAAGAGGTTTAAAGCCTTTTGCAAAATCAATTATGTATGGCGAGCCTTGCAGCACAGTTCCCTTATACAAAGCTCCGGCAATAAAGTAATTAGCGTTTTATTGAAAACGAAATTATTTTTAAATTGTATATTTATATCCTTGATTGCTTATTTTAAATATTTATTTTCCATTTTTGCAATAGTTCAATGCTGTTTAGTTTTGGCGCAAGAGGATGGTGGAAAAAAGCTTCGTACCAACCGCAAAAATCCACTTGTAAAAACGCGATTTGGAATTTCCCCAGTTTTAGGTTTATATCAGGCAAATAAGAATCATACCACTGGTACAAAACCAAAAATGGCATTTCATTTTTCTTGGAAAGAAGAAATTAGGTTGGATAACAACAATCAAAATTTCTTGTTAGTTGGTGCTGAATATCTGTTTCACGGAGTAAATTTTAATTCGTATTATTTTTATGAGGATAGTTTGAAATTATATACTCCTGATCGATTGAAGTATCAATATAGTTTAACGATCCATGAATTAGATTTTCCAGTTCAATTGAAGCACTCTTTTCAAAAAGAAACTAATGCCTTAATTTCGAGTTACATCTTTGCTGGTTATTGTTATAGGTGGTTAGTTGACTCGCGATTAAAAGTTTACGAAAATGGTAACGAAATAGTAAATCAATACGAAGTGTTAAAATTTAAAAATCCGGCTTTTAATCCTGTAAATAGTTCATTTATAAATGTGGGAGCAGGCTTTCAAAAAAACACACTATTAAGCCATAATGCCGTATTTGCAGAAATACAATTTCGATATGGTTTATCTCCGTTTTATTTTAACGAATCTTTTTCACCTACAAGTTTGTATACAAGTAGTCATTTTATTTTTGTAACAGTTGGTTTTAAAATATAATCATTATGCTTTTAAAACTGCATACTCCTGCCCAAGTAATATCTGGTAATGTTGTTTTACCGGGATCAAAAAGTATTAGCAACAGAATTCTTATTATTAAAGCATTAGCAGGATTATCATTTAGTATTAAAAATATATCCGATTCGGATGACACTAAATATTTAAATAAAGCACTGAATAATTATTCAACTAATAAAGTAATTGATGTTGGTCATGCAGGCACTGATTTACGTTTTTTAACCGCTTTCCTTTCTTTAAAAAATGATAATTATGAACTAACAGGTTCTGAAAGATTAAAACAACGACCAATAAAAGAATTGGTTGATGTATTAAGAAAATTAGGAGCCGAGATAGATTATAAAAATGTTGAAGGTTTTCCGCCTTTAATTATAAAAGGGAAACAATTGAATGGAGGTAAAGTTGAAATAAGTGGTTCAGTTAGTAGTCAGTTTATAACGGCTTTATTACTTGTAGCGCCCTATTTTAAAAATGGATTAGAGTTAACTATTTTAAATGAATTAGTTTCAAAGCCATATGTAAATATGACGATTGCGTTAATGAAACAGTTTGGTGCCTCAGTTAGTTGGAAGGATAATATTATTTCAGTTGAACCAATACCATATTCGTATACAAAGGATGAATATATTATTGAAAGTGATTGGAGTGCTGCTTCGTATTTTTATAGTTTGGTTGCATTGTCGCCGCTTAATACTAAATTAGAATTGGAGGGCTTATTTAAAAATAGTTTGCAAGCTGATTCAATTTGCGAAACGCTTTATAGATCATTTGGTGTAACTACTGAATTTTTGAATAATAAAATTGTTATAAATAAATCATATAAATTAGATGCTAATTTTTTTGAGTATGATTTCATTACATGTCCAGACATTACACAAACAATTGTTTGCACATGTATAGGATTAAAGCTATCATTTAAATTTACGGGCCTTCAAACTTTAAAAGTAAAAGAAACC
>JAIOZA010000050.1 GCA_021740825.1 Bacteroidia bacterium | reverse complement strand
TTGGAATAGTAGCTGTAGCAAGGAAAATGCTTGTATTAATTTACACTTTATGGAAAAATGAGACTATTTATGATCCAATGTTAAATGTTGAAAAAATATATTAGAAAACATTTGCTTTTTATCACAGTACCTCACGCAGATTTAACGAAAGATTTGAAATTGAAGCATTAGACAGGAAAATAAACTCGCGTTAGGTATTGAACGAAAATCCTTTCACGCAACGCAGTGAAGCGAAAGATTACTCAAATTTTGTTATTGTTTTTTTTATGATTTTCATGATATCGCTTTGCTAAGTTACAGTGAAAGCGTGGCCCGCCAGCTAGCGGAAACGCCCTAATGAAACTAAATCATTTAAAAAGTGGATATAAAACCCTTCATCGCTTTTACCATTTGAGGAATTGCCTCTAAATTAAGCGTGTGCCCGGCAAAAGGAATAACTACCAGTTTAGAATTAGTAATTGAATCAACCACTTCCTGTGCCATATGAACTGGAAATAAAGTATCCTTTTCGCCTTGTATAACTAATGTTTGATTCGTTATTTTTTTTAATTCAAAACGGTAATCAGGCCGTTCTTTGGTTGCTTGCATTAATTTAAATAAGGCGTTTTTATCTTCGTTTGCTTCCTGACGAGCTTGCTTCATCAACTCAATTGGAATTAATGGATTTTTAAAATAGGCTTCGCCTAAAACATTAGGTAGCATAATATCTAACATTAATCCATAACCGCCAAACTCTAGTGCACGCCACCAAGATAGCTCAATAGCTTCGTAATAAGGTGTTTTATGAGCAAATGTTGACATCAATATCAATTTAGAAATACGGTTGCCATGTTTAACAGCTACATTTTGCGCTACTAAACTTCCATACGATAATCCAATTATAATTACTTTATCTATCTTTAAAAAATCCAAAACACTAATTACATCGCGAGCATGTGTGTCAAAATTTCTGCTCTCACCTACTTTATCACTTTGTCCTTGAAAAATAAAATCAATCAGAACAATTCTATAATCATTTTTAAATTGAGGTGTTGTTAAAATCCATGAAACAGTCGATTGAGAAAGTCCGTTTAAAAACACTAACGTTTCTTTAGCATTTTCATTACCTTGTACTTCAAAGTAGATGTTTAAATTATCAGTTGTTTTACAAAACATTTTATAAAAAATTATTTCCTGCACGCAATTTCTTGCTAGTCAAATTTACGAAAATTAAATTATTGTAGAATTAATAAAATTAACCACATAGTCACATAGATGTATGGGCATAAAAAAGTAATAAATAGAAAACATGTTTTTACACACAGTATATATGTCAGAAGCGAAGTTTCCTATACTTATCAACATCAAATAATCTATGTTTCTATGTGGTAAAAAATGAACAAATAATGCCTCTGGTGTTACAAGACATTTTATAAAAATTTTAAAGTTGCTCCCTCATCATGTACATTTAATTCAACTTCTTTACCAAAATATAAAGCCAAGTTTTTATCAATATGCCCGGCAGGAAAATCAAAGCAAACTGGATAATTATATTCTTTAACCGCATCTAAAATTATTTCTTCAGGAAATTTACCAAACGGAATAGCATTATCTTTCATATCAGTCATTCCACCAACAATAAGTCCTTTCAATTTTTTTAATTTACCGGATAATTTTAACTGCATCATCATTCTATCAATATGGTATAGATATTCATCTAAATCTTCAATAAATAAAATTTTATCGGTTGTATCAATATCAAACGGCGTTCCTGATAAAGAATATAGTAATGATAAATTACCACCAATCAATTGTCCTGCAGCCATACCAGAAACATTAGAGTAGTTTTCTTCTGCTTGTATCTCATTTAAATTACCAAACAAAGCATCTATCATGCTTGTTGTAGCTTCTTTATTTTTAGAAAAATTTAAGGGCATGGTAGCATGCAATGTTGCAACTCCAATGTTATGAATAGCATTATGTAAAACAGTCACATCGCTATAACCAACTAACCATTTCGGGTGGCTTTTAAATTCTGTAAAATCAATAGTTTCAATTAATCGAACGCTTCCATAACCACCGCGTGCAATGATTATAGCTTTACTATTTTTATCATTTAAAGCCCATTGCAAATCTTCAGTTCTTTGAAAATCGTTACCTGCGTATTGATTATTAGATTGAAATAAATTTTTACCTAATAAAACAGAAAGGCCGTAGCTTTCAAAAAAAGCTACGGCTAGCTGTATTTCCTCTTTACTTACTTTACGTGCTGTAGCTATAATTGCAACAGTATCTCCTTTTTTTAAATAAGAAGGTAGAATCATACTATTTTTTATTTTTCTTTTTATCCTTTTTGCTTTTCTTATCTTTTTTAGGTTTTGCTGCCGCTTTCTTTTTATCCTTTTTTTCAGAATTATTTTTTTTAGCTTTTTCTGAAGCTGCCGCTTTTTTCTCTTTTATATCTTTTGCTTTTTTAGAAGCAATAAGCCTAGTTGCTATTATTTTAGCAAAAGCCAATGAGCGTTTTGCTTTTTCTTCTTTTGTTTTTTTTACCGCAGCAGCTCTTACTATTTTTCTTTTTTCAATCGCAATTCTCTCAATAGCTTTTAGCTTGCGGTTTTTAATTAATTTTTCTTGTCTTGCTTTCTTTTCAGCTTCGCGTTTTTTCTTTTTTTCGGCGCTTACTTTTAGCTTAGCGTCTTTAGCTGCTTTTTTCTTATTACTGATAGCTAATTCCTTAGCTTCAACTTTAGTATGAAATTCAATATTTTTTAATTGTTCTTTGTATCTAGGGAAAATTGGTTCGCCTTCAACATGAACATGAAACCACATTTCTCCATTTTTAATACGGTATAAATTCATTTCAGCAATACCATATTTTGTAGCTAATTGTTTGAAAGTGGCTTTGCGTTTAGGATTCCAAATTTCTTTTTTAAGTGCAATCACCTTCTTTTCATTTAATTTTCGTGCTGTTGCTCCATTGTATACTTTTCGCGCTGCTGCCTGAATTACAAAAGGGCTTTTCATGCTATGTTCAACTTGTTCCTTCTTTGTTACCCACTTTAGATTAGATAAATCATTATTTGCTTTATTGTAATCTAAATGAATTATTGAAACTTGTTTCGGACTCGTTTTTTTTAAGAATGCATGTGCTAGTGCATGATGTGCAAATAATGCTTTTGATTTCCCTTCAATATGAACTGTAGCCATAGGAAAACCGCCATTTAAATGCTGTTTTAAAATATACTTATCCTCACTATTATGATCATAAGAAGCTAAGCGACCATGATTTGATATCATATACTTTTTGGTTGTATTTCCTTTTATATAAGTAATTGCTTTCCAAATTTCTTTGTCGTTTGTCGCCATAGGATTTTGTTTTTTAATGAATAAAGTTAAATGTTATCTTTACACAATTTTACTACATTTTAGTTATATAATAAACACGATGTCAACTACTTATAAACGTACACTTGTTACTTCAGCATTACCTTATGCCAATGGGCCTGTTCATATTGGACATTTAGCAGGATGTTATTTACCATCTGATATTTTTGTTAGATACAAAAGAAGCAAAGGCGAAGACGTTATATTTATTTGTGGTAGCGACGAACATGGTGTTCCTATTACAATTAAAGCAAAAAAAGAAGGGATTTCTCCTCAGGATGTTGTAGATAAATATCATAAAATGATGGGCGATTCTTTTAATGAATTTGGAATTTCATTTGACGTGTACTCGCGAACATCCAGTAAAATTCATCACGAAACAGCTTCTAATTTTTTTAAAGTTTTATATGATAAGGGAGCTTTTACTGAAGAAGTTACCGAACAATACTATGATGAGGAAGCAAAACAGTTTTTAGCAGACCGTTATATTACAGGCACTTGTCCAAAATGTGCTAACCCAAATGCTTACGGAGATCAATGTGAAAAATGTGGTAGCACTTTAAATGCTACCGAATTAATTGATGCAAAATCAACCTTAAGTGGCAGCAAACCTGTTTTAAAAGAAACAAAAAACTGGTTTTTACCCTTAGATAAATTACAACCAAAAATACAAGCGTATTTAGATCAGCATAAAGATTGGAAAGCAAATGTTTATGGTCAGTGCAAAAGCTGGTTAGATAGTGGTGATGGTTTGCAGCCAAGAGCCATGACTCGTGATTTAGATTGGGGAGTTCCCGTTCCTATAAAAGATGCTGAAGGTAAGGTTTTATATGTTTGGTTTGACGCTCCTATTGGATATATTTCGGCTACTAAAGAATTAAGACCTCATGATTGGGAATTATATTGGAAAGACAAAGAAACGCGTTTGATTCATTTTATTGGGAAAGATAATATTGTATTTCACTGCATTATTTTTCCAGCAATGTTAATGGAACATGGCGATTTTATTTTAGCAGATAATGTTCCCGCCAATGAGTTTTTAAATTTAGAAGGAGATAAAATTTCCACATCACGCAATTGGGCAGTTTGGTTGCACGAATACTTAATTGATTTTAAAGATAAACAAGATGTATTGCGTTATACTTTATGTTCAAACGCTCCTGAAACAAAAGACAACGATTTTACATGGGCAGATTTTCAGACAAAAAATAATAGTGAACTAGTTGCCATCTTTGGTAATTTTGTGAATAGAACTTTAGTATTGACTCACAAATATTATAACGGAGCTGTGCCTTCAGCTGAAACCTATACTAAAGAAGATTTATTGATTTTAGAGCAGCTTGCAGCTTTCCCAGATAAAATTTCTGCAGCTATTGAAAACTTTAAGTTCAGAGAAGCGCTTTCAGAAATGATGAATTTAGCTCGTTTAGGAAATAAATATTTAGCTGAAACAGAACCTTGGAAATTAATTAAGGTTGACGAAAAAAGAGTCCAAACTATCATGAACATTGCTTTACAAATTACCTGTAGTTTAGCCATTGTTAGTGAACCTTTTCTTCCGTTTACTTCCAAAAAATTATTTGATATGTTAAATATGCCACTATTAAAATGGCACGCCGCAAAGCAAACAAGTAATATGGCTGCGGGACATTTAATTAATAAAGACGAATTATTATTTGCTAAAATTGAGGATACCGAAATTGAATTTCAAATAAATAAATTAGCTGAAAGTAAAAAAGAAAATGTGTTAACTACTATTCCTGCTTCTAAACCAGAAACTAGCTTTGATGATTTTAGTAAAATGGATATTAGAACAGGAACTATTTTGGAAGCGGAACGTGTTCCAAAAACTGACAAACTATTAAAATTAAAAATAGATACTGGAATTGATATCCGCACCGTTGTTAGTGGAATTGCAGAATGGTACAAACCGGAAGATATAATTGGACAACAAGTGAGTATTTTAGTAAACCTAGCTCCCAGAAAAATTAAAGGTATCGAAAGTCAAGGAATGATTTTAATGGCTTCTAATAGTAAAGGTGAATTAAGTTTTATTTCTTCTACAAAATCAAACTTTAATAATGGCTCCGAAATTAAATAGACTGTTTTTTTTTATAACATTGTTTATTCCTTTTATTCTTATTGCTCAAGATAGCGAAGGACCGAGGCCAACTATAATTAAAGATTATAAAAATGATTCATCCTATAAAAATTTTAATGAATTAAGATTTAAAGTAGCTAAAGCTCAAATTAATCGATTAAAAAATGGTGGTGCTTTATTAATACGATTAAAAACCAATAGTAATACAATTTCTAAATTAAAGGCTGCGGGCAATATTGATTTGGCAACGCAAGTTGAAAGAGAAACTCAATTGAGAAATAAAAGTATTGTCAGAGCGTACATAAAAGAATTCAACTTTTGCCCTGTTTACTTTTTTTTATCTGAATTTTCAGATTCAGTGCAAAAGCAAAAATTAAATCAAATTTTTGTTGATTCAAATTTGATAATAAACCCAACTATAGTATGCAGTGCTAAATTTTATTTAGTTGCTGAGCAAGGATTTATTACTGAATCATCTTTGGGATTCGTTACTGAAAAAAAAGCTAATAATGCAAAGGAAAGAGGCGCGCCTGTTAAGGAAGTAGCGATTGTAGTTAAAAATAGATATTTTATTGAATTACATCAACCATTTCCATATTTTCAAAAAGGCTATTCTTTGAAGAAAAATTATGGAAATTATGTCAAAAAATTTAATAATCAACTAAAAGAATACTATTCCAAAAATAGTTCGTATCAAATTCCACCTGAAGTTAGCGAGTTTGTTTATTAGAAAGAAGTTTAAACAAATCAAATTAATACCGCACCCACAAATTCTGATTTAGGCAGTAAGTTCAAGTCCTGTAATTAAAGCATAAATTAAAAAAAGGACGCCAAGTATAATTCGGTAATATCCAAAATGTTTAAAGCCGTATTTATTTAAAAAGTTTACAAAAGCTTTAACCGCAAAAAAAGCTACAACAAACGCAATTAGTGCTCCAAAAAATAGAATAGAAATATCATTGCTATGAATGTTATCTTTTTCTTTTAATAAGTCGTAACCAGATGCAGCAAACATAGTTGGAATTGCTAATAAAAAAGAAAACTCAGCAGCTTGCTGACGATTAAATCCAGAAAAAATTCCACCAAAAATTGTAGCTGCAGATCTTGAAACACCTGGAATCATTGAAATACATTGAAACAAACCAATTTTAGCAGCATTGAGATAACTAATATCCTCTACTTCTTTGTATTCTGATTCTTTTGTTGAACTCCATTTATCTAAAAAAATTAAAACTAGTCCACCAGCAATTAATGATATACTTACGACATAAGGATTAAATAAATATAACTTGATTGTTTTGTAAGCCAACAAGCCAATAAAACCAGTTGGCAAAAAAGCTACAAATAACTTGATATAGATATTAATTCCAACAAAAAAACGCTTTATGTATAAAAATAAAACCGCTAAAATTGCACCTAATTGTATTACAATTTCAAAGGTTTCAGCAAATTGATGATTTTGAATTTTCATTAAAGACGAAGCCAAAATCATGTGTCCAGTTGATGATACGGGCAAAAACTCGGTTAAGCCTTCAATAATAGCAATAATAAATGCTTGAAAATAAGTCATAAGAAAAATGTAAAAAGAAGAATTAAGCCTCTTCGTTTTTAGTTTTTGGTCGCCACATAATAGCAACGATAATTGTCACAAATCCAATTAAACAAACCATAGGAGCAATTGTAATACGCTGTGTATCAAATATTGCTGGATTAAATACACTAGGATCTTCGCTACCACCACCTATCATTAATAAATAACCCAAAATGATTAATACAATGCCTGCAATAAAGATCTGATAGTTTTGCTTGCCAAATGTTGTGTTCATTTTAACAATTTCAATAGACTTACCCTTATTTTCACTAATATTTTCTTTTTTTAAAAGCATAATTTTTTATTTTTTATTACATCAAAAATGAATTAAGCTATCATTTATGTTGATTTTTAGATTAGCAAAGCTATTAAAAAACTTCATTTATCAAACCTATTTATGACTAAAAATCACTTAATTTTTCAGTTAATTTTTCGTAATATTGTTACTCTATAAACAAAATATGAGTAAAGTAGCATTAATTACAGGCGTAACAGGACAAGACGGAGCTTATCTATCTGAATTACTATTAAGCAAAGGGTATACAGTACATGGCGTTAAACGAAGAAGCTCTTTGTTTAATACCGATAGAATTGATCATTTATATCAAGATCAGCATGAAAATAAAATAAAATTTAAATTACACTATGGCGATTTAACTGATAGTACTAACTTAATTCGTATTATTCAGGAAGTACAACCTGATGAAATTTACAACTTGGCTGCGATGTCGCATGTAAAAGTAAGTTTTGATACGCCTGAATATACGGCTAATGCAGACGGCATAGGAACATTAAGGATTTTAGAAGCTATTCGTATTTTAGGTTTAGAAAAGAAAACACGTTTTTATCAAGCGTCTACTTCTGAGTTGTATGGATTAGTTCAGGAAATTCCTCAAAAAGAAACAACACCTTTTTATCCTCGCAGTCCTTATGGCGTTGCAAAATTATATGCATTTTGGATTACTAAAAATTATCGTGAAGCATACGGAATGTTTGCATGTAATGGCATTTTATTTAATCATGAAAGTCCTTTAAGAGGAGAAACATTTGTTACTCGTAAAATTACACGCGCTGTTGCAAAAATAAGTTTAGGTTTACAAGACAAACTGTTTATGGGGAATATTGATTCTGAAAGAGATTGGGGTCATGCCAAAGATTATGTGGAAGGTATGTGGAGAATGTTGCAACAAGACGAACCAGATGATTTTGTTTTAGCAACGGGAATAAAAATTACAGTGCGTGAATTTATTAATATGTCTTTTGCAGAAGTTGGCGTTACTATAAAATGGGAAGGTAAAGCAGAAAACGAAAAAGGTATTGATGCGGCGACAGGAAAAATTCTTGTTGAAATAGATCCAAATTATTACCGACCAGCCGAAGTTGAATTATTAGTTGGCGACGCCACTAAAGCAAAAGTTAAAATGGGTTGGACTCCAACATATACCGTGGCTGAATTGTGTAAAGAGATGGTTGCGGCAGATGTTGAGTTATTTAAACGAGACAAATATTTGCTAGATGGTGGGCATAAAATATTAAATTATAAAGAGTAAAAAGGTAAAACCTCCTAGTTTAGGAGGTTTTTTTAAATTATAAAAACAATAAATTTATGGAACTTAATTCCAATATATATATTGCTGGACACCGCGGCATGGTAGGGTCTGCCATTATGCGTAACTTGAAAGTTAAAGGATATACAAATTTTATAACCAAAACTTCTAAAGAATTAGATTTACGCAACTCACAAGCTGTTAGTAATTTTTTTATTGAAGAAAAACCTGAGTATGTTTTTTTAGCAGCAGCAAAAGTTGGGGGCATACAAGCAAATAATGTTTATAGAGCCGATTTTATTTATGAAAATTTAATGATTCAAAATAATGTGATTCATAATTCATATTTAAACGGTGTAAAAAAACTACTGTTTTTAGGAAGTTCATGCATTTATCCTAAGTTAGCACCTCAACCATTAAAAGAAGAATATTTACTAACTGGGCTCTTAGAAGAAACCAATGAGCCTTATGCTATTGCTAAAATAGCTGGTATAAAAATGTGCGAGAGCTATAAGCGGCAGTACGGCTGCAATTTTATTTCGGTTATGCCAACAAATATGTATGGTCCAAACGATAGTTATAATTTAAACAACTCGCATGTACTTCCGGCATTAATTAGAAAGTTTCATGATGCAAAGGAAAATAATTCACCATCTGTTGAAATGTGGGGCACTGGATTGCCTATGCGAGAGTTTTTACACGCAGATGATTTAGGAGATGCTTGCGTTTTTTTAATGAATAATTATGACGGGGAACAATTTGTAAATATTGGTTCGGGAAAAGATTTAACAATAAAAGATTTAGCGCTTTTGATAAAAAACATAGTTGGTTTTAAAGGAGAAATAACCCATGATTTATCAAAACCAGATGGAACGCCTCGTAAATTAATGGATGTATCTTATTTACATTCTTTAGGTTGGAAACACAATATAGAATTACCAGAAGGGATTAAGCAAGTTTACGAAGATTTTAAAAATAAAGAAGGAGTTAAAACTTGGTAAGTTTAGTATGAAGCAAACAGTATTAAGATAAAAGACTAAACTATAAGTGATCATTTTATATAAAATAAAAATTCAATTATACAGATTTAAACATCTTAATACTTGGTTCTTAATACTTACAACTTTTTCTTTAAAAGCTCAGTTCTATAATTTACCAAACGATTATTTTTTCAATACATTTTCTCAGCGACAATTAGCAAGGTTAGATACTGAACAAATACATTCCAGCATTCAGCCTTACATTCCCTTCTTTAATAAAAAGTATGAGTTTGTTGGTGATACTCACCGACTATTTAAATACATATCTGATGATCCATTTTTGGATAAAGTTTTTTTTGACCATTTAATTCATATAAAATCTAAAACAGGCAAATACGAATTTAAGGTAGACCCTTTGCTAAATATTGAATTAGGGAAAGCAGAATATGATACCACAAAATCGCAACGAATTTCAACAAATACCCGTGGGTTTATAGCAAGTGGAAGTATTGGAAAGGATTTTTATTTTGAAACGTTATTTTCCGAAAATCAAAGTCAATTTCCTCACTATATTTCAAATTTTAATAATCAAATAAATGTTGTTCCAGGACAAGGCCGTTATAAAGTGTTTAAAACAACAGGTTATGATTATGCGTTTTCCTCAGGATTTATTTCGTATCAGCCAATTAAAAAATTAAACATTCAAGTAGGGCATGGTAAACAAAAAATCGGAAACGGTTATCGCTCATTATTACTAAGCGACAATGCGTTTAATTATCCTTACATAAGAATTACCTCTGAATGGTTTAAGGGAAAATTGCAATACACTACTATTTATGCTGTACTAATGAATTTAACTACCGGAGGAGCTATTACACCAAAAAATACAGAACCTTTATTTCAAAAAAAGGCGGCCTCTTTTCAATACTTAAGTTATAATGTAAATAAGCGCTTTAATGTTGGCTTATTTCAAGGTATAATATGGAATGCGGCTGATAGTATGAACAGGCAGCAATTAGATTGGCAATATTTTAATCCAGTTATTTTTTCCAATCTAGGATTTTATGGGTTAAATAATAAAAATAATATCGTTATTGGTGCAACAGCTAATTTAAAAATTTCCAATAAAATATCAGTTTATGGTCAATTTATGGGAGATGATTTTAGTAATACATTTAAATTAGGAAACAGTTTTGGATATCAACTTGGAGCCAAATATTTTGATGCCTTTAAGGTAAATAATTTAATGCTTCAGGTTGAATATAATGATGTTGCCGAAGGCTCTTACAATAGTCCGCTTGCTACATATAGCAACCAAAGCTTTTCTCATTACAATCAAAATTTAGCCTATACACCTGGCTATGGAAAAGAACTAGTTTTATTGGGTGACTACAAATACCGCAGAGCTTTTTTAAATGCTAAATTGAATTTACAGTGGTTTACCTTAAACAAATCATCGTTTTATAACAACTCTATTACAAAAGTTCAAATCGGTTATACTATTAATACGGCTTATAATTTTAATGTATCTTTAGGCTATAATTATAGATTTCAGGATTTTTTAGGATTTAATGAATCAAATAACAAAACAACTTTTTATACGATTAGTGTAAAGTCAAATTTATATAATACGTATTACGATTTTTAAATAATAAAACATGGCTATATTAATTTTAGTTTTTATTACTTCGTTTGTAGTTGTTTTATATTCTACACCAGCACTTATTAAAGTTGCTGTTTTAAAGCGATTAATTGATTTGCCTACTGAAGATAGGAAGGTTCATAAAAGAGCTATTCCAACAATTGGAGGGATAATTATTTATGCGGCTACCTTATTCTCTTTTTCACTATGGTATAACATTGATGACTTGCATGAGTACGATCAGATTTATGAATCAGTAAAAGAGTTTAAAATATTAGTAGCCACAAGTTTAGTTTTGTTTTTTGTTGGAGTAAAAGATGACATTATTGGAACAGCGCCCGTAAAAAAACTATTTGCCAATATATTAGTTGGATTAATATTGATTTTAATGGGAGATATCAGAATCACAGGCTTACACGGTGTATTTGGTGTCGAGGAAATTCCGCAATGGGGAAGTGTTTTTTTATCACTATTTACATACATTGTAGTTGTAAATGCCATGAACTTAATTGACGGCATTGATGGTCTAGCTGCAGGAGTTGGTTTAATAGCTGCTTCTGTTTTTGGAACTTGGTTTATTTTTGCAAATGAATACACATTAGCATCTCTTTCTTTTTCGTTAGCAGGCGCTTTACTTGGATTTTTGATATTTAATTTTTCGCCGGCAAAAATATTTATGGGAGACAGCGGTTCATTAATCATAGGAATGTTTATTTGTGTTTTAAGTATAAAATTAATTGAATATCCAGTAACACGGATTGATGATTTTTGGATACATATTTCTAACCCAATTCTTGTAATTGCAGCTTTAAGTTACCCGTTAACAGACACATTGAGAATTTTTGTAATTCGTGCTATTAAGGGTCAGTCTCCATTTGCTGCTGATAGAAATCACTTACACCATCGATTACTAGATTGCGGTTATTCGCATGCAAAAACAGTAATAATTATTTATGTATTTAGTGTGGTTACTGTTGGTGTTTCATTATTCAGTTATTTTTTAAATCCAAGTTTATCATTAATAGCATTGCTATGTTGCTGCGGTTTATTTATCTTAATAATACAGTTTTATTATAAAGCGGCGCAAAAGGAAAAAAGTATAATTAAATAATTTTGAATTTGCTTAAAAAAACATATTTAGCTTTTTTATTTCGTGGTTTACGTATTTCACTTTATTTTTTAGTCACTGCTATTTTTTCGCAAAACAGTCCTCAATCACAAAATATTTTTATAAATCAAGATGTTCAACAAACTATTGATTTATTAGATGTAAAAAATCCAAGCCTCGAATTTCACTCTTCTTTCAAGCCCTACTTATCATCAACTTTAGATCATTTTTCGGACACTGCCGTTGGTTTTTTACATTATCCAATAAAGAACTTTTTTTTAAGTAAAACAATTAATGATAATCCAAATAAACGTCATAAATATGCAATCCAATTTTTACCACTAATTGATTTACAGATTGGTAGCGATGTATTAGATTCAAAATTTGTAACTGAAACTTTTGGAGGTGCACACGTTAAATTGAACATTAATAATAATTTTACTTTTGCAGCAACAGCTATTGGAGGTAGAGTTAGTTATCCAGGTTTTACGGATACAACTATTCAAACTACAGCATTAATTCCTGGACTTGGAAGAGCGTTTAAAAATAAAGATGGTAGTTTTAGTTTTTCTAATTTAGCAGGTTATATTTCTTATAGTCCCAATAAAACATTTAATTTTCAATTAGGAAAAGACAAGCATTTTATTGGTGACGGCTATCGTTCATTGTTGTTATCAGATTTTTCTAATAATAATCCTTATTTTGGAATTAACGCTAACATTTGGAGAATACAATATAATGTATGGTATTCATGGATGCAAGATTTTTCGCAATATGATGGATCTAAAAAAAGTTTGCAAAACAAATTTGGGACATTTCATTATTTAAGTTTTAATGCACTTAAGGAATTTAACATATCATTTTTTGAAAATGTTGTTTGGCAGGGCACTGACACCAATCGTACGAGAACCTTTGACGTTAATTACTTAAACCCAATTGTGTTTTACAGACCTCAAGAGTATTCGGTCGGATCTGCCGACAATTCGATGATGGGATTAAATGCTACTGGAAAATTGTTTGGCTGTTTAAAATTATATGCCCAAGCTGTTGCCGACGAATTTTTTTTAAAAGAAATAAGAGCCAGAAAAGGTTGGTGGGCTAATAAGCAAGGTTGGCAGTTTGGTGGCAAGTATATGAATGCATTTAACATTAAGGGACTGACAATACAAGCGGAGTATAATCAAGTGCGACCTTATACTTATACGCATGGAAGTGTGCAACAAAATTATTCAAATTACGGACAAGCATTGGCTCATCCTTTAGGCGCAAATTTTAAAGAATATTTAGGTTTTGTAAGTTATAGGGCCAATCGTTGGATGTTAAGTTTTCAAGGATTATCAGCAATTATCGGCATGGATACCATGAACTCTAATTTAGGACAAAATATATTTGTTAGCTATACCACGCGCCCTTACGAATATGGACATAAAACTACTCAGGGCAATAAAAGATCATTAATGCAGAGTGATATAAAATTCACCTACTATATTTTACCTCAATTAAACTTACGCTTAGAGTTGGGCTATATTCAACGAAGTATAAACGATGATATGGGCTATGAATTGCAATCTCCGTATATTTATTTTGGTATTAAAACAAGCGTCCATAATTTTTCTAGAGATTTTTAAAATATGCGGTAAAAGAATTTATTTCTCATTTATTTGTCTACCTTTAATAGTATTAATATAAAAAACCAAAAAATGAAAACAACAATTACTAAAAAATTATTCATAGTATTACTAAGTAGTATTTATGTAGTAGCATATTCCCAATGTCCAACTATTACAAGTTTAAATGTTACGATGGGTGCTAATGGCACAGCTACAGTAAATCCAGTAACATCTTCCCCTCTAAATCCTTCTGCAGGAGGCATTAATTGGTCTACTTTTCCTGCTGTTAACCAAACTTCGCCTCAAGGAACATTTCAATTTACATCGAATGGAACGTATTCTATCTGTGCAAATTATACTGACTCAACAACAGGCTGTTTTTCAAATTTATGCACTTCTATTACAATCACTAATTTAAATACATTAAGTTGTAATGCTAACTTTTCAACTTATACAGATAGTGCTTGTGTTACACACTTTATTAATTCCTCAACAGGTTCTAACCTAGTTTACAATTGGTACATTTATGGTATGACATCCTCTGCAGTAAATCCGAGCTTTTCTTTACCGAATGGCACTTATAATGCAGCTTTGTATGTGTACTCGAATAATAACTTTTGCGATTCGGTAACCCAAAGCATTACCATTTCTTGCAACAATACTAATACAACTTCTTGCAATGCTTCATTTATTAGCTTAACCGATTCTAATTGTGTTACACATTTTATTAACACTTCTGGCGGCTCTAACGTAACATCAAGTTGGACAATTAATAATGTTTCATATCCTCCGTCCAACTCTAATCTTAGTTTAACATTAGCAAACGGAAATTATCCAGTACTTTTACAAACTTATTCAAATGGAGTAATTTGCGATTCTGCCTACCAATATGTTACTATTAATTGTGCTGGATCAAACACAACAAACCCAACTAGCTGCCAAGCAAATTCTCAATTTTATGTTTTTGCTGATTCATTAAATAGCGGGAATTATTTTGCTTATAACTTATCTTCAGGAACCGGAAATTTATCTTATTTATGGAGTTTTGGTGATGGCACTTCGTCTACACAACAATATCCTTTCCACCTATATGCAGTGCCTGGTCAGTACGTTATGTGCTTAACTGTTACAGCAACATCTGGAACCTCAACATGTACTGATTCATATTGTGACTCATCAAGCGTACAAAAGATGGCATCAGGCTTTTTGATGAGTCAAGTAAATGTTATTCCTCAATTGGTAACTAGTATTAAGCAAAATAATCTAAATACTGATTTAAATGCTTTTCCAAATCCGATGTTAAACGAATTATCAATTACTAGAGCGGCAAAAGAAAATAGATTCTTAACTTACACATTAGTTGATGCTATTGGTAGAATAATTTTAACGGGAGAATTAGCGAACATACAAAAACCACTTAACGTTAGTAATTTAGAAAAAGGATTTTACTACTTACGATTTACTGATGGAAATAGTGGTTTATTAAAGACCATAAAATTAGTTAAATAAGAGAAGTACTATTCGCTTTTAATTGCGTTCAATTTAACTTTTCGAATTATCAATTATGAGTAGAAGGCACAAAGTGTCTTCTACTTTTTTTGGTAATGGTGCAAAAAATAGTTGGTGCTTTTGATAAAAATAATTGTTATACTAGCCCTGTAAGTCAAAAGAGGACATTAGCTCTGCTGGAGAGCAACTAATTAGCAATATGATTTACCACGAAAAATGAAAAGC
>JAIOZA010000049.1 GCA_021740825.1 Bacteroidia bacterium | reverse complement strand
AGCATTACAGTAGCGGTTTCTCCTACAACATCAGTAGAATTTACAACACCAAATATTCCAACTCAAAACTCTACAAAATTTAGTGCCGAAGGGACTTCAAAAAGTTTAGTTGACGAAATAAAAATGACAAAGTTTGACTTATCTGTTTCTGGAACAGGAGCTAATTTAGATTTCCTAAAATCTATAACAATATATATAAAAGCTGCAAATGTTGGTGAACAAATTATTGCATCAAAAACATTGATTCCAACTGGTATTACAGCGCTTTCGCTTGATTTACAAGATGTAAATATTAAAAATTATATTTTTGCAGATAATATTCAGTTTAGAGTATTAGCCATTTTTGATGCAACTGCTTCTGTTGACCAAACTCTTAAAATGGACGAAACAGTGCATGTTAAAGCCACATTAATTAAATAACTATATGCCAATTTATCACCACCTAGGAACTATTCCTCAAAAACGCCATACCATTTTTAAATCTCCGAAAGGGAATTTTTATTATGAACAATTATTTGGTACAGAAGGATTCAGCGGACACTCTTCTTTATCCTATCACATTCACAGACCAACACAAGTAAAAGAGATTTTAAAAAGTTATTCTGTTCAACCAAAAATTGCCATCGAAAAAAACATAAAATCGCTTTTATTAAAAGGATTTGATATAAAACCAACAGCCGATTTTTTAGAAAGTAGAAAAACAGTTTTATTAAACAGCGATTGTCATATTGGTTTAGCTGCTCCAACCGAAAGTTTAACAAACTACTTTTATAAAAATGCAGATGCTGATGAACTTATTTTTATTCATAAAGGCAAGGGGAAATTAAGGACCTTTTTAGGTAATATTAATTTTGAATATGGTGATTATTTAATTATTCCAAGAGGAATGATTTACCAAATTGAATTTGAAACTTCAGAAAATCGTTTATTTTATGTTGAATCATTTGCACCATTTTACACACCTAAACGTTATAAAAGTTCATCCGGACAATTATTAGAGCATTCGCCATTTTGTGAGCGTGATTTTAAATTACCAACAGAACTTGAAACTTTCGATGAAAAAGGTGATTTCATTATCAAGATAAAAAAAGAAGGGATGATGCATGAAGTAGTTTATGCAACTCACCCTTTTGATGTTGTTGGTTGGGATGGTTATAATTTTCCGTACGGATTTAGTATTCATAATTTTGAACCAATTACAGGCAGAGTGCATCAACCACCTCCGGTGCATCAAACATTTGAAACAGCAACTTTTGTTGTATGTTCGTTTGTTCCTCGTTTGTATGATTATCATCCACTATCAGTTCCTGCTCCTTACAATCACAGTAACATTGATAGCGATGAAGTATTGTATTATGTAGATGGTGATTTTATGAGCAGAAATAATATTGAACAAGGTTATATTACTTTGCACCCAAAAGGTATTCCGCACGGACCAGCGCCTGGAGCTATGGAGCGCAGTATTGGCGAAACAGTTACACAAGAATTAGCGGTAATGGTTGATACCTTCAGGCCATTAATGGTTACAGAAGCTGCGATGGGAATTGATGATGGAAAATATTATAAAAGCTGGGTGGAATAATGGAATCAAAACTTTTAAAAAATAAATTAGAGCTACGTTCGCTTTACATGGCGATGTGGACCAGTTAGCGAGGTAATAAGTAACTTAATAAAAAAATTAAATAATATAAACTTAGTCAATTAACAAATTGTGGAATTGGCAAATTATCAAATTAAAATTATGGCAAAAGAAATAAAAAACGTAGAATACGGATTAGAAAAAATATTTGAAGGAGCACAGGATTTCTTACCTTTATTAGGAACAGATTATGTTGAATTTTATGTAGGTAATGCAAAACAGTCGGCGCACTATTATAAAACTGCCTTCGGATTTCAATCCTACGCATACGCAGGATTAGAAACAGGATTAAAAGACAGAGTTTCTTATGTTTTAAAACAAGATAAAATTCGTTTAGTGTTAACTACAGCTTTAACCAGTGATTCACCAATTGGCGAGCATGTAAAAAAGCATGGTGATGGTGTTAAAGTAATTGCTTTATGGGTAGAAGACGCTCGCAAATCATTTGAAGAAACCGTAAAACGCGGTGCAAAAGTTTACATGGAACCAGTTGTAGAAAAAGATGAACATGGTGAAGTAGTTCGTGCCGGTATTTATACTTACGGAGAAACGGTTCACATGTTTGTTGAACGTAAAAACTACAAAGGAGAATTTTTACCAGGGTTTAGAGAATGGAAAAGCGATTACAATCCAGCGCAAGTAGGTCTAAAATTTATCGATCACATGGTTGGTAATGTTGGTTGGAATCAAATGAATGCTACTGTAAAATGGTACGAAGATGTAATGGGCTTTGTAAACTTTTTAACTTTTGACGATAAGCAAATTACCACTGAATATTCAGCTTTAATGAGTAAAGTAATGAGTAACGGAAATGGTCGTATTAAATTTCCAATTAATGAGCCGGCTGAAGGAAAGAAAAAATCTCAAATTGAAGAATATATTGATTTTTATGAAGGGGCAGGTGTGCAACATTTAGCTTTAGCAACTGATGATATTATTAAAACGGTTGCTGATCTAAAAGCCCGTGGTGTAGAGTTTTTACCACCACCACCACAAGCCTACTATGATGATATTCCACGTAGATTAGGTGTACACATGGATATTATGAAAGAAGATATTAAAGAACTTCAAAGATTATCTATTTTAGTGGATGCAGATGAAGAAGGTTACTTATTACAAATTTTTACTAAGCCTGTTGAAGATAGACCTACGTTGTTTTATGAAGTAATTCAGCGTATGGGAGCAAAAGGTTTTGGGGCAGGTAACTTTAAGGCGTTGTTTGAATCCATAGAAAGAGAACAAGCATTAAGAGGAACTTTATAAGTTTTGTAAGGCTGAGCGGAGTCGAAGCCTCATTGTATTTGAAAAAATCCCGAAGTAGATGCTTCGGGATTTTTTGTTTTTAGAAAATAAAATAAACTTTATTTTATTCCGCCCATTAATTTTTTTACCAGAGGCGAGATAGCAATTAAAACTACACCTGCAATAAGCGCATAGATTGCTAGTTGCTTATAACCATCAGCATAAATTGTTAGTTTTTCAAAATTACTCGCATTTTCGGATGCTTGTGCAATATTGGCGCCTAATAATCCTGCAAAATACTGGCCGTATGCGCTAGCTAAAAACCACATGCCCATTAAAACAGCTTGTGTTTTTTGTGGAGATAGTTTAGTCATAATGGACATACCGATAGGAGATAAACATAATTCTCCAAAAGTGATGATAAACCATCCAAATGTAAATAAATCAAGTGATGTCATTCCATTAGCTTCAGAGAAAAACTTAGTATAATAAAAAACATAAAATCCTCCTGCTAAAAATAAAAATCCTAAACCAAATTTTACAATTGTATTCGGTTCTAATTTATGCTTACTTAACCATATCCATAATAATCCTAATAATCCAGCAAAGGCAATAACAAATAACGAATTGGCAGAGTTATTTACTCCATTAGGATCTAATGTAATTCCAGCAACCGAACTATTTAAATTATTGGCTGCAAATAAACTTAGTGATCCTCCACTTTGCTCAAAAAATGCCCAGAAAAAAATGGAAAATAAAATAAAAATTAAAGCAGCTACTAATTTTTTATTTTCTTGTAAAGAGAAACTTCGCATTTCATAAAAGAGATATAATAATGAACAAGGCCCAATAATAAACATAAACAAATCTGTGTACTCGGAATTGGATACTAGTAAAATAATAAGCGGAATAATTGCTAATGAACCAATATATGTTGCGATTTCAATTACTTTTCGTTTTTTAGGTTCCGTATCTAGTAATGGAGAAATACCAATATTTCCTAAACTTTTTTGAGTTCGAACAAAAGTTAATAAACTAACTACCATAACAATTGCAGCCAAACCAAAAGCAACATTCCATGCTAAATGTGCAGGAATAAAGTTTTGAAATAATTGTCCCTTACCAATAGCAATACATAAATAACCACCAAGCAAAGCACCTAAATTAACGCCAGCATAAAACAATGAAAAACCGGCATCCGTTCGGTTATCTCCTTGCTTATATAAGTTTCCTACAATGGATGAAATGGTTGGCTTAAAAAAACCAGTTCCAATAATATTAAAGGCAATTCCTAGAAAGAAAAATGATTTTGGATCAATCGCCAAAATAATACTTCCCACAATCATTAATAGTCCTCCCCAAAATAAGGATTTACGTAGACCTAAAATTTTATCAGCAAATAAACCACCCACAAAAGTAAAAGCATATACAAAAGCCTGTGTGGCGCCATATTGCAAATTAGCTACTACTTCGTTCATAGATAACTGATGTACCATAAAAAACACCAACATTCCACGCATTCCGTAAAAACTAAAGCGTTCCCACATTTCACTGAAAAATAAATACCATAATTGCTTAGGGTATTTACCTTTAAAATTTTGTATTTCTTCAATTGTAATAGTTCCTTCTGCCATATGTAATGAAATTAAAAACCCCTAATAAATCTATTTTTTATTTTAGGTTTATTAGGGGGTATTTTATTAATATAAAATTTGTTGTTGTTTATGCTTCAACTTGTTTTTCAGTTATCATTTTTTGCAACCAAGAACTTAAAATAAATAAAATGCCAGCTGCTACTCCAGTCATAACAATAAATAAAGTAAAAAACTCATATAAGTTTGTAATTTGAAAACCTACGAAAGAAGGAAATTCTGCTGGAGCTAGATTGGCTGGATCTGGAGTTGGAGGAATTAAAGCACTTAATGTGCCAGCAAACTTATTAGCTGCTGCATTTGCCAAAAACCATGTGCCCATTAATAGTGACGATAGGCGCAAAGGTGCTAGTTTTGAAACCATTGATAAGCCAATTGGCGACAAGCATAATTCTCCCATTGAATGAATGATATATAGCGCAAATAAACAAGTCATTCCTGTTTTGTCGTTTACGCCTAAACCTTTTACCGCAAAAGCAATAATAACATAACCTAATGCTACTAAAGCTAATCCAATAGCCATTTTCTTTGGTGAAGAAGGTTCTAATCTAACTTTATGAAGCAAATCCCAAACAACTGAAAACAGAGATGCTAAGCAAATTACTGCTAAAGGATTTACTGATTGAAACCAACTAGCAGGGAATTCAGATTTTTGAAAGTCTGGAATGTAACCCGCCAAAAATAAGCTAATTAATATAGTAGAAATGACACCAGTAACTATATAATCCATATTTTTTTTCCAATCAAAAAACCATTTTAATCCTTTAGATAAAAAATATGTAATACTTATACATGATAATAGTATCAACCATCCTGGCACAAATAAGTTAACATTTCTATCAACTTGCCTATCAGCAAACAAAGTTAACGATGCGCCAGCTTGCTCAAAGGCACCCCAAAAGAAAATAACAAAGAAAGCTAGAATAAACACAACAATAATTCGCTTGCGCTCAATTGGTGTTAAACTTTTATCGCTCAAAATTATTATTGGCATAATAATCATTGCTCCATAAATAAAATAGCTAATAATGTCAATGTCATTTTTGAAAAGCTGTTTAAAATTTAACATAAAAAATATAATACCAATTGAACCTATAATTACTAAGATGTTTTTAAAATCAAGAGGTTTTACGGGTAAACCTAATTCTTTGCCCTCTTCAGAAATTAAATATTTTTTTTGAAAAATAATAAAGCTTATTAAACTAACTATCATACCGATACAAGCCATTAAAAATCCCCATTTAAATTCCATTGAACCACAAACTAAAGGAGAGAAAAAAGCTCCTAAATTAATTCCCATATAAAAAATGGTAAAAGCACTGTCAATCCTTCTATCATTTGCTGGATATAATTGACCTACCATTGTTGAAATATTTGGTTTAAAGAAACCATTTCCAATAATAATAACAGTTAAACCTGCCCACATCATTGTAACACCACCATCTGCACCTAAATTAGCGCTCATAAACATAAAAAACTGGCCTAATGCCATTAATAATCCTCCAATGATAATACTTCTTCTATTACCTAAAAACTTATCGCATAAATAACCACCTAATAATGGCGTCAAATAAACTAAACCCGTATAACTCCCATAAATTTGAGATGCATCACCATCACTCATTGATAAACCAATAACCTTATCAGTCATAAATAGGATGAAGATTGCCCGCATACCATAATAACTAAATCGTTCCCACATTTCAGTAAAGAATAAGAAATACAATCCCTTAGGATGTCCTGATTTTTGAGTAATAGTTTGTTCCATAAATAATTTGTGTTTTTTTAATTATTGCACTAAAATAACTTTTTTTTGTTCATTACCCTATTTTTTAAATGCTTTTTGAACAAAAAAAATCCCCGAAAAATAATTTTCGGGGATAAATTTTTTAAATGGTATTATATAACTAAGATAGTTTTACGTTTACTGCATTTAATCCTTTTTTACCTTCTTGAATATCAAAAGTAACCGCATCATTTTCTCTGATTTTATCAGATAATCCTGTTACGTGTACGAAATACTCTTTTCCTGATTCGTCATCTTTAATAAAACCAAATCCTTTTGTTTCATTGAAAAATTTTACTGTTCCTGTGCTCATTTTATTAGTTTAAAAATTGTTATGTCCAAATTTATTAATTAATAGTTATAAAAACAAAGTTTTTTTCTTTTTTTTATAATATTTACTAAACCTTACAATTTAATTAGTCTTGCCACCGCTTTTTGTTTCCCATCGGTTATTTCAACAATATAAGAACCACTTGCCAAATAACTGAAATCAAACGTTTTTGAAAAATGCTCGGTTAGTTTGATATTTTCAGTTTTAACAATATTTCCTAAAACATCATAAATATTAATTACAGTTCTATTTTCAAGTAGTGCAGACGCTGCATTTATATCAATTTTAACTATCCCAGAAAAAGGATTAGGATACAATTGAATATTATAGCTATTAGCATACTGATTTATATTTGTTGTGGTAGCAGTGATGGTAAACATTTTTTTATTGATATCAAAAAACACATTTCCAATACTTTCTACTTTAATGCGGCAAGATGTTTTTGTTACTGGTACAATTGGCAATACAATATTTTCAGTTCCATCGTTAGGTGTATTAGCAACAGATAAGGTAAAAGTATTTCCATTATCTACACTCACATAAATATTTACATTGGCACAATTAATTGGTGCCACATTTGTTCCATTAACACTCCAAGTTACTAACTGTGTGGAACCGCTTGGATAAGAAATAGCAGTGGTGCTCTGAGAAGTTACAGCAAATGGCCCTGCTGTTCCATTTACCGTTATTGTAGTTTGTGCAGCACAAACTCCGCCTCCACCCATTTTATTATCACGAGCTGTTAATCTAAATTTTAAGGTTTGTGCGGTACTTGGCAAATATTCACCTGCAACGGTTGTATATGTTCCTGCTATAATAGAAGCTAATCTAGGGAATAATCGTGTTGGCGTTGTAACAGGTACATATGATCTAAAGAATGGTTTAGAGCCGCTATTCCAATTACCTGCTGCAGTACCGGCATCCATTTCTTCCCATTGGTAAGTTAATGCATCACCGTTTGGATCAGTTGCCGCGCCTGTCAATGAAAAAGGTGTACTTTTTGGCACTGTATAATTAGCGCTTGCTGTTACTGATGGAGCACTATTTCCAGTTGCTGTCATTACATCGCAATTATTGCCCCCACCAGTATTAATAAAATTAGTTATTTCATCGTAACTAGCTCCATGAAAATATGCAATACTATTTGATGCCAAATCTTGAGGAGAACAAATACCTGCATAAGCCATTATTGAAACACCGCTTCCAGGTTCCATGGAAGTTGCTGCGTTTCTGTTTCCATTACACGAGCCACCATTTCCATTAAAAGTATGATTTCCACCAAACTGATGTCCAACTTCATGCGCTACATAATCAATATCATAGGGGTCGCCAACCGGACTTGGACTTCCTGTAATTCCACTTGCTTTAGTATTTGTTGAACAAACGCAACCTAGCTGAGCTAATCCGCCTCCACCAGTGCTAAATGTATGTCCAATGTCAAAATTTGCACTTCCAATGGTTGCGGTTATCACACTTTGACTTTTTGAAATTAATGTTCCTGCATTGCTATTGTCGGCTGTTGTAAACCCCGAACCAGTTGCGCTTGTAAATAAAACCAATGTTGTTGTTGGCACTAAAACAAGTTTAACCGCTACTTCAGTTTCGTACACACCATCAACACGATTGATACTTGTAACTACTTTTGCCAATGTTTGCGCTTTAGTTGGAGTTGTTGAACCAGTTGCAGCAATAGCATACTCTTTTGTACAAGCTACAGCAAGACGATATGTTTTTAAATTTGGACCAGCACATACAGCTGTTGGAGCATACGTTTTTGCAGTACCGTTAGTATTCTCCAAATTAGCCAATAAACCTTCACAAACACCTCTTTCACTAAATGGTTTGATAAAATCACTCGTATAATAACTTATGTAATCTAATGTATTCCACTTACAAAATGGATCAATAAAAATATCGCCATTAGGAGTTCGAATCATACCATGAAAACCAAATTCAGTTAAATCTAATTTACCGCTTGCATATTTGTCATCAATTCCTCTCACATTATAAGTTCTAATTTCCGGAAAACTCATTTGTAACGGATCTTCCATTACAGGCGATTCCGTTAATTTAAAATCCTGCATAAGTCCATTTGGCATTGGCAACGAAATAATTACAGCTGAATTCTCTACCGAAATAGTTTTGTCTAATGGCGCCGAAGCTAACGTGGTTTTTAACGCATTTAAATCCAAGTGAAAAGTTTTATACTTTTCTGGAATAATATCTCGTTTGCCTGAAAGCACCACATCACTTTCATTAATTTCTTTCCACAAAGCCTTGCTTGATTGGGCTTTAAAAGCTAATGATGATAATAAAATGCTTGATAAAATAATTGTTTTTTTCATGTGTATATATTTATTGTTTCTATAATTATCAAATTGTTTAGCCAGTTTAACCATTCTCATTTTTACCAATAATTAAACAGCTTTAATTCAGCTAATGTTATACTTTCAACTTATTGAAAGTATACTAATTATTTTATATGTTCAAATTTTCAAACAATATTTTAAGTAAAAAGATTGGTTAGTTTTTTGATTCAAAAAGCACTGATTAGCATTTAATTAGGGAGAATTTTAGTTTACTTTTAGTTTTACGAATTTTGTAGAATTATTGTACGTTTTTTTTCTTAGTCAAATTTCTAGCCATCTTTATAGAAAAATATCTAAAATTTGTAAGTAAATCATTGCACGTTAATTTTTTATTTTTTAACAGAAAAAATTGGCTTTATTGATTTTGACAGTTTTGTTTTTTAAGTTAATGTTGTATATTTGTGTTATAATTTAAAACCCAACCCAATCATGAAAAAAGTATTTTTAATGTTAGCTTTCGCTGGATTAGTAGGAAGTGTTTCTGCTACAACTAATAACGACGATAAGGATAAAGGAAAAAAAGAGTGTAAAAAAGAAGCTAAATCTTGTTGCAAAGAAAAAGCTGGAGCTGAAGGAAAATCTTGCTCTGGTGAAGCTAAAACTGCAGAGAAAAAAGCGTGTTGCAAAGACAAAAAAACAGCAGAAGCAAAACCAACTGAAACAAAATAATTTTTTGTTTTAATTTTATAAAAGCTCATTCCCCAATTGGAGAATGAGCTTTTTTATTTGAGGTCATTCTGAAATTGTTTCAGAATTTATCCATGTAATTTGTCCTTCTTTGAGACAGCGAGAACCTGAATCAAGTTCAGGGTGACAAGACCTTTCAAAAATAATACGGCGCCCCATTCCACTTGTTTATAAATCAAAGTTGAATTACTCGTGTTTTTTTGTTTTATTTGTTGCTTGATTTTTCGCAAAATGAAATGTGCATTGTAGTTTAAAATAATTCAACAATGTTCTACTAATTTTTATTTGAAATCATCACTTATAAATAAAAAAATACTTTATGAAAGTTGGTATACCATCGGAAATATTTCCAAATGAACTAAGAGTTGCCGCAACTCCAAAAACTGTTAAACGTTTGCAAAAGCAAGGGTTTGAAGTTTACATACAGCATAACGCCGGAATTAAAGCAAATTTTTCGGATAAAGAATTTGAAGAGGCAGGAGCTAAAATAATTGATACAGCTGCTGAAATTTATGGCAAATCAGATGTTGTATTAAAGGTAAAAGAACCTTCTATTGAAGAAGTGGATTTAATGAAAGAAGGTTTGGTTTTGCTAAGTTATTTATGGCCAGCACAAAACCAACTATTACTTCAAAAATTAGCTGATAAAAAAGTGAATGCAATTGCAATGGATGCGATTCCTCGTATCTCTAGAGCACAAAAAATGGATGTATTATCATCTATGGCAAATATTGCAGGATATAGAGCGGTTATTGAAGGGTCGTATCATTTTGGTCGCTTTTTAAATGGACAAATTACTGCCGCCGGAAAAGTTGAGCCAGCTAAAGTATTAGTAATTGGTGCCGGTGTTGCTGGCTTAGCCTCTTTAGGAGCAGCTAATTCGTTAGGCGCTATTGTTAGAGCATTTGATACTCGTAAAGAAGTTGCTGAGCAAATTCAATCCATGGGTGGAGAGTTTTTGACAGTTGAAATAGAAGAAGACGGCGCAACTTCATCAGGTTACTCAAAAGAAATGAGCCCTGCATTTATTGAAGCCGAAATGAAATTGTTTTTAGAACAAGCTAAAGAAGTTGATATTGTTATTACAACGGCTCAAATTCCTGGCCGACCAGCGCCAAAATTGTGGTTAGATTATCACGTGGCTGCTATGAAACCAGGCTCTGTTATTGTTGACTTAGCAGCAGCAACTGGCGGTAACTGCGTGGAAACTAGAAACGGTGAAATTTATGTAACTCCTAATGGAGTTACTATCGTAGGTAAATTAAATCAACTACCTTCTCAAGCTTCTCAATTATATGGTAATAACTTATGTCATTTATTAGATGATATGGGTAAAGCCGAAAAATGGAAAATTGATATGGAAGATGCCGTTGTTTCAAGAGCGATGGTAACTTATAACGGTAAAATTAACTGGCCACCTGCACCACTTCCAGTTAGTCCAACAGCAGGAGGAGCTAAAAAAGTAGTAGCACCAACTGCCGAGGAAATAAAACAATCTGATGCTGAAAAATCTAAAAAAGCGGCAACAACAACAGTTATGAGTTTAGCGGTGGTTGGAGTTTTATTGCTGTTAGTAGGAGCATCTGCACCACCTGAATTTATACAACACTTTACGGTATTTGTTTTAGCAGTATTTGTTGGCTGGCAATTAATAACCAATGTTGCTCATTCATTGCACACTCCTTTAATGGCGGTAACCAACGCTATTAGCGGGATTATTGTGGTTGGCGGTTTGTTACAGACTAAAAATGATTTATCAAATCCAATGACTATTTTGGCTGGTATTGCCATTTTAGTTGCTAGCATAAATATTGTTGGTGGATTTGTAGTGACGCACCGCATGTTGAAAATGTTTAAAAAATAATTCATCAACAAACTAAAGAACATTTAAAACGAAATAAAATAATTAAAAACAAAAACAGTTAAACTATAAATTATGTTTTTTATCGAAAAAGAAATACAAATGGCAGCATACTTATTTGCAAGTATCTTGTTTATTTTAAGTTTAGGAGGTTTATCCTCTCAAGAATCTGCTAAGCGCGGAGTTTTATTTGGCATTGTTGGTATGATCGTAGCCATTATTGCTACCGTTTTAGGAGAAGGTGTTTCCGGACAAGTTTATATTATTATCGCTATTGCCATTGCTTCGGTAATTGGTTTAATGTTGGCGCGCAAAGTTGAAATGACGGCCATGCCTCAATTAGTAGCTATCTTGCATAGCTTTGTTGGTTTAGCAGCAGTGTTAGTAGGTTTTGGTTCTTATTTGGATCCGCACGCGCATACATTAACGGGAGCAGCCCATACCATTCATTTAGTAGAAGTTTTTGTAGGCATATTTATTGGCGCTATAACATTTACTGGTTCTATTATTGCTTGGGGAAAATTAGATGGAAAAGTTCCTTCTAAACCTTGGAGTTTTAAAGGATTGCAAACTATGAACTTGGTGTTGCTAATAGTTTGTACCATACTTGGTGTTTTATATTGTAAAGCTGATGGCACAAGCGGAATGTTATACCTTGGCATTATGACGGCTATTGCTTCGTTTATTGGTGTGGTGCTAGTTATGGCTATTGGTGGTGGCGATATGCCTGTAGTGGTTTCTATGTTAAATTCGTATTCGGGTTGGGCAGCAGCTGCAGCGGGCTTTATGTTAGGTAACGATTTATTAATTGTAACCGGCGCATTAGTGGGCAGTTCAGGTGCGATCCTTTCTATGCATATGTGTCATGCTATGAATCGTTCTTTCTTTTCAGTAATATTTGCAAGTGGTGCTGGTAATGGCTCAGGAGGCGAGAAAAAAGCGATTGAAGGTGAAGTAACTTCATTAAACCACGAAGAAGTTGCTACGTTATTAAAAGAAGCAAAATCTGTTGTTATTGTTCCTGGCTACGGTATGGCTGTGGCAAAAGCACAGTACCCCATTTTTGACATGGTTCAAACGTTACGTAAGGCAGGAAAAAATGTCCGTTTTGCTATTCATCCAGTAGCTGGCCGTTTACCAGGCCACATGAATGTATTATTAGCAGAAGCTAACGTACCTTATGATATTGTATTAGAAATGGACGAGATCAATGATGATATGCCAAATACAGATGTGGTGATGGTAATTGGAGCAAATGATGTTGTAAATCCAAGTGCGCAAGACGATCCTGCTAGTTCCATTTACGGAATGCCTGTAATTGAAGCTTGGAAAGCTGAAAAAGTAATTATCATGAAACGTTCCATGTCTGCTGGTTATTCTGGCGAAGACAATCCTTTATTTTATAAACCAAATTCAGAAATGTTGTACGGTGATGCGAAGGATAGTGTTGAGAAAATAATGGGATTCTTGAAAGCATAGTTGCAAATAAAAACAAATCGTGATCTAACTTTTACGCCTTATTTTTTACAGATTAATTTTATTACTAAAACCATTTGTAAAATAGTAGTTTTCTTTTATTTCAAAAAACACTAAAAAATATGAATTTACAATTTGATATTATTGAGATTTTAAAAGTAACCATGGTGTTATTTGCTGTAATTGATGTGATAGGATCTATACCAATTATCATTAGTTTAAAGCAAAAAACGGGCGGCATCAATGCACCAAAAGCTTCTGTTGTTTCATTAGGAATCATGATTGTTTTTTTATTTGTAGGCCAATCAATTTTAGATATAATCGGAATATCAATTGGCGATTTTGCCATAGCAGGTTCTATTTTAATTTTTATTGTAGCTTTTGAAATGATTTTGGGCGTGCAAATTTCAAAAGAAACTATGCCTGCCACAGCCTCTGTTATTCCTCTGGCATTTCCTTTAATTGCAGGAACCGGAACATTAACGACTCTCCTTTCAATTAGGGCAGAATATAATATTGTATCTATTATTACAGCCATTATATTAAATGTGATTATTGTTTACATCGTTTTAAGAAACTTAGATAGAGTTGAAAAACTTTTAGGCGCCGGTGGAATTGCCATCTTAAAAAAAGTATTTGGAATTATTTTATTGGCTTTAGCTATAAAGCTTTTTAGAAAATATACTGGCTTATAACTGCAATTACATAATCATGTAGCATGCGCCGCGCCGCAATTTTATAAAGCAAAGAAAACTACCTGAAAAAAGAATATTTTTTCAATTGCACTATTAATTAGTTATATTTGAAATTGTATAATAGTTAAAAATTCCAAACCTAAATAAGAGAGAATTTATTATGTCTATCAGTTCTAGTGTCAAAGCACTCATCAATCAGCCAGCAGGGTATCTATATTTTCCTTTTAAAAATGCATTTCAGCCCTACCTTCTATTAATTATTATTTCTATTGGCCTTTATGTTAATACCTTTAATCATGAAGTTGCTTATGATGATGAAAACGTTTTACATAAAAACGAATTTGTGATACAAGGTGTAAAAGGAATTCCGGGTATTTTAACCCACGATAGTTATTATAGCTTTTACAAGCAAATGGGGCTAGAAAGTGCTTTACCTGGAGGGCGCTACCGTCCACTTTCACATATCACATTTGCAATTGAGCAACAATTTATTGGTATAATCCCTAATGGTATTATTGATAATAATAGTTGGGATACAAATCATAATAGAATTCAAGACCCGAAGGAAGACACTAATAAGGATGGCATCTTTACGGAATATGATTTTTGGGTAAAAGGTGCAGGTTTTAGGCATGTAACTAATGTTTTGTTGTATGCCTTATTAATCGGGATTATGTATCATGTTTTAACTACTTATATTTTTTCGAATAAAAAAGACATGGTTTTTTTAAGTCTTCTTTTGTTCGCCATTCATCCGTTGCATACTGAAGTAGTAGCAAATATAAAAAGTAGGGATGAAATTTTATCGTTAATTTTTGTATTCAGTACATTGGGATTTGCCCTCCGTTATTTGCAAACTTTTAAACGAAGCGATTTAATTTTAACCATGGTAAACATGCTACTTGCCCTATTAAGCAAAGAGTATGCAGTGTTATTATTTGGTTTGATTCCTGCTATTTTATTTGTCTATTATAAAGAACAGATTAATTTAAAAGAAAAAGGTTTTTGGATATTATTAATATTTGTTGGCATCGCTTCTTTTTCACTCATTAAATTTTTTAATGCAGGAACGTTAATTGCAGTGCCCATCTTATTTTTATATGGAGGTTATTACTTTGCAAAACAATCTAAATTTGCTTCTACAAGATTAATATATGGCTTAGGTGCTGCCTTGATTTTGTATTTAGCCATGCGTTTCTCTGCTACCATTCACCAAGTTCAAATGCAATCTTTTGAAAACGACATCATTGGTAATCCTTATTTATTAGCGACTCCAAACGAAATATGGGCGACTAAAATTTACATTTGGCTTAAATACCTCAAATTATTTTTTATTCCTGATCCATTGTTAGTGGATTATTCTTTTAAAACAATTGCCTACTATAACTTTACATCTCCATTAGTTTGGTTAAGTATATTAACTTATTTATCATTAATTATCCTAACTGTTTGGTCTGTTATAAAACGTAAAAATTGGTCTTTTGGATTAATGCTTTTTATTGCTTTTTTTATCCCAGTAACTAATTTATTTATTGACATTGGAGCTACCATGGGAGAGCGTTTATTTTTTCATGCCTCGCTGGGATTATGTATATTTTTATCCATGCTGATTTTTAATTTGATTGAAAAAATGAACTGGACTAAAAAATCAACATTACTATTACTAGGTTCTGTATTATTTATTCAAACAAGTGCCTTTGCATTTTTAACCATCAAACGGAATCCTGACTGGAAAAACAACTACTCATTATTTTTAAAAAATGTAACTTCAGCACCAGAAAACATTAACTCTCTGTTGGGATTAGGCACTTCCTATTTTGAACTCAGTAGTTTGCAAAAAAATAAAGATTTGAAATATCTTTATGCTGTTAAATCTAATAATTTATATAACAAGGGAATATCCATATTTCCCAATCACTTTCCGTTGCATAATAACAAGGCTCTAATTTTATATTCTATTGGTATGTTAGATAGCGCTTTAGTTTCTTCTAATAGAGCATTTGAGCTCTCTCCTAATCAACCAAATGTAGTAGACTTTAGATTTGGTTTAAGTAATCATTTTATGTAT
>JAIOZA010000014.1 GCA_021740825.1 Bacteroidia bacterium | reverse complement strand
GTTCATTTTATCACATTGAAATGGGGAAAGGCTGTTAAATTTGATGTTTATGAAGATACTAAAACTGTATCTCATGGTTTAGATGTTCAATTTGAATCAGGTATCAAGGAAGCTAAAGCTCCCAAAATTGAAAGCTAAAAATTACATCTAACATAAACAGCTATGGCAATTGGTACTTTTGATTGAATTGGATTAAAAGATTGGACGACAGTATAATAGCACGACCGCATAACACAACCTAAATCCCATTTGGGCATTCGGCTTCGGCTTTTGCAAAAGCGGTAGACAATTAGTTAATTTTCGCTTTGCAAATGCGTAGAAACATTCTATTTTTGTTATTAGTATTCGGTTGAGATGCCTTGAACCGCACTTCTGGTAGCCCTAAAACGTTATTCTTCTTCAAATTTATAAGAGTATTTCCTCCATTTTTCAATTACCTGTTGCATGTCATCAGGTAAATCACTTTCAAAAAATATGGGCTCTTTAGTTATAGGATGTGTAACACCTAGTGTTTTAGCATGAAGCGCTTGGCGAGGTAAAATTTCAAAACAGTTTTCAATAAATTGTTTGTATTTATTACTTGATAACCCTTTTAAAATTCTATCGCCTCCATATTCGTTATCGTTAAATAATGGATGGCCTAAATGTTTCATGTGTATACGAATTTGATGCGTGCGCCCAGTTTCTAATTTACATTCAACAACGGTTACATAACCAAAACGTTCAATTACTTTGTAATGTGTAATAGCATGTTTACCATGATCACTATCCGGAAAGCAAGCCATTACTTTTCTGTTTCTTAAATCGCGTGCAACGTTACAAGTAATAGTTCCTTCGTCTTCTTTTACATCGCCCCACACAATGGCAATATATTTTCTGTCTAAATTTCTATCAAAAAAATCTTTCGCTAAACGAGTCATTGCTAAATCAGTTTTAGCTACTATAATAATTCCGGAGGTGTTTTTATCAATACGATGCACCAATCCTGGTCTGTCAATTGATAAATTTTCGGTAAGTTGTGTTTTTGAAGTTGGTAAATTTTTAAAACGATACGCTAAAGCATTAACTAATGTGCCTGAGTAATGCCCGTATGCAGGATGAACAACCATTCCGGGTTCTTTATTTACAACACAAATGTAGTCATCTTCAAAAACAACATTAATAGGAATGTCTTCAGCAAGTACTTCAACATCGCGCGGTGGCGCTGTCATTAAAACCGAAATCTCGTCTAATGGTTTTATTTTGTAGCTTGATTTTATAGGTTTTCCGTTTACTAAAATACATTCAGCATCGCAGGCTTGTTGTAATTTAGTTCGTGTGGCGTTTTGAATGCGAATCATTAAAAATTTATCAATTCGCATCATCACCTGGCCTTTTTCTACCTTAATGTTGTGATGTTCGTAAAGTTCTTTTTCTTCTTCGTTCGATTCAACTTCTTCTATATCATCTATCATGTTATCTGGATATGATTAGTTTTTTAGGACTAACGTTTAGGTTGTTACCTTTTATGTAAATAAAATATAGGCCGTTGGATAAATGACTTATATCTATCTTTTCATTATTAGTAATTGATTTTGTAAAAACAGTTTCGCCTAGTGATGATAAAACCTCAACGGTCATACTATTTTGTTGATTATCCGGAAAGTTTACTGTTATCCAATCTTGCGCCGGATTTGGACTTATTTTAATTTTATCTGTTTTATCTAATTCGCCAACTCCTATTGGCAATGGGGGAGCTACACAACCCATTTGAGGATTAATCATTAAAGATCCTTTTAAAGCAGATTGCGCCCAACCATTTCCAATATTGTAAAATAAGGCATCTTTATGATTGGTGTTTTTATCAAATCCAATATTTAATCCCTTGTTAGTTGTTTGTTGAATTCCAATAAAATAGGTGCCTACGGTTAATGGCAAACACGAACTTAATTCATACGTAGGAATCAAGTTATAGCTCCCTGCTAAATACGTTGGGTAAACTAAACTATCTTTATAAAGCACACTGCCAGGAACTCCGCCACTGCTGTTCCAAACCATTAACCTAAACGAAGATGCTTGAATTACAGTTCCATCAACAACAGGATCAAAATAAATTCGCACTGCTTTTAAGGTATCTAATACATTTAAAGTAAAGCGCATAGCGGTTTGAGCGCCATACGTATTTAAATAATAGGCTTGCTCTGCGGTGCCGTCGTCATAAGCATAATAGTTAGAAAATTTTTGTACATGCACTAAAGTGTCATTTGGTCTATTTAAATCACCACTCGTAGTAATTACATGTGTAAATGTAAAATGCGTGGAATCTGTAAATGCGCTTGGAAAGGGTTTTAAATTAAAAACTGGTGCTCCTGCTGCGCCACTATAATATCCGTTAGTTGAAAATGGTTGCATACCGGGAAATGGGAATGTAACAGAGGGATCAGTTGGAATAGTATTTCCAAAGGCATCTTGTGTGGTATATTGATAAACAGATTGCTTATTAATTATGAAATTGTTTCTAATGTAATTTCTAAATGTTGTACTCATTTCAAGCGCCTCATTATATTGCCTATAAGGCATAACAGAGTAGTTTTTTAAAAAAGAGCTTGGTTTATAAGCAAATGAAACGTCGTCAATAACAGTATCCGTATAAAAGTAGTTTTGCTTTATCTGAACATAATCAATATGCCAATGGTCTAGGCTTCCACTTGTTGTTCCTTTATTTCTGAATCGAAATTTAAAAAGACTATCGCAATAGGCAGTATCGGCAATTGGAATTCTGATTCTAAAAAAGCCTGTATCATTTGCGCTAGGATTATATCCTGCAACGCCCCAAACTTTTTTCCAAATTCCATTTATACCTTGATTTGGTTTAAAAAAATCTAAGCACAGCGAATCATTTACTTCCGGAGCTTCGCCAAAACCTTCGGCCTGATAGTAAAAAGTTAAAAAAATACTATCGGCTGGGCTATAAGTATGTGTTGATGTAGATTTTAAATTAATATACCTAGAAGTTAATGTATCAGCGCTTCCCGAATAACTTACGGGAGCGTTTATTAAATAGGGATAGCCATTTTTGTTCAGACCATCAAAGGTTGCAACACCTAAAGTAATTGGGTTAATAGCAAATCCCGTATTAACATAAACACTTGAATCTATCCAATTATTATCAGCAGGGTAAGGTGATTTATAAGCGTAAGAAAAATCATCAAAAAAAGGAAGATTAACCGGATTATTAATGGTTATTTTCTTTTGATGAACAGATTTTGCTGGTACTTGTTGCAAATTAAGATTACCATTTAAAGGATGCAAGTGTTCTTGAGCAAAGGTTGAAAAAACCGTCACGTTAAATGCAACGAAACTAATCTTAAAAATTATTTTTATTAAACTCATTCTTACTCGTTAATTTTCTTCAGCATTAGTTGTAATAACCGAATCAGCAGGTGCAACTGCATATTCATTTTCCATTTTGCCAACCATTAAATCTATTTTACTTCCTTTTTTAATAGGATCCCCCGGCACCACTTCTTTTCCTTTAAAAAACTGTTTTAATACACAGCCCTTGCAATCGGCAGCAACTTCATTTATGTCACCCACTTTAAGCCCATAACTTTCAATCATAAAAACGGCCTGGCGAGTGCTTCTGTCAACCAATTTAGGCATTGCTATTTGTGGTGCTTGTGTGCTAGTAACGTATAAATAGATTATTCTATTGTGCTTTACCAAAGATTTTGCTTCGGGATCTTGCTTAACAACAATGCCCGATTTTTCTTTTGGCTCATAAATGCTATCAATAATAACATAACCTACATTTTTATCAATTACAAAATTATCTAATTCAGAAATTGCTTTTCCACTAAAATCAGGAACCTCAGCAGTTTCTCCATGATGTGTATAAATGGCTAATACTTTAAATAACGACCACAAAACCACTATGACACTTATCACAGAAATAATAAAATGCTTAAAAAACACTTTTGATTTTAGAAATGCAAAAAACTCGTTCATAAAAAATAGACTGCTAATATACTCAAAATAGAGAAATAAAGGAATGAAATACAACCTGATGAACGGCATTTAATAATTATAGATTATGTTCAATATCGCATTTTATAAAGTTTAACATCTTTAAAGAATACCCACTCCATTAACTACAATGCTAATTTATCTGAATGACTTGTAGCTACAGATTTATCTTAGAAATTATTAGTCATTGGGGTTAATTTGATCTTTTTTGCAAAAAATACACTCTAAATTTTTGATTTACAATAAAAAGCATATCTTTGCAGCCCAATTTTTAATTTTAATTCGCTGATTTTAAATAAATTGTAAATGACTAAAGCAGATATTGTAAACGAAATTTCAGAAAAAACAGGCATAGAAAAGGTTGTTGTGCAAACAACTGTGGAGACTTTTATGAAATCTATTCGTACCGCTATGACTGATGGAAAGAATGTATATTTACGTGGATTTGGCACTTTTGTTGTAAAAAAACGTGCTGAAAAAGTAGGGCGTAATATTTCAAAAAACACAACAGTTATTATTCCTGCGCATTTTATTCCAGCATTTAAACCTGCTAAAACTTTTAGTGAGCGTGTAAAACGTAATGTAAAAGTAGCAGAACCATTGGATAATAAACAAGTTGAATAATGACATTAGCTCGTAAAACACAGATTGCTTTAGTTTTGACGGCTGTTGTTTTATTCGTTCTTTTATTTCTTGCACCAAAAACACACACTGGTAATTTAGAAACCAAAGTGAATGAAAAGGCAAAATCTACTGAAGTAGCAAACCTTGAAACTTTCATTACTATGGCCACTAAATCGTTAAAACTAGATGAAAAAAAGTTGTATGACGCTTTATTAAAAAGTGCCACAAGCTCAAAAATCGATTCTGCTTTTAATACTGTTGTGCAATTTTGGGATAAACAAAAAAGACCCGATTTTGCTGCTTATTTTGTTGAAAAAACGGCCAAAAGGAAACAAACATCGTTAGCTTACTATAAAGCTGGCGAACGTTATTATTACGCTGTTCGTTTTACAAAAGATAACAATGAAATCCCTACATTGTATCAAAGTGCTATACGTTGCTACGAAAAAGCAATTGAAAAAGACGGTAATAATATAGATGCTAAAATTCAATTAGCGGCGTGTTTTGTAGAAGATGGAAATGACCCAATGAAAGGCATTGGCCTGTTGCGTGAAGTTGAAAAAACAGATAGTAATAATGTAAAGCTTCAATTAACTTTTGCGTTTTTTTCAGCTAAATCTCAGCAGTGGGATAAAGCAATAAAACGCTTTGAAAAAGTATTGGTAATTGATCCACTTTACATTGAAGCCTATTTGCATTTAGCAGATGCTTATGAGCAGCAAGGACAAAAAAACAAAACAATTGAAATGTTAGAAAAATATGCCAACGTAACAGATGATGCTATGGCAAAACAAGAAGTGCTAAAATATATTGAACAACTAAAAAAATAAATAATTAACCTAATATAAATTTTTTAAAACCTAAAGATTATGCCAAGCGGAAAGAAAAGAAAAAGACATAAGATGGCGACTCACAAACGTAAAAAGCGTTTGAGAAAAAACCGTCATAAGAAAAAATAATTAGCTAAGCTAATTAGATTTTACAAAAAAAGATTACGCAAACGGAATGACAAACAGTCTTACCGTTTGCTTTATTTGTGTATGTTATTGTTTGCATAAACCTAAGTAAGTTTAATGTGAAAGCAATAATAGTATTATATATAATTAAAAATATTTAAAGTGAACGTAGAACTAGTAATAAATTCTACGCCTAACGAAGTTGTTATAGGATTATTAAACGATAAACGTTTAATAGAACTGCATAAAGAAAAAAATAACATAAAATTTTCGGTAGGCGATATCTACCTAGGCAAAGTTAAAAAGGTAATGACCGGACTTAACGCGGCTTTTGTAGACGTAGGATACGAGAAAGATGCATTTTTGCATTATTTAGATTTGGGGCCTCAGGCCAATTCGTTGTTTAAATACGTTGATGCTGTGCGTTCTGGTAAACAGAATGTGAGTAATTTAATGTACTTTAAAAATGAAGGTGATATCCAAAAAGATGGAAAAATTAATGAAGCTGTAAAATCAGGGCAATATGTTTTAGTGCAAGTTGCAAAAGAACCTATCTCATCCAAAGGCCCTAGAATTACAACTGAAATTTCTATTGCCGGCAGGTACATCGTTTTAATTCCTTTTTCTGATAAAGTTTCTGTTTCTTCAAAAATTAGAAGTAGCGAAGAAAAAAACAGATTAAAGGGCTTAATTCAAAGTATTAAACCAAAAAACTTTGGAGTAATTATTAGAACAGTTGCCGAAGGAAAATCTGTTTCGGATATTGAAGGAGATGTTGCCGATCTAGTTGCAAAGTGGGATGAATGTTTTAAAGCATTACAAACCGCTGAACCTCCTTTTCGTTTATTAGGTGAAGCGGATAGAACAAATGTAATTTTAAGAGATTTTTTAAACGCTTCTTTTAATGCTATTCATGTTAATAGCGAAAAAGTGTACGATGATTTAAAATCATATATTAAAACTATTTCACCTGATAAGGTTGATATTTTAAAACACTATACTGGCAAGGTTCCTATTTTTGATAATTTTGGGATTGACCGTCAAATTAAGTCGCTGTTTGGTAAAACCGTATTTATGAAAAGCGGGGCCTATTTAGTTGTTGAACATACTGAGGCTCTGCATGTTTTTGATGTCAATAGTGGAAACCGAGCAAAGAGCGATAAATCACAAGAAGAAAATGCGCTTGAAGTAAATTTAGAAGCAGCCGTTGAAGTTGCACGCCAATTGCGCTTACGTGATATGGGCGGAATTATTGTTATTGATTTTATTGATTTACATAATCCAGAAAACAGAAAACTTCTTTTTGATAAATTAAAAGAAGAAATGAAATCGGATAGAGCGCGGCACAATATTTTACCTCCAAGTAAATTTGGTTTAATTCAAATTACTCGCCAAAGGTTGCGTCCAGAAGTTAATGTTGAGGTTTTAGAAACCTGCTCAAGTTGCGGTGGAACAGGAAAAGTACAGCCAACTATTTTATTTGTTGAGCAAATTGAAAATGCTTTAAGGTTTATTGTTAAAGAACAAGCTGCTAAAAATATTACACTTTGTGTGCATCCATACATTGAAGGGTATTTAAAGCAAGGTGGTTTTTTAAGAAGTAAACAATGGAAATGGTATATTGAAAACAAACAATGGATAAAAGTTACAAGTTCTGATAGTTACTCTTTTATGGAGTATCACTTTTTAAATAAAGAATTGGACGAAATTGTGATTTAAAATTGATTGTATTGTTTTAACAAGAATTCAATAAATTTCAAGTTTAAAAAAATTTTAGGAGTTGGTAATTTTCAATATTTTTCCAGCTAGTAAGTTGCTATGAAGTTTAGTAATGATATTTGCATTAGAACTTGCCACTTAACAATTATTTTCCACCACTTGCCAATTTCAACAACTTATTTTCATTTAATAAAATAATATTTGTATAAAATTACGTTATCAAAAAAAGATTAACATTTAAAACATTAATAAAAAGATAGCATAACTATATTGTTATTTAGAAACCTTTTTATTAAGTTTGGCATCATTCTAAAAACTAGCAACTAACTAAAAAAAAACAATCATGAGTAACAAAAAAACATCAGGCGGTTTCCCATTAATCGTTTCAGCAATTGCAATCGTTATCTGTTTAGTAATAGGTATCGCAGTTTACAAATTTGTATTAGGAGATCCAGGTAATTTTGATGCTGAAGGTCCGGAAAAAGGACATCCTCAAAACTTCTTTGGCATTATGTATAAAGGTGGTTTTATCGTGCCAATTTTATTAGGTACATTATTTACAGTTCTTTGCTTTTTCTTTGAACGTTTAATTACAATTCAAAAAGCTAATGGTGCCGGAGGAACAGATAAATTTGTTTCTAAAATTAAAGACTTAATAGCAAACAAAGATTTAGATGCAGCTATTGCTGCTTGCGATAAACAAAAAGGATCTTTAGGTAATGTTGTGCGTGAAGGTTTAGTAAAATATCAATTTGTACAAAATGATTCCACAATGGATAAAGAATCTAAAGTAGCAGCAATCTCTAAAGCATTAGAAGAAGCAACCGCATTAGAATTACCAATGTTATCTAAAAACTTAAGCGTTATCTCTACTTGTGCTTCTATTGGTACATTAGTTGGTTTAATTGGAACGGTTGTAGGTATGATTCGTGCCTTTGGTGCATTAGCTGCAGCTGGTACTCCTGATACAGCAGCTTTAGCAACAGGTATTTCTGAAGCTTTGGTTAATACATTAGTTGGTATCTTATCTTCTGCTTTAGCAATTATATTTTACAACTTTTTCTCTAACCGCGTTGATCAAATTACCTTTTCAATGGATGAAGCTGGATTCTCTATTATTCAAGAGTTCCAAACTTCAGGAAAATAATTTTTATTCAATTTATGGAATTAGATAATTAATTCCATCTAATTATAAATAAAAAACACAAAACATGGGAAAGATAAAAATTTCAAAGAGTGCTCCTTCTATTGACATGACGCCAATGGTTGATTTAGCTTTCTTGTTGGTTACCTTCTTTATGCTTACCGCATCTTTTCGAATGGCTGAGCCAGTAATTGTCGATCCGCCATCTTCTGTCTCAGATAAAACACTACCTGAAAACACGGTATTAATTACAGTTGATAATAATGGCCGCGCATTTTTTGGTGTAGGAAACGGAGAAGCTAGAACAAACACCTTAACCAAAATGAGCGAAAAATACGGTGTTACTTTTAAGCCTGATCAAATAAAAAAATTTGGTGGCTTATCTAGTTTTGGTGTTGAGATAAAAGACTTACCAAAATACTTAGATGCCTCGGAAGCTGAGAGACTAAAATTTCAACCACAAAAAGGTGTTCCGTTAGATTCGTTGAATAATCAATTGAGAGATTGGATTCAAATTTCTGCTACAGAATTAAATATCATTTATATGAGAAATAAAGACAAAGCAGCAGAAACAGGACAAGAGTTTAAAGGAGAAAAACCAAGATATGCCATTAAAGCTGATTCAAAGGCTAAATACATTTATGTAAAAGATGTATTTAAAACCTTTACAGATATGAAGATTTATACTTTCAACTTGATAACATCAATGGAAGGTGGAGCATCAGTTCCGGCTGAAACAAAACATTAGTATTAATATTAAAAAAAATTTAACATGGCAGAAATAGCAGAAAGCGGCGGCGGGCATGGTAAAGGCGGTAAAAAACGCGCCAAGAAACAGAGCACGCGAGTGGATATGACTCCAATGGTAGATTTAGCGTTTTTGTTGTTAACGTTTTTCGTTTTAACATCAACCTTTAGTAAACCAAAAAGTATGGAGTTAAGCTTACCAGCTGAACCACCACCAGGAAGTCCACCACCACCAGAAGTAAAAAATGGAGTTACTTTTTTATTAACTAAGGACGATAAGATTTTTTATTATGCTGGACAGTTTTACACAGCAGGAAACGAAAAAGGAATGCCTCCAACAGAGTTAAAAGAAACAAACTTCAGTTCTGAAGGGCTCCATAAATTGCTGATGGAACAAAATAAATGGGCTGTTGAAGAAATTAAAGTCTTAGCTGAGAAAAATAAAAAGAAACAATTAGCAGATACTGCTTACAAACGAATGGCGGTGGATGCCACTGCAGATCCGCGAGCAATTACAGTTTTAATTAAAACCGATGATCAGGCAACTTATAAAAACGCAATTGATATGCTCGATGAATTAAAGATTTGTAATGTGGGTAAGCGAGTTTTAGGTGTTGAAATGATGGCAACAGAATATGCATTATTACAGGAAAAAATAAAATAATATGACATCAAATTGGAATAGTGTAGTTGATGACTCTAGAAACGATATAGTTTTTAAAGGTCGCAACCAAGATTATGGTGCGTATGAGATACGCCGTAAATACAATTGGACTGTTACTTTAATCCTTGGCTGCATGATAGGTGCTTTAGCTTTAGGTATGGGTATTAAGTTTGTATTAGGATTAAAAAGTGATGATGCGTCAAAAGAAGCCATACTAGATATGACAACGATTGACCTTACTCCTCCGCCAGCGGATAAAAATGAACCACCACCACCGCCACCACCGCCACCACCACCAGTTTTAGAAACTGTAAAGTTTGTTCCTCCGGTGATTAAAGATGATGCTGTTGAAACTGATCCGCCACCACCACAAGAAAAGCTAACTGAAACTAACGTTAGTACAGTTACTCAGGAAGGAGATGGAGATGCAGTAGTTGTTCCAACTGGCGAAGGTACAGGTGTTGTTGAAGAAAAGGCTCCAGAAATTTTTACTGTAGTTGAAGAGATGCCTGAATTTCCGGGAGGAGCAATGGAAATGATGAAATACATTCAAAAAAATATTCAATACCCCCAAATGGCTAAAGAAGCTGGTTTAAGCGGTAAATGTTTCTTGAAATTTGTTGTTAATGGAACCGGAAACATAACTGACGTAACAATTTTGAAAGGTGTACCAGGATGTGGAGATTGCGACAGAGAAGCAATTCGAGTTGTAAAATCAATGCCAAACTGGAAAGCTGGAAAACAAAATGGTAGATCTGTTTCCGTATTCTTTAACTTACCAATCAATTTCCAATTAAAATAAAATAACACTCATTATAAAAATCCCCTCTTCCCAAAGGCTGAGGGGATTTTTTTTAGGTCATGCTGTCCGCCAGCTGGCGGATTAGCATCTCAGCATTTAAAAACGAAAACAATCATGGAAAAAAAATCGCCAACAGAATTAATTAATTTAGTGTTTAGTTGTATGATGGTTTTATTAACCTTTACCGGCGCTATCGTATTTTTCTTTACGGACTTACTTAGCGATAAAGCTTTTGGCAACAAACGTATTGTTTTAGGTGTGGTGTTTTTAGCATACGCTATTTATCGATCATTTAGAATTTATAATTTACACAAAAACAAAGTATAGTTATTTGTAAAGTAAAACTACTTTTTTTAAAGTGCTCAAAAAAAACACATGTAAACATTATTGCTCGAAAATTGTTCAAAAGAGTATGCAGAAAGTTACACTATTTTGGTTTAGAAGGGATTTACGTTTAGAAGATAATGCAGGTTTATATCATGCTCTAAAAAGTGACTTTCCGGTATTGCCTATTTTTATTTTTGATAAAACTATTTTAGAAAAATTAGAAGATAAAAAAGATAGACGAGTCGAATTTATACACTCATGTATTTTAAATTTAAATACTGAATTAAAAAAAATTGATTCCTCCTTAAAGGTATTTTATTCAACTCCCGAAATTGCATTTAAGGAATTAATACAGGAATACGATATACAATCTGTTTATGCTAATCATGATTACGAGCCATATGCAATTAAGCGAGATGACACTGTTAAAGAATTATTCTTGGCAAATAACATTGAATTTAAAACCTATAAAGATCAATGTGTTTTTGAAAAAAATGATGTAACCAAAGATGATGGTAAGCCCTATACTGTTTTTACTCCTTATAGCAGAAAATGGAAAGCAAAATTAGGAGTAGACGATTTTAAGTCATATCAGAATAACAAATATTTTACCCAATTTTTAAAAGTAAAACCCTTTGAAATTCCTTCTTTAAATGAAATGGGATTTAAAAGTGTTGGACTAGAATTTCCTTCAAATAGTATTATTAAATCTATCGTTTCTAATTATAAAGAGCAGCGTGATTTTCCTGCAATTAATGGCACAAGTAAATTAAGTATTCATTTAAGATTTGGAACAGTTAGTGTTAGAGCATTAGTAAAACAAGCTCTAGTTTTAAACGAAACTTGGTTGAACGAATTAATTTGGCGAGAGTTTTATATGATGATTTTATATCATTTTCCGCATGTTGTAAATAATTCATTTAAGCCGCAATATGATAGAATTATGTGGAGAAATAATGAGGTTGAATTTAATCGCTGGTGTCAAGGAAAAACCGGGTTTCCAATTGTAGATGCCGGCATGCGTGAGTTAAACACTACTGGATTTATGCATAATCGTGTGCGCATGATTGTGGCAAGTTTTTTAATAAAAGATTTATTAATAGATTGGCGTTGGGGCGAAGCGTACTTTGCTAAAAAATTATTAGACTTTGATTTAAGCGCTAATAATGGCGGTTGGCAGTGGGCTGCTGGAAGTGGTTGCGATTCTGCACCATATTTTAGAGTATTTAATCCAACCGAACAAACTAAAAAATTCGATGCAAATTATGAATACATCAAAAAATGGGTTCCAGAATTTAATACACCGCAGTACGTAACACCTATGGTTGATCATGCGGTTGCAAGACAAAGAGTGTTGGCCGTTTATAAAGAAGCTTTGATAGAAAATAAGCAAACCAAGCTGTTTTAAAAAAACAACAAATTATAATTAGCAGTAATTGATTATAAAAATGTATTGATTTAGAATATCAATTTTAATAAAAATTAAACCTCTAAAACTAGTCTTGTTTCAAATCGTAATGACCCCACATTTATTTTTAAATTAGGTAAATATTTTAAATTTCGGCCAAGAATTGCGAGGTTAATGGACGCACTATATAGGAGTTAAAAAACGTTAAGCAATAAAATTTGCATTCGTATACTTTGCTACATTTGTTATAATGAACAGATATAATTTAGGCATCATTTCAACGCTGGTAGCTGTAGCTTTAATTGCGCTAATTGCGGTTCAAATATATTGGATTAAAAGTTCTATAAAATTGAAAGAAGAAGAGTTTGAGCGTTCTGTTAAAGAAGCATTAAAATCAACATCAAACAAACTCGAGAAAATAGCAACAGCAAATAAAATTGCTAAAAAAATTAAGTTACGTAAGCAAGGCGTGCGAATTACTAAACCAGGTTTAGTTACAGTTGGTAACCCAAGTGGCAGTGATGTTCAGGTTCGCATCTTTGAGGAGTTGAGTACAGATTCTTCCGGGGTTATTACAAGTAGAATGTCTCAAAAAGAATTTATAGGCGATTCCATAAATTCGCAAAATCATTTTTTACCATACGAACTTTTAAATTCATCGCAATCTACCTCTAAAAACATCGAACATTTGCGCGATGAATTATTTCAAACAAAAAAAGAAATTGTAAATGATTTATTTGACGAGCTCATTAGTATTAACGTCTATAAAGATTATAAACCTAAAGTAGATTCATTAATGCTAGATACAATACTGCATCAGGAATTATTAGCAGAAGGAGTTACAACTAACTTTATTTATTCAGTTACTAGCCGACTTTCAGATTCGAATCTTAACGGTAATTACAAAGAAGCCCAAAAAGATTGTGATTCATCGGGATGTTCCATAAAAATAAACTTATCTCCAAATAACGTCTTTGTAACACCGCAATATTTAAGTGTACAATTTCCAAATCAAACAAATTATTTATTAAAAACAATGTGGATCATGCTGGGTGTTTCTGCTATGGTTATACTCATACTCATTTTTGCCTTTTATTACACAATTGCAACTATATCACGACAAAAGAAATTATCTGTTATAAAAAACGATTTCATAAGTAATATGACCCACGAGTTTAAAACACCTATCAGTACAATTTCTTTGGCAGCAGAAATGCTCAATGATGATTCTGTAGTAAAAACTCCCGACAAACAACAAAGGTTTGTGAAAATGATTAAAGATGAAAATAAACGATTAAGTATTTTAGTAGAAAGTATCCTACAAACATCCATCTTAGACAAGGGAGAATTTAAATTAAAACTCAGCCAAAATGATGTTCATGAAATAATAAATCAGGCAATTCAAAATACGCAACTTTTAATTGACCAACGTCACGGAAAAATCACTAAACAATTAGACGCACTTAATTGTATTATTAGCTCTGATAAAGTACATTTAACTAATATAATTTTTAACTTAATTGATAATGCTATTAAATATACAAAGGATAGTCCAATCATACTTATAACAACGAAAGATACGCCTGCAGGAATAGAAATTACTGTAAAAGACAATGGAATTGGAATAAGTAAAGAAAATCAACGGAAAATTTTTGATAAATTTTATAGAGTTCCAACCGGGAACGTTCACAATGTAAAAGGGTTTGGTTTAGGATTAAGTTACGTGCTGGCAGTTGTGCAAAAGCACAATGGCACAATTAATGTCGAGAGTGAATTAGGAAAAGGCAGTGTTTTTAAAATAGTAATGCCTTACAAAAACTAAGTATAGTTAAAACAAATAAAATAAGTAATATGGAAAATGTAAAAACACAAATACTGTTAGTAGAAGATGATCCAAATTTAGGAACCTTGCTACAGGAATATTTAGAAGCAAAAGGATTTGAAACGAAATTAGCCACAGACGGTAAAAAAGGATTTGATGCTTTTTGTAAGCAAGGGTTTGATTTATTATTGTTAGATGTGATGATGCCTGTAAAGGATGGATTAACATTAGCAAAAGAAATAAGAGTTACTGATAAACATGTGCCAATTATTTTCTTAACAGCAAAAAGCATGAAAGAAGATACGATTGAAGGTTTTAATGCGGGCGCTGATGATTATATTACAAAGCCATTTAGTATGGACGAATTATTAGCTCGTGTAAATGCTGTATTGCGAAGAAGTAGCAAGCAACGCGTTCATAATACGGAGGATATTAGTTTTACAATTGGAACGTATTCGTTTAATTCCGAAACGCAAGCATTAATTAATAATGGTGCAGAGCAAAAATTAACCACTAAAGAAAGTCAGCTTATGCGCTTGTTGTGCGTGCATAAAAACGATGTGTTAGATAGAAATTTTGCCTTAAAAACAATTTGGCATGATGATAATTACTTTAATGGACGAAGTATGGATGTTTACATTGCTAAATTACGAAAGTACCTTAAAGACGATCCTAAGGTGGAGATTGTAAACATACATGGTAAAGGATTTAAACTTTTAGTAAATTCTTAATTTTATCTAACTATTTTTTTAATTATTAAGTCTGAAAGCTTATGCTAAAATGATTTAAGAAATTATACGAGATTCTTCCCTTTCGATTTTAGTATCATATAAATGCCAACTAAAACAAAAGGGAGACTTAGTATTTGTCCCATATTTATAGGAAGTGCATTTTCAAAGCTTTCTTGATTTTCTTTTAAAAATTCCATTACAAATCGAAAACTAAACATCAACACGCAAAAAAGTCCAAACATAAAACCTTTTCCGAAATCATGCCGCTTGTTTTTCCACAACCAATAAAACACCACAAATAAACAAATGTAAAACAGAGCTTCATATAATTGTGTGGGATGTCTTGGAAGTTCATCCAACTGATGAAATACAAATGCCCATGGCACATCAGTTGGTTTGCCAACAATTTCAGAGTTCATTAAGTTTCCAAATCGAATCATAAACGACGCAAACGGAACAACCACAACCAAGCGATCAAATAACCAAATCCAACTTTCTTGAGTTTTTTTGCAATACAACCACATGCCAATAATGATTCCAATAGCACCACCATGACTAGCTAATCCTCCTTCATATACTTTTAAGATATCTAAAGGATGTTGAGAGTAGTAAGCAAAATCATAAAACAAACAGTGGCCCAAGCGCGCTCCTAAAATGGTTGCTAAAACAATATATAGCGTTAACGTATCAAGTTGTTTTTCTGTTCTTCCTTCTGCATTAAAAATGCGATTCATAAAAAAATGACAGCCAATAAAAGCAAGTGCCCACGACAAGCCATACCAACGCACCGGCCAATCAATGCCAGGAATTGTAAAAATTTCGGGACTTGGATTCCAATTGATAAAAAGTGAAAGCATATTACAAGATTAGTGTTTTTTGTTTATATATTAATTGGCACCTGTTTATTTATTCCTCCATGTCTAAATGAAATTTGTGCAAAAAACGATGCACAATAGGACTTAATATAACAGCCGCACTAGTTAAAAAAGCAACCCCACTATAAATAGCATACAATGAAGCAAACCATTTAGCAGCATCAGTTTCTGCTCTATCAATCGGCCCCATGCCCGTTAAAATCATACTAGCATTAACCAAACTATCCAACCACGGAATATTAAAAAAATAATGATAACCAATAACTCCTATGATTAATGATGCTAATAAAAATAATGCGCCTAAGGTAACGCTTTTTAAAACCTTACTATAAAAGTGTTTTTTGTGTGGTAAATCTTTAACAGCCATTTTAATCCAATTTAAAACAACAATATTTAATGCGCTCTCCTCTAACTGTAAATAAAGTTTCGTAATACGTTTTTATAGCCGTTAACTCTTCTCTGCCATTAGGGCAATTGTGATATAAATCATCAGTAGCGAAAATTAGAGGAAGGTTTCTTTCTTTTATTACTTCCATCGTATATTCATAAAAAAAAGTATTATCGGTTTTTAAGTGAATAAGCCCACCAGGTTTTAATATTTTTTTATATCGATTTAAAAAGAAATCAGGATTGGTTAACCGTTTTCTGGCTCTGTTTTTTTGAGGTTGAGGGTCAGGAAAGGTTATCCATATTTCAGAAACTTCATTTTCGTTAAAACACAAATCAATAAAGTCGATGCGCGTTCTCAAAAAAGCAACATGATTCATTTGATTTATAATAGCATGCTTTGCGCCCGTCCACATACGATTACCTTTTACATCAACGCCAATAAAGTTCTTGCTTAAATTATTTTTTGATAAACCAATGGTGTATTCCCCTCTTCCGCAGCCTAGCTCAACAACAATAGGATTATCATTTTTAAAAACATCCATTTGCCATTTACCCTTTTTTACAAATCCTTTCGGAATGTCAAAATGATGAAATGCAAACGTATTTAAAAATGTATTTAGTTCTGCAAATTTTTCGAGTTTATTAGGCATACTTGTATTAAAAGTGCTAAAGTACTAAAATAGATAATGATTTAATAATGCGATTTTTAAACTTGAATTTAGTACATTCGTAAGCCAAAATAAAACACAACTATTTCATCTGAATTAGGATTGTGATAAACAAAAACCAAACTATTTTTAAATATACAGAATATGAATTTTAACTATAACAAAACAAAAATTGTTGCAACTATGGGGCCGTCAACCGAAAATATTGCGGTGCTGGAAGAATTATTTAAGGCTGGGTTAGATATTTGTCGCATTAATTTTTCGCATGGAGATTACGAACCCATAAAACATGTAATTGATAATATCAGAACATTAAATAAAAAATTAAATCGTCACGTTGGTATTTTAGGAGATTTGCAGGGACCAAAATTGCGAATTGGAAAAGTAAAAGACAATGCGGTTGATTTAGTTAATGGGCAAGAAATTGTTATCACTACCAAAGAATCTGAAGGTACTGCTGAAAGAATATTTATTACCTATCCTCAATTTCCTCAAGATGTTTCTGTTGGCGAATTAGTGTTGATTGATGATGGAAAAATAACTTTAAAAGTAATTGATACTAATAAAAAAGATGAAGTAAAGTGTACCATTATTGCTGGAGGAGTGCTTTCTTCAAAAAAAGGCGTTAACCTTCCTAACACCAAGATTTCGTTACCCTGCTTAACCTTAAAAGATTTGCGTGATTTAGATTTTGCGTTAGAAAATAATTTTGAGTGGATAGGTTTATCTTTTGTAAGAAGTGTAACAGATATTGTTGAATTGAAAGATATTATCCGTTCGAAGAAAAAAAATGCCCGTGTTATTGCGAAGATAGAAAAGCCTGAGGCAATTAAGGAAATTGATAAAATTATTGAAGTAAGTGATGGTGTAATGGTTGCGCGTGGTGACTTAGGTGTTGAATTGCCTATGGAACAAGTGCCTTTATTACAAAAAATGATTGTAAATAAATGTATTGAAGCTTCTAAGCCTGTTATTATAGCTACTCAAATGATGGAGAGTATGATTACTGCTTATACACCAACAAGGGCGGAAGTTAATGATGTAGCAAATGCTGTTTTAGATGGAGCTGACGCTGTTATGCTTAGTGCAGAAACTTCAGTTGGAAGGTATCCGGTAAAAGTAGTGGAATATATGCGCAGAATTATTACTCAAATAGAAGATAACGGCTCCATTTATTACAAGGAACACGAGCCTGAACTAAAAACAGTAACATACATTACCGACAGTATATGTTTTAATGCCAGCGTGATGGCCAAACAAGCAAATGTTGCTGCAATTATATCTATGACACATAGTGGCTATACAGCTTTTAAATTAAGCAGCCATCGACCAAAAGCTAATATTTACATTTTTACTGATAATCAATCTTTACTAAACGCCTTGAGTTTAGTTTGGGGTGTTCGAGGTTTTTATTATGATAAATACGAAAGCACAGATCAAACTATTGCTGACTTAAAAGATTATATCAAAGAAGGCGGTTTTGTTAAAGCCGATGATTTAGTAATTAACCTTGCTAGTATGCCAATGAAAGAAAAAGGGCGCACTAATATGTTAAAGTTAAGTTATATTCAATAAGTTTAAAAATTACTAAACTAGCTTGTTACCTGCTTAATAAAGTAACATGCCCAACTTTCTTGTATAGCCTTTTCTTCTCATCCTTAAAGGATATTTTATAAACGTAAACATCTTGTTTTAATTGAGGCCCTGTGTTGTTTTTTGAACCATTCCAAAACGCATTTACATCATTCGTACTATAAATAAGTTCTCCCCATCTATCATAAATTAATAAACTAAATGTTGTATAATCTACTCCTGCTGGTGGTAAAAATATTTGAAACAAATCGTTTAGCCCATCTTTATTCCCAGGAGTAAATGCATTTGGCACATATAAGACTACATCTGGATTTACAATTACAATTAAGGCCGTGTCATCTACGCAACCCTCATTACTTGTAGCAACAAGTGTTACTACAAAATTCCCTGAATTTAAAAACAAATATGATTCATCAATATTATTGCTTGAATAAAGTCCTCCTATGTTCCATGCATAAGTATTATTTCCTAAAACAGTTGATTGATTGATAAATTCTACTTGGCCATCAACTACGGTTGTTTCTGTAACAGAAGGATCAAACGATGCAACTGGAATAGCGTAAACAGAAATTCCAGTAGTGGCTACTGTTGTATCAATACAACCAATATTATCAGTATAGGTAATTGTTGCTGTATAAGTTCCAGGAACCGTATACACATGTGAAACAGATAACCCATTCTCTGGCAGGCTTCCGTCACCAAAGTCCCAGGTAGCATTACCAGTATTAACCGTAGTGGTCATATAATTAACTAAAACGGGATTACATCCAGCGATAACATCTGATATCGCATTGGCATTTGGTTTATCATTCACTAAAATAGAAAGAGTTTCGGTGCTACCACAATTGAGCAATGGAGAAGGGTTGGTTACATAAGTAATTGTATGGATACCTGCACCTGCAGATGACGGAGTAAATGTTGATGAATTTACACCTGCACCTGACCAAGTACCTCCGGCAAACTGTGCAATAGATTGCAAATTAGTCGCTGCATCATAAATGCAATACGGACCCAACGCTCCAGTAATTGTTGCAGGCACAAAATGTATCACATTAATCAAGGTTGAATCCACTCTTACACATGGAGCATTAGTTACAGTGTAATACACTTTGTTATTTCCAATTGAACTTGTTGTTGGAAAAAACTGCCCTGCCGGCCACATGGTTGTTCCAACCGCAGCTGGCGACCAAACACCGCCAATTGGATTAGCAGTAAGTTGTTGAGAAGTATAATTATCGCAAAACGGTCCTGCTGGAGTAATTGTTGGTTGTACAACAGAATTTACAGTAATATTTATTGTACTAGACGATGGACATAATGTAGTTGTAGGTAATGAGTTAGTGCTATAAGTTAAAGTATTAACCCCTACCACTGCATTTGCCGGATTAAATGCAGTTCCTGAAACACCATTACCCGACCAAACGCCAACTCCTAAGGTTGATGTAGTTAATGCAGTAGATAAATTTATAGTACTACTCGTATTACATAATGGAGCTATAGCGCCTACTATAGTAGAAGGAACAAATCTCTCTATTGAAATTGTTATGTTATTTGTTGCAGAGCAAGTTGAAGATCCAATAGTATAAGTAATTGTATTGGTGCCTACTGTTGCTAAAGATGGGCTTAAAATTCCAGCGATTGAAACTCCTGAACCTACCCAAACTCCTCCAGCAGGTAAAGCCGACAACGTTACGCTGGAAGCATTTGTACACATTGGATTCACTGCTGTAATTGTTGGCTGCGCAACTGAGTTCAATTGAACTGCAATGGTACCAGTTGCAGGACATAATGATGTAGTAGGAACTGAATTTGTATTGTAAGTTAATATTTGAGTTCCAGCGCCAGCTATGTTAGGGCTAAATGAATTTCCTGTAACTCCATTACCAGACCAAACGCCAACACCTAAAGTGGAAGTAGTTAAAGCAGTAGACAAATTAATAGTGTTGCTTGGTAGACAAATTGGATTTATTGTTCCAGTAATTGTTGCAGGAACAAATTGTTCAATTGAAATAGCCGCTGTTGCAGTTTGCGCGCAGCCTGCTCCTCCATATAAATAGGTTACTACATTAGTTCCCACAGTTGCTAAAGACGGCGTAAATACACCTAACGTAGATGTAGAAGCGGTTAAGCTCCACGTTCCTCCCGCTGGAAACCCAGATAATAACACTGTTGAAGCATTTGTACATAATGTTGAAACAGGTGTGATAGAAGGTGTTATGGCGCTAGTAACATTAACGGTAGAAGTTTGCGCTTGCATACAATTAGTTTGGCCGATTGGATTAACTTGAACTGTATATATAGTTGTTACAGTGGGATTTGCAATAGTTGTATAAGTATTTGTTGGATTTAAACCACTTGTTGGTGACCAAGAGTAGGTAAATGCAGCAGGATTTGAACCGCCACAATTTCCAAATTTAATATTTGGTCTGTTTGTTGTATTTGGGGTAAATCCATTAGAGGTTAAGTTCCCACATGCAGGCGTAATATCACTATTAAACCATCTTACTGAATTAAACGGAGTTGGTGTGTATGGTGAAGATGAGTTATTTGTATAATTTGCAGTTAAATCACTACAAACATCAATTAAAAGGTTTGAAACACCATCCCACTCATAAGCGGTAGCAAAATTGTAGTTATTCCATCCTGTTGTGATGTTGATGCTTGGAGCAAAATAAACTTGAGTTAAGCCAGTATTGTCAAAAGGACTATTTACACCTAAATCATTTACATTGGTGCACTTCATTTTAATCGAAAAATTTGGATAGGTAGTTGTTCCACTAATAGTTGCTATATTCCAAGAGGTACTTGAGATTTTTCCTGGTAAAACTCCTGCAGCTAGCAACTCGCTCGCTAAATATAAAATTTGATGCCTAGCGTTTTTGTACCAGTTACTATAAATTGCCGGATAGGTGGTCGTTGAATTAACATTTATTCCATTACCAATTGTAATTTGATTTGGAGATGTGCAACTACCGCTGGATGATAATCCACAAACACTTGGAGTAGTGTTGCCAAAGTTTACCAATAAAGAGGTGCTCCCTGCAGCACAAATACTTGTATTTTGAGGGGTAAGTGTATAAGAATATACAAAAGGACTTACTGTAAAAGTTGTATTATAAATACACTGGCCGTCAAATACGGTTGCACTGTAAGTTCCTATTGATAAGCCTGTAATACTATCTTTTAATAAAGTTGTGTTAAGTAATGTTGAAGAATATCCTGAAGGGCCAGTAACAGAGTAACTATAAACTGGTGGCGCAGTAGTTTGTAAATTAATAACTGCATAAGAATTATTATTTCCTGCACAAATACTTTTTATATTGCTTGCATAAATATTTCCTCCCGGTGATTGCGCCAATGTGTATTTTATTGAATCTTTACAACCGCTTGCTGTTGTGAAAACTAAAAAATACTGAGCTCCATTTACCGGTGCATTAATTGTTAACGACGAACTTGTTGCGCCAGGAATGATAGCTAAAGGAGCTGCGGTGTACCATTTATAATTTGATCCACCAGCATTTGTTATCCATGCCACCGAACCACAAAATGGTGCTGGCAGTGAATAAAAGGCAGGGGCGGAAATTCCTACCTGAACTGTTTCGGTAGCTGATCCACATAAAGGAGAAGATGCGGTAACGCTATAAATTCCTGGAGATAAGCCGCTAGCATTTTGTGAAGTACCAACTATGGCTCCCGAACTATTTTGCCATTGATAGTTATAACCACTGCTGCTTCCGGTGGCAGCAACAACTGCTGTTCCACTATTACCATTTGGACAAGAAGGTGTGGAACTTACGCCTGTAATAGTAACTGTGGTTATTGATACTGTGGCTTGAAAAATACTTAAACAGCCATTTGGAGCCGTTACATTACAAGTAAAAACTTGTCCGGCAGTTACTGGGGTAATTGTAGCGGTTGCTGTATTTCCACCATTCGCATTAGATACCGGTCCGCTTGGGCCAGTCCATTGATAAGATGAATATCCAAAAGGTGCAGTTAATACTGTTGTGTTAGAGCCTGCACAAAAACTAGCTACTGCTCCACCTTGACTACATGCCGCATCAACATAAGCATAACCATAATGACCACTTTGCGAGCAACCACCAACGTAAAACTCAACATTTACCGATGTAATTGTTGGGTAATTTGAAAAGTCAAATGCATAAGATGTCCATTTTCTATACATTACACCAAATCCACCCGTATTATTAAAGTTATTAGTCCATGTTGGATCATACAAAGGCGAAGCAGGGTTCGTTAAATCTTGATCGCAAGTAACAGTATATGTAGAACAACCTGGGACCAAATTTCCATTTTGATCAGTTACTTTTACAGCAAAATAAGGTTGTTCATACGGTAAATGATTTCCATTATCTAAAACCAAAGCATAAGAAATACTAAAGTTTTTGTTGTTTGGATTTAATGCCATATTATAAGTTAACTTACTAGCCCTGTAATTTGGAATAGCTCCGTTTAATCGAACCGAAGCTGGACCGCCATTTGGATTAACTACTGGTATTTCTGAAACTGTTTGCGTTCCAATTACTCTGCAAGCAATTGAATCCCATCCAACACAATTAGGATAAACACTATTTGTAGCTGGAGTAGTCATAATAGTGTGGTAGTTAAGTGTATTTACTAAACTAACATTGTTTCCTGCAGGATTAACAATTGTTGGTGATGTTTGAGTATATGTTGGAAATGGGGCAGTTGTGGGGCCGGTAGATACAGTTCCGTATTCTCCTGTCCAATTTGCAAATGTTGCTTGCTCAAAGCCAGCGTTTGGACAATAAATGTTTTGTGGTGAATTTGGGTTTATTGGTTTATTAGCATTAAGGTTATTGTACCCTAAATATATTGTTCCAGCATCATAAACACCGAGGTTTTGATTGTTTTTTTTCTTGCTACTCTTATGAGATAAGTAATCGTTATGTAGATATTTTACATAACCTTCTATGTCAGAATTATTAATGCCATTATCCTTAGCTTGTTGATATGCTTTTTTGATATCAAACCCATCAGGTAATTGAGCAAAGGAAATTTGATGAAAAAATATTGAAAGTAACAAAAATGTTCCTCTTAAAAAAAGTGCGTTTTTCATGTGTTATATTTTATGGGGAAAGTTACCATAAAATATTAACATAAATACCCCTATTTACTCAGTATAACTATAGTTTTACTAAATTATTTGGCAAAACGGTTAATAAACGACTGGGGGAGGCTCCATTTTATAACTACAAGACTTACAAGTTCTTAAATCATCAGATGCATAAAATTTCGCAAATACACCTTGAAATTGAGTTGCAATGTCATCGAGAGCAAATTTCTCTTCGTATAATTTAGTATTACATTTTTCACAAAACCACATCAAGCCATCCATCTCACCATCGCGTCGCCTGCGTTCCATAACTAAACCAATAGTATCTTTAAATCGTATAGGATTATGCGGAATCTTTGGCGGCAATAAAAAGATGTCTCCTTCTTTTATAGGAACCTCAACCGCTTTGCCATCTTCTTGAATGGTTACAAAAATATCTCCTTCCAATTGGTAAAAAAACTCTTCACTTTCGTTGTAATGAAAATCTTTACGAGAATTTGGTCCGCCTACAACCATCACAATAAATTCAGCATCTTTATAAACCACTTTATTATTTACAGGCGGTTTTAATAAGTGACGATTTTCATCAATCCACTTTTTAAAATTAAACGGTCGGGTAATACTCATAGTTTTTTGTATTAATTTCCTAAAAAATTTGCTTTACGCTTTTCTAAAAACGCCGAAACGCCTTCTTTAAAATCCCCACTACCAAAACTTTTTCCAAACTCTTCAATTTCTACTTCATAACCGTTTTGCTTATTGTTATAACCTGCATTAATTACTTTAATTGCTGTTTTAACTGCAGTTGGCGACTTCGAAACGATTTTAGATGTAATATCAAAACATTTATTTATAAGTTCTTCTTGTGTAGTTACATAATTTACAAGCCCCCACTTAAAAGCATCATCCGCATTAATCATATCAGCGGTCACAATCATTTCAAAGGCTTTACCTTTTCCTACTAATTGCGCTAATCTTTGTGTTCCTCCATATCCAGGAATTACTCCTAAACTAACTTCAGGTAAGCCCATTTTGGCATTTGCACTTGCAACCCTTATATGACAAGCCATTGCTAACTCTAGTCCTCCGCCTAAAGCGAAGCCATTGACCGCTGCAATAACAGGTTTGGAGTAATTTTCAATAAAATTAAAAACTTTAAAATGTCCAATGGAACTTAATTGTTTTCCCTCTTCAACACTAAAATTTGCAAACTCTGCAATATCTGCACCTGCTACAAAGGCCTTCGCGCCAGATCCTGTGATGATTAATGCACGTACATTTTTGTTGTTTTCTGCTTCAACTAATGTTTCGTGTAATTCCTCTATTGTTTGTTTATTAAGAGCGTTTAATTTATCCGGACGATTTATTGTGATTAACAATACCTCGTTTTTAAGTTCTGTTGTTATATTTTCTAAAGCCATTTCTGTTGTCATTACAATTATATTTTTTATTTAAAACAAATATAATGTGATAAGTTTTAAATCAATAAAAAGTTATTAACCCAATCGTTAAAACATTAGTTTTTATATAATTCTATTTTATTGCAGTGTATGTGTTTAATCTCTTCGACATTATTTTTTGTGTCTAAGGAAACCACAAACAGTATTATTTTAATTTAGCGAAAGCGGTTTTTAAAACAAACATTATGATAAAAACATTCCTTTTGCAATAAAGCAATTATTTAATAATTGTTCGCGATTATATTTCATTGGTAGTTTTGTTTCCATATCTATTAAACAAGCGTTTGCTTCTTGCAAAATAGCTTGACCAGCAGCGGTGTCCCATTCCATAGTTGGACCATAACGTGGATACTCATCAGCAATTCCTTCTGCTACCCAACACATTTTAATACTACTACCCGTTGTTACAATTTCAACGTGTTTGTGTATTAATTTTAACGCTTCAATATGTTTGTACGTTTCAGTGCTCATGTGAGAACGACTAGAAACTACCACATAATTTTCTCGGTTTGAAACAATAGGTAGTTTTTGCGCAACTTTTAATAATTGTTCTAAAGTCTGATCTTGTATTGAATCCACTAGTACCGAAAATTCCTTCCTATCAATTTTAAAAGCACCTAAGTCCGTAGCAGCAAAATAAATATCTTTAAATATTGGCGAGAAAATCACGCCTAAGGTTGGAATATTTTCTTCCACTAAGGCAATGTTTACTGTAAATTCTCCATTACGTTTTACAAATTCTTTAGTGCCGTCTAATGGATCAACAATCCATAACTTACTCCACGTTTTTCTTATTTCAAAACTATCATGAACACCCTCTTCGCTTAAAACAGGAATATCAAATTGCTTTAACTCACCAATAATTTTATCACTTGCTTTTTTATCTGCTAGTGTTAATGGTGAGTTATCATCTTTATATTCTACATCAAAGTTAGTGTCATAAACTTCCATTATTTCTTTGCCTGCCAAAACAGAAGCGATAATAGATTGGTGAAGAAGTCTTTGATAGTTCATTTGTTTTAACCTAAAACAGTATACACTAAAAAAGAAGAAAGATAGGCCAAGCCAGTCATAAATACTAATTGTAGGGCGGGCCATTTCCAGTGCTTGGTTTCGCGATACGTTGTTGCAAGTGTGCTCATACACTGCATGGCAAATACATAAAAAATTAATAACGACCAACAAACTGCATTTGTATAAGCTGGCTGTTGTGTTTCAAAATTTTTCTGTGCAATTAATTTTTCTCTCAACGTTTCTGTGTTCTCAGAATCGCCACTGCTATAAATCGTTGCCATCGTTCCTACAAAAACTTCTCTTGCTGCAAAGGATGTAATTAATGCAATTCCTATTTTCCAATCAAAGCCTAACGGTTTAATTGCTGGCTCCATTTTTTTTCCTAAAATACCAGCGTAAGAAGCTTCTAATTTTTGAGCATTTAAATCTTGCTCAGATACGTTGTTGGCAACCGCATTTTTCTCTAATACCTCGAAATTATCTGCAGGTGCATGGCTTGTTAAAAACCATAAAACAATTGAGATTGCTAAAATTATTTTACCTGCATCAAACAAAAATATCTTTACTTTACTAAAAACCAGCATCGTAACAGTTTGCCATTGCGGCATTCTGTAGACTGGAAGTTCCATTATAAAATAACTTTTTTCAGTAGTTTTTAAAATGCGCTTTAAAATATATGCAGCAATTAATGCTGCTGCAAAACCTAAAACATACATGCCCATTAAAACCAAACCTTGGAAATTTAAAATTCCAACCGTATGGTGGCCAACAAACATAATGCTAATCAATAAAGTATACACCGGCAAGCGGGCTGAGCAGCTAATTAAGGGTGTAACTAAAATAGTAATCATCCTGTCCTTCCAATTAGTAATGGTACGAGCGCTCATAATGGATGGCACGGCGCAGGCTACGCTGCTAAGCATTGGGATTACTGATTTTCCATTTAAACCAAAGCGCCGCATTATTTTATCTAAAATAAAACTAGCGCGAGCCATGTATCCGGTATCTTCTAAAATAGCAATAAAGAAAAACAATAAGGCAATTTGCGGCACGAACACCACAATGCCACTTATTCCTGCCAACACTCCATTAACAATTAAATCGTTTAATTGGCCTTTAGGCAATACTGAAGATGTTATATTCATCAAATTTGCAAAACCTCCTTCAATCCAAGTCATAGGAAATTCGGCTACATAGAAAATGAATTGAAAAATGATAAATAGAATTAAGAAGAAAAAAGCGAATCCAAATATTTTATGAGTAAAAAACGCATCTAATTTTTGAGTGATATTTTTGTTTAGTTGCTCTGGTTTTTTAATACACTTTGCAATGATGTAATTAATTTTTGAGAATCTAAAAATATTGTCAGATAATTCGTATTGTTTTAATTGCTCTGAATGCGCTTCATTACTTTTTACTGCTGATTCTATAATTGTTTGATATGAGGTAGCTTGGGGAAATAATTGCATTTGCTTTTCGAAATCATAAAAGATAGCACTTGAAATTTTAGCTTTTGTAATAGCTTCTTTTAAATCGTTGATCCCTTCTTTATTTCTTGAATTTACGGCAACAACCGAAATATCAAGTAGTTTTTCTAACTCCTCTTTATAAATAGTAAGGTTGTTTTTATTAGCCTCATCTATCATATTTAAAACTAAAACACATGGTTTTTTTAAATCAACAACTTGTGTAGCTAACAATAAATGCCTTTTTAAACTTGAGGCATCAGTTACTATAACAACTACATCAATTCCTTCTTCTTTGCTAAATAATACTTTGCAGGCTACTTCTTCATCAATAGATTTGGGATATAAACTGTAGGTGCCTGGTAAATCTGTTATTGTGTAATCTTGTGTTTTGAATTTATAAGAACCGTAATGTTTGTCAACAGTTACGCCAGCATAATTTCCGGTTTTTTGATTTAAACCTGTTAAGGCATTAAACAAGGTGGATTTTCCTGAATTTGGATTACCAATTAACGCGACAGAAATATTATTTTTAAGAGGTCCCAATAAGCGGCGCTTTAAATTCTTTCTACAATAACGGTATGCGCTTCTTGCTTTCTTAAGCTTAATTGATAACCCGAAACTTCAATGGCAATTGGATCTCCGAAAGGAGCAATGTTTGTAAGCTTTACTACCTCGCCCGGAAAACAACCCATTTCGGTGAGTTTTAACGACAAAAAATCGTCTGTAAATTCCCTCACTGTAGCCGATTGACCTAATTTTAAATTGTCGAGTGTTACCATAAATAAGCAAATAAAAATACGTTTTTATCTACTCAAAAATACTACCTTAAAAGTGGTAGATTAGATGTTAACCAAAGTGGCTTTTAAAATACTTTCAAGTAAATATTTACCATCTGTGTTTGCCAACAATTCATCTGCAGCGCGCTCAGGATGGGGCATCATGCCAAATACGTTTTTAGTAGCATTACAAACGCCGGCAATATTATCAATTGCTCCATTAGGATTTGCATCGGATGTTATTTCTCCGTCTTGGTTACAATATCTAAAAATAACTTGTCCGTTATGATTTAAAGCTGCTAATGTTTCAGGATCTGCAAAGTACTTTCCTTCGCCATGGGCAATAGGAATTTTTAAAGCTTTATCCGGTAAAGCATTAGTTAAAGTTGTTGAGTTGTTTTCGGCTTTTATAAATACATTCTTACATATAAACTTACGGCTATTATTATGTAATAAGGCTCCAGGTAATAGTCCACTTTCGCACAAAATTTGAAAGCCGTTACAAACACCAAATACAAAGCCACCTGATTCTGCGTGTTTAATAACACTGGTCATAATTGGAGAAAATCTTGCGATAGCACCACTTCTTAAGTAATCTCCATAAGAAAACCCACCCGGCAAAATAATGTGGGTGCAATCTTCCAAATCAGTGTTTTTATGCCACAGTTTAGTGGTTTCTTGTTTCATAATATCGCGTAATACATACACCATATCTTCATCACAATTTGACCCAGGGAAAACAACTACTCCAAATTTCATATCTGTACTTTTATATTTTAATAATTACTGCCTTGCAAAAATAAATAAATCAATTTACTTGGTAACCTTATTTTTTTAACAATATACTATATTAACCCAAGGGCGTGTAAATATATAATTGAAAAACTAGCTAAAAAAAGTAATATTAATGTATTAGCTATTTTTAATTGTTTTATATCAAAAATATAATCTGATAATATAATACATAATGGGATGATGCACGGTAGTAAAATCATATCAGACATTTGCTCGAAAAATACCATTAATAAACATAACAGAAACATCCATAGCAAGATGTACTTTGTTTTTTGTGTTTTAACTTTCCCTCCAAATCCTTTGCCAATATATTTTAGCAGCGCAAGAAAAAACCCTATAATTATTACGCCAATAAAACAAACATAATACTCAGATATTATTGGCATTTGCAAACTTGAAGTTGCTTCTTGCATCATATTAAAAACAGTAAAAGCCTCATTAGTTGTTATGTATGATATGCACATAAATATATAAAGTGGCGCACATAATCCGAATAATAAGATGCTCCATTCTCGCCAATTAAAAGGTCTTAAAATGAAAAGTACAATTAAACTTAAAGGAAATATAACAATAAAATGTATGCAAAAAAAAGATGCTAAGCCCATAAATAATCCTGCTTTAAAAAACTCGGTAAGTGCCTCACTTTTTTTATAGCTGTTTATTAAAAAAAACAGTGCTGGTAAAATAAACAAATTAGCTGTTAGTAGAGGTTCTACAATTGAAGAAGTGCTTGCTGAAAAAGCAAATAATACGTAAAAAAAGGCTGGTAAGTAATTTGTTTTTGCGGTAATTTCCTGTTCTATGGCTAAAAAATTGACCAAAAAAGCCCCTAATAAAATAACCCCAAGATTTATAAGTTGATTTACATTCGGTGAAAAACCGTTGAGAAAAAAATACAAATACAAGATATGTTCTTTGTAATTTATAATGAACGGATTAGTGTTTACAAATAAAAATGTACTACACCAAAGCCCAATTGAAAGCAAAAGGATGATTATAATTGAAACTTGAAGGCTACTTTTTAAAGGGGCGACAATCATTTTTTGTACAAAATCATTTTATATTAGAAATAATTTATATTTTTGTGCTGTAAACTTACAAAATTAGATTAATATGGCTTCTTTAATGATAACAATGACTGATGTTTTTTATGCAATCGGAGATTTTTCTCAAAAAGTGTTTAAAGGAATGCGCTCTTTAGGGCATGGGCCTAACATTGTTCTTTGGATTATTATTGGTGGCTTATTAGTGTATTGGACTATGCAAATTATTAAACAAACTAAGGACGCCGACAAAAATGGCACTTTAAGATAAAATCATCCTTTAGATTTATTTTATTTAAACCTTGATTTTTAATCAAGGTTTTTTTTATTACATTTACTATAATGAATAAATTGTTAATTATAGTTTGTATCATTTTTTGTGCTGCGCATAGTTTTGCGCAGCGAGTAAAAACTCCTTCTACTCACTCGCAGGCTCAAATTCAATTTACCGAAAACAAAAGCCAATGGGACAATCACATTAGTTATAAGGCACAATTAGATGGCGGCGCTTTGTTTGTAGAAAAAACCGGAAAACTGACTTTTCATTTATATGATAAAGACAACTATAGATCTAGGCATCTTGGAAAAATAATCTCTCCTAACTTAAAATTTCATTCTTATTCAATTAATTTTCTTGGCTCAAACGGCAGTCCGCAAATTATTGCCAATGATATCACAGAAGATTATTCTAATTATTTTGTGGGGAAAAATTCTTCTCATTGGGCTTCAAATGTACATCACTATAAAAATATTCTTATTTCTGAATTATATGCAAATATTGATGCCATGTACTTTGGAGGAAAACAATCTATAAAATACAATTTTATTGTAAAGCCTAATGGAAATCCCAATGAAATTAAAATACATTATGTAGGTGTAAATAGTATTAAACTAAAAAATGGAGAACTTTATATTAGCACCTCCGTTAGCGAATCCATTGAACAAAAACCATTTGTATATCAAATCATAAATGAAGACACTATAGAAATTCCAAGTAAATTTATTTTAAAGGATAATGTTGTTTCCTTTAAACTTTTAAAAGAATATGATCGCAGCCATGAATTAATTATTGATCCATTATTAGTATTTGCTGCCTCAAGTGGTAGCACCGCTGATAATTTTGGAATGACTGCAACTTATGATTCGCGAGGAAGTTTATATACCGGAGGAACTACCTTTGATATAGGTTATCCAACAACGGTGGGAGCTTACGATGTGAGTTTTAATAATTTTGTAGGTCCCGGACAAACCGATGTTGTTATCACAAAATACGATTCATCGGGCACATTCTTAAAATATTCAACTTATTTAGGCGGTAATGGCGCAGAAATTGTTTCTAGTTTAGTAGTTGATAAAAACGATAATCTATGCTTATATGGCGCAACTGGTTCGAGCAATTTTCCGACAACGGTTGGATGTTACGACAATACATTTAATGGTGGAACATACATTAGTTTTGTATTTAACGGTACTACGTTTAATAATGGAACCGATATATTTGCCGCTAAACTCAACAGCGTTGGCAGTACATTATTATCCTCCACGTACATTGGCGGAGCCGAAAACGACGGTATAAATTATAACAACGCCATCACCTCTTACACTTCTCCTTATGGCAATGTTACCGAGTATCCGCCAGATTCTTTACAATATAATTATGGAGATCAGTACCGAGGTGAAATTCAAGTTGACACGTTAGATAATATCTATATTTATAGTAGTACAAAATCTTCTGACTTCCCTACCCTTAATGCTTTAGATAACTCTTTAGGTGGCAAACAAGACGCAGTATTAATAAAATTTAACCCAACGCTTAGCGGACTTGTATTTAGTACATTTATTGGCGGAAGCGACAATGATGCTGGTTATGCGCTTGCGCTAGATGATACATTAAATATTTATGTAACGGGGGGCACCAGAAGTTCCAATTTTCCTATCACGGCAGGAAGCTACAAAACAACTTATGGAGGTGGAAAGTGTGATGGTTATATTTGTAAAATAAAACAAAATGGTTCGGCTATTATTCATTCTAGTTATATTGGAACAAATAACTACGATCAAAGTTATTTTGTACAATTAGATAATCAACAAAATGTTTACCTCTTTGGTCAATCATTAGGAAATATGCCAGTTACAGCAGGAGTATATTCAAATGCCAACAGTAAACAATTTATTCAAAAACTAAATCCACAGTTAAATGTCTTATTAGCCTCTACTGTAATAGGTAACGGAAACGGAAATATCAATATTTCCCCTTCGGCCTTTTCGGTTGATTGCGCTGGCAATATTTACTTATCGGGTTGGGGAGGAAATATTATATTTTTAGTTCCAACATCAGGCATGCCACTTACTGCAAACGCCATACAATCATCAACAGACAGTTATAATTTTTATTTAATGGTATTAGCGCCAAACATGTCTAACTTATTATTTGGTAGTTATTTTGGTGGTGCACTTAGCCACGAACATGTAGATGGCGGCACAAGTCGTTTTGATAAAAACGGCATCATTTATCAATCAGTGTGTGCAGGGTGCACAAATAATGATGATTTTCCGGTTACTCCTGGCGCTTGGCCTAATAACGGAAGTAACGTTAATTATTCTTCTAATTGCAATAACGGCGTTTTTAAAATTGATTTTCAATTAAACTCAGCAGTGGCAAATATTTCAGCAAGTACCATATCGGGATGCATGCCTTTAACTGTAAACTTTACAAATAATAGTACTCCCGGTCATGCTTATTTATGGGATTTTGGCGCAAACGATACCACCTCAACTATTTTTAACCCAATAAAAACTTTTACTGCAGCTGGCACCTATACAGCAAACTTATATGTAAAAACTTCTATCTGTAATAATATTTATGATACTGCTAAAATTATTATAACAGTTCATCCTAAACCAGTAAGTAACTTTACTATGACGGTTGATTCGTGTTCTAATTATGTTAGTTTTATTAATCAAACAACTCCAGTGGCTAATTTTACTAAATGGTATTTAAATTCTAATCTACTTTCAAGTTCCACAAATACATCGTATTCTTTTTTAACTGCCGGCACTTATACTGTAAAGTTAACCTCACAAACTAATTTTGGCTGCAAAGATTCTATTACACAAACGCTCATTGTTCCTGTTGACTCGATAAAAATAAATCAACCACAATCAAAATGCAGTTACCAAACTGTTTCGTTGCTTGCCGAAGGTGGTACAAATTATAGTTGGCAACCAATTACAGGACTATCAAATCCGCTAATTGCAAATCCAACCTGCACAGTTCAAACAACAACCATTTATACCGTTAGCATCATTCAAAATAGTTTACTTGGAAAACAATGTGTTAAAACTCTTACCACTTCCGTTACTGTTTTTCCAAAAATAACTTCACAATTTAATTATACCGTAGGTGCTTGCGGAAATAATGTTCAGTTTACAGATGCGTCCTTTACTAATCCAATTACATGGCAGTGGGATTTCGGAAATTCAAATACTAGTTCCATTCAAAATCCAACCTATTTTTATGGATCTGCTGGAATATACACAGTAGCGTTAATTGCTACAAATAGTTTTGGTTGTAAAGATACTAGCGAACAAGTTGTAAATTTAAGTGGATTCACAACCGTTGCCGTGAATAACCCTATACTAAAATGCGAATTAGATTCTGTACAACTTAATGCAAGTGGAGGTGTTTATTATTTATGGCAACCCGGCGCAAGTTTATCCGATTCTACAATCCACAATCCTCTTGCATTTCCAAGTTCGACAACCATTTACACCGTTACAATCAGTACAATTCAAGGAATCGATACTTGCAAAAGCAATCTAACCACCACTGTTTCTGTATATCCATTTTCATATAACACTTCATCTATTAGTGTTTCAGCAACAACACTTACCTTAGGACAATCATCCACTGTAACATTAAATGGCTTTGTTAATAATGGCACAGTTGCAGTGGTTCCTCCAACACAAACTAGTATTACATCTAATACAACAATAGTCATTACCCCCACCAAACCTGGTGAATACACGGTTTATTTTACTGATGAAAATGGCTGCGCGCATGTTTTAAAAACAATCTATTTATCGGTAATCACAAGTATTTGTGATGAAGGTGTTGTTTATTTACCAACAGGATTTACACCAAATAATGATGGAATAAATGATGTGCTTTTTATTAGAAGCAATTTCATAACAGAAGTATATTTAACAATTTACGATAGGTGGGGCGAAAAATTATTTGAAACCTCTGATATTAAAAATGGGTGGGACGGAAGCTTTAAAGGGAAACTCTTAGACCAAGGTGTGTATGGCTACTATATGACTTTTAAATGCAATAACGGTGAAGAATCTTTTAAAAAGGGTAATGTAACCTTAATGAGATAATGATGCATAATAACAAACACATACCTGTTTTTTATATGATGCTTTTTGCATTTTGCATTCATGTGCCTAAATTTTCACTTAGCCAAGATATCCATTTTTCAAACTGGCAAATGTCGCCGCTCAATTTAAATCCTGCAAATACTGGTATGTTTGAAGGTGATGGACGATTGATTTTTAATTATCGAAACCAATGGCAAAGTGTGCCAGTGCCATATAGTACTTTTAGTTTTGGAGGAGATTATAATTTGAAAAAATCATTCATAAAAAATACCAATGAAGCGGTAGGAATTATTTTAAATCATGATGCCGCTGGTGATGGTAAATATAAAATTACTGATTTTAAAATTCCTATCAATCATAAGTTTTCTTTCAAAAAAGATTCGGGACTAAGTGTTGCATTAGGAATAATTGGAGGTATTACAAATATTAGTGTTGATGCAAATCGCTTATCGTACGACAAACAATGGGACGGCGATGCTTATAGTGCATCATTAAATAACGGCGAAAGCTTTGCAAGACAAAGTAAATTATTTGCAGATATTGGTGCTGGTGTTGTAGTACAAAAAAAAATTAACCAAAAAATAAAAGCTACAATTGGCTATTCAATCAATCATATTAATAAACCAAATATTTCTTTTTACAATACACAAGGAGTTGTTTTAAGGGTAAAGCACAATGAATCCTTACAATTTAAATATAGCTTTAATAATATCTCTGCAATTATGTTTGAATATTATGGAAACCAACAACAAAAGTTTAGAGAAAATCTTTTTGGCTTATCTTATTATCACACACTAGACCCAAAAACTAATACCATTTTTAACGTTGGACTTTTATCACGAATAAAAGATGCTATTATTACAACCGTTGGATTGGAGCATAACAATATGCGTTTGCAAGTTTCATATGATTACAACTACTCGCAGTTTAAACGCGCCACAAATGGTAGAGGTGGTCTTGAAATTTCGTTTATTTATATTTGGGCTACTCCAAAAGTATTTGTGCCTAAAACACGTGTTTGTCCAATTTACATGTAAGCCGTATGTTGAAACAACAACTACATAAACTATTCTTATTTGCTTGTTTATCATTGTCAAATACAATAGATGCGCAAAGTATCAAACAGTTATTAAAACAAGGTGCTGAAGCTACTAACAGAAAAGACTTTTCAGCAGCAGCTCAAATTTATAACCAAATTATTTTACAAGATTCTTCAAATATTGAATATCAGTTGCTTTTTGCCGATGCCTCTCGTTTAAATTATGATCATGACGTATCGTTACATTGGTATCAAAAAATTTATAAAAAAGATAATGGTAAAACTTATAAAGAAATTCCATTTTATATTGCCATGCAATTAAAAACCAATGGAAAGTATAAAGGAGCAAAAAAGTATTTTGATAAATATTACAAAAAACAACGTACTAGTAAGGACAAAGAAAAGCAGCGTTTAGCAGCTAAGGCAAAACAAGAATTTGAAGCTTGCGATATTGCGCAAGTTCTCATCAAAAACCCTGTGGACATAAAAGTAATTCATTTAGATAGTGCCGTTAATAGTCGAGTTAGTGAGTATGCTCCTTTTGAATATGACAGCTTGCTGTATTTTTCTTCATTAAGAGACAAGTCAAAGCAAGATGCAGAAGGCGTTGCGTTTAATAAATTATACACCGCTCATAAATCAGCCACAAAAGCCCATAAATTTTTAAAAGCGCAGGAATTAGATTCATTGTTTAATAAAAGTAATATTCATAATGCAAATACAAGTTTTAATTCAGACTTCACAAAAGTGTTTGTTTCACGCTGTGGATCAATAAATGCAACTCAATACCGTTGCGAAATTTATGTGTCTGATTTTAAAAACGGGCATTGGACAGAATTACAGAAACTTCCTTCGCCAATAAATACAAATGGCAATAATACAACTCAACCTTGTTTTAGCGAATTAAATCAAAAACCCATTTTGTTCTTTTCGAGCGATAGAGCTGCAGGCGAAGGTGCAATGGATATTTGGTATGCTTATATGAATGCTGATGGAACATTTGAAACTCCTATTAATGCCGGTAAAAAAATAAATACAATAGAAGATGACATCACTCCTTGGTTTGTTAAGGAAAATAAAACACTTTACTTTAGTAGCACTTGGCACAAGGGTTTAGGAAACTTCGATATTTTTACATCCGAATTTAAAAACAATGCATTTTCGGATGTTCAAAATATTGGCTATCCCATTAACAGCAGTTACAATGATATTTACTACAGCATCAATTCAAAAAAAGACAGAGCCTATATTTCCTCTAATCGATTAGGTTCTTATTTTGAAGATAAACCAAATTGCTGCAATGATATTTATAGTTTCCCAATCACTCCATTATCAGAACCACCAAAACCAATTGATACAACGGCTTTATTAATTAATCAAATGAAAGTATTAGTTCCCTTAACGTTATATTTTCACAACGATGAACCTGAACCTAAAACAAAAGTAATAGTCACTAAAAAAAATTATAAAAAAACTTATGAAGATTATACCATTTTAAAATCAAAATACTTTTCGGAGTACGCTAAAGGATTAGAAGGAGATCAAAAAGACTTTGCCATTAATAGAATTGAAAACTTTTTTGAAGACAGCGTAGATGCTGGAATGCAGGACTTAGATAAGTTTGCTTTATTATTAGATCAGGTTTTATTGCGTGGCGAAAAAGTGAAAATTACAATGAAGGGCTATTGCAGTCCGTTAGCTAGTACAGATTATAATGTGAATTTAGCAAAGCGCCGCATCAGTAGTTTGCGCAATTATTTTATGGAATATGGTAATGGTAAGTTTGTAAAATATGTAGATAATACCAATGACGCTGAAGGCCGCATTGAGTTTTTTAATGAAGATATTGGAGAATTACCAGTAAGCACGGTGAGTGACGATGTAAAAGATGTTAGGAATTCCGTTTATAGCCCTTTTGCAGCAAGCGAACGCAAAATCCAAATTATTGCAATTAGTTATTTGAAGTAAATTGCTTGCTAAATCAATCATACTATTAAATGCGCTCTATCACAGTATTCACTTTAAGGATAACTTACCTTTACATTGTCTTAGTTGAAGAAGTCGTTCTTAAATATTGGTTAGAGCAGAAACAAAAAATTGTAATAAATTTTTTAAACTGTCAAACGCAAAGGCAGCGAGAGCTGATGTTAGTTAAGGTGCAAATCCATAATTAGCCAGATGATGAATATTTAAAAAGCATTGTCCGAAGTACGTTGTATATCCGTTTATTTTAGATGGGACTGAAATAGTGTATAGATGTAAGAATTTCGGTTCTTATGTTCAAAGGCAGAAAAAGCTGCATCATGTAAGGGTAACCTGCATGACTGATTGAAGCAGAAATAATCGTTATAAAAAACGAGATTAAACTGTAAAATCCGAAGCCGGCTTAAAAACCGATTGCATTTATTTCGATTTCAATTACGAAAGAAAGAATACAGGTTTAAGTGTTTTACTACATGAAAAACTTGAATCAAATCGGAAAAGCAGGCACGCAAGTAGCCTGCTTTTTTTTGAGAATAATTCATTCTAATCTTTACCCCAATTTTTGGAAAGCAATTCTTTCATCCCCATTTTGCATAAACACAATGCCACAATAGGAAAACTCGCATCTTGTAAGCACTTTTTGCATCGGAATATTTTGTTTATGGGTATCAATTCTAATATTGCCAACCTCTGCCATGCACCAATTTATGCACTGCGCTGCAATTCCTTTTTGAATGCCATTTGTAGCTATTCTATGAATAACTCCGTATTTTTCATCATTAATCCAATTACCTTCATAAATGTATTTATAGGTTGGCTCTGCTTCAATTCCAAAATAAAACGTTCCTAGAATAGTGCTGTCGTTATAGCAAACATAACTTTTTCCGTTTGATATGTCTGAAATAACCAATTCTCTTTGTGGATAGCCATCTAACCATTGATTGGCGTTTCCATTAGCAGCCATATACGTTCTAGCATAATCATAAATTTTCATGATCTCATCAAGATCTGCTATGGTAGATTTCCTTATTTGCATTTTCCTATTTAATCAATGTAGCTCTTAACTTTGTTTGATTTGCAACTATGTTTACAAACCAGCATATAGCAAAGATAATTGCTTTGTCTGCCATTACAAAAATAATTTAATTGGAATACTACTGCCCTTGTTGGTGTTATCACCAACAAATACAATTGTATAACTTATACTACTGCTTATAAAATTAGTAGTAGCACGAGAAAAAGGCTACCAAAAAAAATAGCTGTTGGTGATAACACCAACAGTGGCGAAAAATACTAAATTGCAAATAAAACTGCGTGAAGGAAAGAACGTAAATCCTTTTAATATATAGCGTTAGCGAAGGTATTAAAAGATTGAAGTGAAAGCCTGACCCGATCCGCCAGCTGGCGGAATGGGACACGCCCAAATAAATTAAAACAATGATTTGGTATAAAACTATCCGGTGAAACTATTTTATGTATCAAAAACAATAAACCCTTGAAAAATTGATTTTCAAGGGTTTATTAATTTAAATCGTTGTCCGCCTAGGGCTCGAACCTAGACTCTACTGAACCAAAATCAGTCGTGTTGCCAGTTACACCATCACTAAATTTTTTAAAAGGTCATTTTATTCCTCATTATTTTTTTGTAAATTAGCTGTATGGAAACATTAGTAATACAATCTAAATCAAAATCAAACATTAAGTTGCTATTTGAACTCGCTAAAAAGTTAGGGGATAAACCCGTTATTGAAAACGAAACTGCTCAAAGTATTGATAGAGGCTTAAAAGATTTGAAGCAAATTATAAATGGTAAAAGAAAAGCAAAAACTTTGGATGATTTGTTAAATGAGTAAGATTGAATTTTTAACGACTCATGAGTTTGAAAAAGAGTTTAAACGACTCAAGAAAAAGTATCATTCGTTACCAGATGATTTAAGAGAGTTTAAATCAGATTATATTGCTAATCCAAACATAGGAATCGATTTAGGTAGTAATGTCCGTAAAATTAGAATTTCAATAAAATCTAAAGGTAAAGGCAAAAGTGGTGGGGCAAGATTAATTGTTTACGAGTTAGTTATTAATTTGGTTAAGCATGGAGTAGTTTTAGTTACTATTTACGATAAAAGCGACACAGAGACAATTACAAACAATCACATTAAGGATATTTTGACAAGAAACGGTTTTAAATAAAATGTTTTAAACTAAAAAAACCCTCTTAATCATTGATTAGGAGGGTTTTTTTGTTGTCCGACTAGGGCTCGAACCTAGACTCTACTGAACCAAAATCAGTCGTGTTGCCAGTTACACCATCGGACAATTCAAACTCAATTCAAGTTTGGGCGACAAAAATAGCAAAAATAATTCATTAACAAATAATTCATAAAAAAAACTTTCGTTCATAATAACGCCATTTTTTAGTTAAATTCGCATCTTATAGCTTATTAAAATAAATATATGCAGTTTAAAAAATTAAATAACATTATTGGGTGGATTGTTTTCGCCCTTGCCACAATTACCTATGTATCAACCATTGAGCCAACAGCCAGTTTTTGGGATTGCGGCGAGTATATTGCCTGTGCATATAAATTAGAAGTTGGTCACCCTCCCGGAGCGCCTTTCTTTATGATTGTTGGGCGTATGTTTGCTTTATTAGCAGGTGGCGATCCAGCATTAGCTGGTAAAATGATTAATGTGATGTCGGCCTTATGCAGTTCGTTCACCATATTATTTTTATTTTGGAGTATTACACGCTTAGGCATCAAAACTATAGTTAAAAAAGGAGAAGAATTTACTTCGGGTAAACAATGGGCCGTAATTGGCGCTGGTATTGTTGGTGGTTTAGCTTATACTTTTTCTGACTCGTTTTGGTTTTCGGCTGTTGAAGGCGAGGTATACGCCATGTCCTCTTTTTTTACAGCTTTAGTTTTTTGGGCAGTGCTTAAATGGGAAGAAGAAGATACCACAAACCCCATTGGCGCAATGCGTTGGTTAGTGGTTATTGCCTATTTAATGGGATTATCAATTGGTGTCCATTTATTAAATTTATTAGCAATTCCTGCCATTTGTTTTATTTATTATTACAAAAAACATGTGTTTACTTGGAAATCGTTTTTCATTACGGGGATTATTTCGTTGGTATTGTTAGGCGGTATTCAAAACATTATGATTCCAAAAATTGTAAAATTTGCTGCTGATTTTGAAGTGTTTTTTGTAAATAAATTACATATGGGCTTTAATATTGGTTCTATATTTTATTTCCTGTTATTGTTTGTTGCGCTGGCGTCTCTAATTATGTATACGGTAAAGAAAAAAGAATCGTACTATAAATTAGGTTTTTATACGGCTATTGTATTTACGTTTTTAGTTGTTATTTCTGGCTATGGCGTATCTGCCATGTTTACAAGGTTGTTAGTACTGGGTGGTATGCTGTATGGTATTAATTATTTAAAATCAAAAAGTAATAATACGTTAAATGTTATTTTAATAAGTTTTACATCTTTATTAATTGGGTATTCATCTTTCTTTGTTTTAATTATTCGTTCGCAAGCTAATACCCCCATGGATGAAAACGATCCCGAAAATGCAATTACCATGTTGTCGTATTTAAATCGTGAGCAATACGGAGATTTTCCTTTAACGTATGGTAATTACTATAATGCGCCAACAAAATCGCAACAGTATTTTGGTGATAAAGATCCTATTTATGCAAAGGATGAAAAATCCCAAAAATATGCCGTAGTTGACGATCGTAAAAAATCAGTGCCAGCTTATGAAGATGAATATTGTACTGTATTTCCTCGTATGTGGAGCCAGCAAGGAAACCACGAAGCAGCCTATCGCTATTGGGGAGATGTGCAAAGTCATCATAAAACAAAGCAAAAAATGAACGAACAAAGTGGGCAGTTGGAAGAAGTTCAAATTCCAACATTTACAGCTAACTTAACCTACTTTATTAGCTACCAAGTAAAATATATGTACTTACGTTATTTTGCATGGAATTTTATTGGTCGTCAAAACGATATTCAAGGGCTAAATGGTAACCCTTTAGAAGGTAATTGGAAAACCGGGTTGAGCGGCTTAGATGATTATATTCTAGATACAGATACATCATTTGTTCCGCACGCTGCATCAAATAACTTAGCTAGCAATTCATTTTATGCCTTACCTTTTATTTTAGGACTGTTTGGATTTTTATTTCAATTAAAAAATAATAAAGGTGATACTTGGGTAGTGGCGCTCTTATTTTTGTTAACTGGTTTAGCCATTGTTATTTACTTAAATCAATACCCTTACCAACCACGTGAACGTGATTATGCTTATGCCGCGTCATTCTATGCGTTTAGTATCTGGATAGGTTTTGGGGTATTATTTATTTTTGATTTGTTAAGCAAAAAAACAAATGCCAAAACTGCCTCGCTTTTAGCAACTGTTTTGGGTTTAATAATTCCTTCGCTAATGGCTGCAGAAGGATGGGATGATCATAATCGCTCTAAACGAACCATGAGCAGAGATTTTGCTGTAAACTATTTAAATACCTGTGCACCTAACGCTATTTTATTTACAAATGGCGATAACGATACATTCCCTTTATGGTATGCACAAGAGGTGGAGGGTATTAGAACAGATGTGCGTGTTGTGAATTTAAGTTTACTACAAACAGATTGGTACATAAATCAAATGCGCCGCGCGGCATACGAATCAGCACCAGTGCCATTTACAATACCTGAAGAAAAATACACACAAAGTAAACGTGAGGTTGTATACATTATGGATAAAGGCGCAGGGCCAATGAGTTTGAAAAAAGCAATTGACTTTGTAGTATCGGATGATCTAGAAAATAAACTAGATTACGGAAATAAACCGTTAGATTATTTTCCGGCTAAAACATTTTATGTATCTGTAGATTCCGCTAAAGTTATGCGTGAAAAAGTTATTACTGTAAAAGACACCGCGCGTTTAGTAAAATCTATAAAATGGACTATCAATCGTCAGTACTTAACTAAAAACGATTTAATGGTATTTGATTTAATTGCACATAACGATTGGAAACGTCCTATTTATTTTGCTGTAACAACAGGCTCTGAAGCTTATTTAGGATTAGAAGAGTATTTTCAATTAGAAGGTTTAGCCTATCGCTTAACTCCAATTAAAAATACAGAAAATGAAATGGCTCAAGGTGGACGTGTAAATACTGACATCATGTACGACAACATTATGAATAAATTTGCCTGGGGTGGTTTAGATCAGCCAGGTGTTAGTTTAGATGAAAACTGTACACGTATGGCTTCAAATATGCGCATGCAAATGGCAACGTTAGCCGGTGCACTTATTAATAAAGGTCAAAAACAAAAAGCTGAAAAAGTATTGGATTTATGTTTAGCAAAAATGCCTGATGAAAACGTGCGCTACGAAGCTACACTTTACACAGTTATTGCATGTTATTACCAAATTGGGAATAAGAAAAAAGCCATTGAATTGTCTGGAAAATTATTTACTATTTTTGAAAATGACTTACAGGTGTATAAAGCACAAAAGCCTATTCGTCGTGCAGCATTTAATAGAGAAGTTGACCAAGCAAAAGAAATTATGCGCCGTTTGGTAATGTTAGCTGAACAATTTAAAGAAGATGCACATTCAAAGGAATTAATGAAACGTTTAACGGCTGTTGTTCCGATGGAGGAATTAATGCCTGACGAACAGCCACAACAACAACCGCAAGGTTTGTAATTTTTTAAAAACTTAAAAGTGTCCGTCAGCTGGCGGACACTTTTTTTATGTGAAAAAATTATGTTATATCAAGCTAAGGTGTAAAATGTCGAAGTATGTCAGGCTGAGCGGAGTCGAAGCCCAATAAAAGCCAATGAAACTATTTAATTACTTTGTATATATATATTAAAATGTTCTGATAAATCATATTACACCGGAATAACAAATGATATTGAAAGACGATTGTTTGAACATAATTCAGGAATTAATAACGATCCTTAAACGAAACATCTCATATGAATTTTAAAAAAGAAGTACCCTTCGACTCTGCTCAGGGTGACATAAAATCAGAAATTACTTTTCCAAACTATCGTAAATACAAAAACAATAAGAATTATTTTAAAATTATTAGCAATAATGAATTTGATGAAATTAGTTTTATTGGAAGCAAAGCATTTGTTACAAAACATATCGCCAAAATATTACCTGATAGAAATTTTATTTATGATTTAATGCATGATGTTGGAACTACATGCGAATTGTCGTCAGAAGAAGAGTTTGAAAAGCTTTTAACAACTATTTAATATTGTTTTATATAAGTTTCTCATCCGCTTGTAATGGTGCGGCTGACATTTGTCAATTCGATGCGAACCGCCATTTTGGCAAGCTTTTGCGGGGTAGATGGTGGTTGGCGAATTGTCTTCACTTTTTGTTTCTTTTTCGTCAAGGAAAAAGAAAGATAAAATAAAAAACTTTAAATAATATACCATGAATAAAATATCCATTATAGGGTCATTTATTACAAGACTAAAACACTTTAATAAATTTTTTAGTAGAGCTATTTCCTTCTGATGTTAATTTTAAAAAATATATACCCGAACTTAGACTACTAACATCAATTGTTGTTTGATTCAGCACCTTCAGATTTTGCTGAATTAATTTTTTTCCTAGGGCATCGATAATTTCAATCGAAATGTTGGTAGTTGCTTTGTTGAATTCAATATTTAATTGTCCGTTTGTTGGATTTGGTGAGAGTAAATAGTCCATTTGATTATTTTGTTCTTTCACACTTGTATTTAAGCATTGATTTAGAGTTGAGTTATAAATAGAATGTAAATTTTGAACCGCTAAATCTAATTTTGTTAAAGGACTATTTGTAATGCTATCAAAAGCAAGAATGTAAGCATATTCTAATTCAACTATTTCTCCAGGCTGCAGTGTGTAGGGTCCAGAACTCATCACGCTTTTTTTATCACTTCCTATGCCATTTTCTACCCAACTACCTGATCCGCATGGACTGTTGGAATAGGTGTTGTTTGAATACGCAAAATTTGTTGGAATACTTCCCCCATAACCATTTCCACCACAGGTTAAAGGACTTGCATCTCTCCATAAACTCCTCATATAATGATAATACTCAACACCATTGCTTGGATCAGACTGAGAAGGTTGTACATTTGAAAATGAGTTATTAAAATACATGAAATTTGTCATACTCATATTTTCACCAGGTTCATCAGTAATACCGTCTCCATTATCATCAATATTATTTGTGGTATTAATCGGACCTTTTAACTGAACAATTCCAATAGCAGGTTGGTTATATGTGGCTGTTGGACTATCATAAAAATAGGAGTAATGATCAGCAACATCACATCCTACATAATCATCTATATATGCCCATAAATCAATGTCATTAAATAAACTTGCATAAGTGTTAAGCAGTGTGGTAGAACTTCGGTTTATAATTTTAAAATTATAAAAGGTTGTATAGTTTAAAAAGTCGTTACTGCTTGTTATAGTGCAAGGTCCATAAGCATATGCCATGAGATGAAATTCCGCTCCAATAGCACTTGAAAGAGAGCTTTGATGATTTGAAAAATTATCATTAAAAATAGTATAAATAGCTTGGTCTCCTTTAATAATAGGATAATCTCCCGACATTGGATTGTAAAAACCGTCTCCGTCTGCATCAAAAAAGGGTGCTAATGTTGCAGAATAATTCTGACTGATATCACCATTACCAGGCCACGATAATAAATCTGGAGCAGGAATGAAACTCCCATTTTGTACATTTCCATTAGCTAGGTTGATTAAAAAATCGTCTATATCCGATTTGTTTAATTTCCACACTCGGTCATATTGACTAACTGTTAGAGAATTAGTTGAAGCACTACTTGTCGTTAATGGACCTGCCCAAAAGTCAAAACCAGCTTGGCGGTAAGTTTGAGCAGCTACATGTAATTGACCACCAGCATCCAGTCCTCCGAGCCATAATCTGGCAGGAGCCCAATATTTCTGACCTACAATTGGGCATTCATAACCTACATTAAAATTAGATGAGGGATCCCAATTAAAATCACCACTACTATTAACCATTGCTTTAACTTGGTTAATGTTTAAAAAATCAAATGTTTGTGAATTAGCTATGTCAATGTATAAACTTGCTAAAAAAATTAAGGTTAATTTCATAAAAGTAGGCTTAATTGGTTACTTATAAAGCTACTGTAAATAAAGAAAATAAAATAGCCCAAACTAACAAGTGGTTAGTTTGGGATAATAAGTGGAAGATTTATTTAGTGAAATGATTATTTTCCTTCAATCCAATTTTGATTCATCAATTACCAAGAAAACACGAAACCCAATCTGGCTTATTACTTTGAAGTCAACTTGTTGTAATTTACCATATAATGCAAACCAACTGAATCTTTTCGCCTTACAGCATGTTTTATAATTAAATAGCCAATGCAAATTAAATTGCGCAATTCGCAAAGCTTTTGAGTTAACGTTGTTTTATCGTATAGCGCCTCATTTTCTTTATATAAAATCTCTAACCGATCGAATGCTCTTTTTAATCGTAATTCAGATCTAACAATGCCAACATAATTACTCATAATTTGTTGCACTTCACGTTGCGATTGAGTAATCAATACCATTTCTTCTGCATGTTCCGTACCTTCGGCATCCCAATTAGGAATTTTTTCCTCAAACGAAATACTAGATAGATTTTCAACTCCTAACGTTGCAGCCCTATGCGCAAATACAACCGCTTCTAATAATGAATTGCTAGCTAATCTATTTGCGCCATGCAAACCAGTGCAAGCGCATTCGCCCACTGCAAACAAATTTCCAATGGTTGACAAACCATTTTTATCAACCAAAATACCACCACACAAATAATGCATAGCAGGAACAACAGGAATTAAATGAATAAAAGGATCGATATCTAAATTCATGCATTTAGTATAAATGTTTGGAAAATGTTCTATAAACGATTTTCTATCAATGTGGCGGCAATCTAAATACACAAAGTCTTCGCCTCGTGTTTTTAATTCATTATCAATTGCACGAGCAACAATATCGCGAGGTGCCAAAGATAATCGCTCGTCATACTTTTGCATAAACTCTTTTCCATCCATGGTTTTTAGCACAGCTCCAAAGCCTCTAATAGCTTCTGTAATTAAAAAACTAGGATGCTCGCCCGGATTATATAAAGAGGTTGGATGAAACTGAACAAATTCCATATCTTTTACGCGACCTTTAGCTCTATAAACCATCGCAATGCCGTCGCCTGTTGCAATAATAGGATTAGTAGTAGTAGCATATACGTGCCCTGCTCCGCCAGTTGCCATCAGTGTAATTTTAGAAAGTACAGTGTCTATCTTTTGTGTTTTTGTGTTTAAGATATAAGCGCCAAAACACTTTATGTTTTCTGAGTGAGAAGTTACTACTTCGCCCAAGTGATGCTGTGTAATAACATCAATTGCATAATGGTGATCGAGTACTGTTATATTTTTATGTTTGCGAATTTGCTCAATCAAAGCGCGTTCAATTTCATAACCAGTAATATCTTTATAATGCAAAATACGGTGTTCAGAATGTCCTCCTTCTTTTGCTAAATCGTATGAACCTTCTTTGGTTTTATCAAAATTAGCGCCTAGTTCAATTAATTCTCTAACGCGTTGAGTGCCTTCAGTTACTACCAAACGTACTGTTTCTTCATCGCATAAACCAGCTCCGGCAATTAGCGTATCCTGAATGTGTTTTTCAATCGTATCTTTATCATGCCAAACGGCGGCAATACCACCTTGAGCATATTTGGTATTAGATTCGTCTTCGTTACTTTTAGTAACAATATAAACTGAACCATGTTCCGCAACTTTAAGCGCATAACTTAAACCTGCAATTCCGCTACCAATAATTAAAAAATCTACTTTTTGTTGCATGATTTATTTGTTAAGCAAGCGAGCAACATATTTTCCTACAATATCAAATTCTAAATTAACAACGTCGTTTACTTTTAAATTTTTAAACCCGGTGTTTTCAAAAGTATAAGGAATAATGCAAACAGAGAAAGAATCATCCTTTGAATCAACCACTGTTAAACTTGTTCCATTTATAGTAACGCTTCCTTTTTCTACTGTTACATTCCCCAATTTAGGATTGTATTGAATAGTGTAAGTCCAACTACCTTTGTTGTCAATAATAGAAATTACAATACCTGTTTGATCTACATGGCCTTGAACGATGTGTCCGTCAAAGCGACCGTTAGCGGGCATGCAACGCTCTAAATTTACTTCGTCCCCAACTTTTAAATTTCCTAAATTGGTTTTCTGTAAAGTTTCATCAATGGCAGTTACGGTATATTGATTTCCGTTAATCTTCACAACAGTTAAGCACACGCCGTTGTGCGCAACGCTTTGATCTATTTTTAATTCATGAGTAAAAGAACAGCTAAATGTAAAATGTACATTTGTGTTTTCTTTTTCAATTGCTTCAACTTTTGAAAGGCCTTCTATAATTCCCGTAAACATACTGTAAATTTAAATTAAATATTACTACAATCCGACTCCGATTTTTGTAGAAAGGGAAGTTAACTATTTTATTTAATTGAAAATAATTTGTCTACCACTTTAGTTCTGTATGTAAAAATTTCTTCTACACGTTTTCTAATAAATAATGCATGAGCTATAGATCCAAAAATGCCAAATGGTAAAACATAATTTACCTCATCATTCATTTCTACCCCTGTTGCTGTTTTTGTAAATGAGTGGCGATGATGCCATAATTTGTAAGGACCAAAACGCTGCTCATCAATAAAATATTCGCCATCTTTTACATGCGTAATTTCAGTCATCCATTTTACTGGAATACCAAACATTGGCTTTATAATATAAGTAATAATTTGTCCAGCATACATTTTTTGACCATCTTTTTTATCAGATGTAATAATAAAACCCATATCGGGAGGTGTAATTTTTGCTAAATTATTTGGTGACGAAAAAAAATCCCAAGCTTCCTCTAACGAAATTGGTAAATGCTGCGTGCTCTTAATGTTATAAAATTTCATAATGTGTGGTGTAAAGTAAATTAGATAAAATCATTCATTTACAATAGATTGTAAATTACTATAAAGACAATTTGGCGAGGAAATTGTTGCAGGATACATAAAAAAATACCTTCTATTTTTAGAAATAGAAGGTACTATAAATTTAAGGTTATAAAATTCTTTACTTAAAAGTTGCTCCCATTAATTCTCTGTTCATACGTGCAATATTTTCCAAAGAAATTCCTTTAGGACATTCAGCTTCACAAGCGCCTGTATTCGTGCAGTTACCAAATCCTTCTTCATCCATTTGAGCAACCATTTTTAATACTCGCTCTTTACGTTCAACTTGTCCTTGAGGTAATAATGCCAATTGAGATACTTTTGCTGAAACAAATAACATAGCTGAGCTATTTTTACAAGCGGCTACACAAGCACCGCAGCCAATACAAGCTGCTGCACCAAAAGCTTCATCTGCATCTGTTTTTGGTATTAAGATATTGTTTGCGTCTTGGGCATTACCTGTGTTTACAGAGATGTAACCTCCACTTGCAATAATTCTATCAAATGCACTTCTATCAACTGCTAAATCTTTAATTACCGGAAAAGCACCACTTCTCCATGGTTCTACAACAATAGTATCACCTGTTTTAAACGAACGCATGTGTAACTGGCACGTTGTTACACCTTGTTTTGGACCGTGCGGACGACCATTGATATACATACTGCACATGCCACAAATACCTTCACGGCAATCATGATCAAAAGCGATGGCTTCTTTTCCTTCGCTAATTAATTTTTCGTTTAATACATCAAACATTTCTAAAAACGACATGTCTGTTGAAATGCCTGTTAATTGATGCGTTTCAAAACTACCAGTTGCTTTAGTGTTTTTTTGTCTCCAAACTTTTAAAGTTAGATTCAATTCTGTTCCGTTTCCTGATCCCATTTTATTTTGTTATTAGTGATTAGGCATTAGGCATTAGCGCCTTTTGCTAAATAGTTTGTGTTATTTTAATTTTTTGTTGAATGCTTTTAATTAATCCTTGTAAAATTTTACTCACCTCCTCAATATTATCAGAAATAACTTTAAATTCACTATCGTTGATGTAGTTCAAGTTTTTAGAAATTTCTAATAACGTTTCTGTCTCCATCAAAGAACCTCTTGAAATTCTCAAAAATTGCAAATAGTTTTTAGAAGATTCTCTTCCCCAACCTTCTGCTATATTTGAAGGAATTGAAACACTCGCTCTATTTAATTGAGAAACTATTCCAAATTTTTCTTCTTGAGGAAAAGACTTAGTAAGAGTATAAATATCGGTAACTAATGCAACGGATTTTTGCCAAACAATTAAATTCCTATATGAGTTTATTTTCACTATTAACTATTGCCTGTTTTCTTATTTCTAATTACTTGTAGCTTCTTTGTGCAATTTTAATATTCTCGTATTTTAACTCTTCTTTGTTTAATTCCCATTCGCTCACACCTTTGTATTCCCAAGCGGCAACATAAGCAAAGTTTACGTCATCACGTTTTGCTTCACCTTCTTCTGTTTGATGCTCTTCACGGAAGTGACCACCACAACTTTCTTCGCGATTTAAGGCGTCTTTACACATTAACTCTCCCAACTCAATAAAATCAGCTACACGACCAGCTTTTTCCAAATCAGGATTAAACTCATTGGCTGTTCCTAACACACGCACATCGCTCCAAAATTCTTTACGCAATGCTTGAATTTCAGCAATAGCATCTAATAAACCTTGCTTATTACGAGCCATACCACATTTATTCCAAATAATTAATCCTAAACGTTTGTGGAAACTTTCTACTGATTTAGTGCCTTTTATATTTAAAAATTTATTGATTAAATCCGTTTGCTCTTTTAATGCAGTCTCAAATGCCGGATGTTTTGTTTTTAATTTATCAATTGAATCTGATTTATCTTTTTCAGCACTCATACGAGTTACTTCGGCAGATAAATAAACACCTAACGTATAGGGAATAACAAAATAGCCATCTGCCAAACCTTGCATTAATGCAGAAGCTCCTAAACGGTTAGCGCCATGATCAGAGAAATTAGCCTCACCTAAGGCATATAAACCTTTTACCGTTGTCATTAAATTATAATCTACCCATAAACCACCCATTGTATAGTGAACTGCGGGATAAATACGCATTGGAACTTCGTATGGATTTTCGCCTGTAATTTGTTGATACATATCAAACAAGTTACCGTATTTTTCTTTTACTACTTCTTTACCTAAGCGCATAATTTCTTCTTGGCTTGGGTTGTGAAGATTACGTTTTGTAGCTTCTGTTTTTCCGTAACGAGCCGTATTAAATGCAAAATCTAAATACACCGCCATTTTTGACTTACCAACTCCATATCCAGCATCACAACGCTCTTTGGCTGCGCGAGAAGCTACGTCACGAGGAACTAAATTTCCAAACGCAGGGTAACGACGCTCTAAATAATAATCTCTTTCTTCTTCAGGAATATCTGTTGCCTTACGAGTGTCATCTTTCTTTTTTGGAACCCAAATACGTCCATCGTTACGCAACGATTCCGACATTAATGTTAATTTAGATTGGTGATCACCAGAAACAGGAATACAAGTAGGATGAATTTGCGTGTAGCATGGATTTGCAAAAAACGCTCCTTTTTTATGAGCTTTCCAAGCAGCAGTTACATTACTTCCCATAGCGTTAGTTGAAAGGTAAAATACATTACCATAACCACCAGTACATAATAAAACGGCATGACCAAAATGTTTTTCCATTTCGCCAGTAATTAAATTACGCGCAATAATTCCACGAGTTACACCATCAATAGTTACAATATCAAGCATTTCGTGACGGTGACATAGTTCGATGTTACCTGAGCCAACTTGACGCTGTAATGCAGAGTATGCTCCTAATAATAATTGTTGCCCAGTTTGACCAGCTGCATAAAATGTACGTTGTACTTGTGTACCACCAAACGAACGGTTACTTAACAATCCGCCGTATTCGCGAGCTAATGGGACCCCTTGAGCAACACATTGATCAATAATACTAGTTGATACTTCCGCTAAACGATGAACATTTGCTTCACGGGCTCTGTAATCACCACCTTTTATTGTATCATAAAATAAACGGTAAGTTGAGTCGCCATCATTTTGATAATTTTTTGCAGCATTAATTCCTCCTTGCGCTGCAATTGAATGTGCACGACGAGGAGAGTCTTGAAAGCAAAATACTTTTACTTTGTACCCTGCCTCAGCTAATGTTGCAGCTGCAGATGCACCGGCTAATCCTGACCCTACAACTAAAACTTCTAAACTACGTTTGTTAGCTGGATTTACAAGAGCTATGCTTGAACGGTATTTTGTCCACTTCTGTTCTATGGATCCTTCAGGTATTTTTGAATCTAATTTACTCATATTGAAAAATTAAGAATGTAAGGTTGAATATTTTAATTATTTAATGATGCCTAAATACATTAATATTGGCATTAATGCGAAAATGAATGGAACAAAAATTGAAAAATAAATACCTACCTTTTTAATGATTGGTGTATATAATTTATTATTTAGTCCTAAAGTTTGGAATGCCGATTGAAACCCATGTAATAAATGGTATGCTAACGAAATCATTGCTAGTGTATACAAAATAACTACCCAAAACATTTTAAATGTTTCTTGCATTACTGCATATAAATTTTCGTTACCGTTAGTATCGTGACCTGGTAACCCGGTAAACCGAGATTTTACCCAGAAATGAACTAAGTGAATAATTAAAAACATTAATAATAAAGTTCCTAATAATCCCATTGAGCGGCTATACCAAGAAGAATTAGCAGCTCCATCTACTTTTAAATATCCCACAGGACGCGCTTTTTTATTTTCTAAGGTTAAAATTAAGGCCTGAAAAACATGAATTATTAACCCGGCAAATAGCACAAGTTCTCCTGCTCTGATTAGCCAATTGTGCGCCATAAAATCAGCACCAATGTTAAATGTTAAACCGCCATCATTAAAAAAGATAAGGCAATTAATAAAGCAGTGCACTACTAAAAATGTAATAAGGAATAAACCTGTTGCGCCCATTACAACTTTTTTTCCGATTGATGTTTTTAAAAATCCTTGACTCATAAAGTTGATTTTGTTGTTTTAATTATTTTATGATTTTCCCATCATTTTCATAAAAATTATACTTTTTTGAACGATGGGGAATTCATAATAGAAATTGTATTTAATTTTTACTTCGCAAATGTATAATTGTGAAGCGTTTATTGCAATAAAATTTAGTGCTTTTATCAATTTAATAACAAGAATAAGCCTAATTTGGTTTAAACGTGGGAGAAATATTGCTTATTTGGAATAGTTCTAAATTTATTGCGACTTAATGTTGTTGGAAAAATTACTGTATTGATTTAAATAACTCCTGTATTGGATGCCAAGCAAAACTTATCGATTCTTTAAAATAGTTCTGAATGTTAAATTAATTCGTGCAGTTTTGACAAGCCTTGAAGGCGGTAAACGATGCAGCCAATGAGTTTGAGTATTGTTTTTCATTTCTAATAAACTTCCGTGTTCTAATAATATTGCAGTAGTATCTTTTGTTAGTTTGTGTTTAAAGGCAAATTTACGTTCGGCGCCAAAAGTAAATGAAGCGATGGAACCATCTTTTTGCAGCATTTTTTCTGCATCACTATGCCAACTCATGCCTTCACTACCATTGTGATATAAATTTAATAAACACGAATTGTAGGTAGCCTTAGTTGTTTGTTCAGCTAATGCTTTTAGTGCTAATAGTTCTGTTGTCCACGGTAATGCTTTTTTGGTGGTGTTAGAATACGAGTAACTGTATTCTTCCGTTCCATACCAGGCTACTTTTCGTGATGTAATAAAATGTTTTCCAAAAACAATAGCTTCGTCATTTCTCCATTCGATGGTATTATATAATCGGTTAAAATAATGACTGGCTTCTCCTTGAGGCATGACCCTTCCGTAATAAAAAGCAGTACCATCATAAGGTAGTAAATTGCTGATTTGATTATCGGAGAATAAATCCATTAGTTTTTAAATAAAAATACGTTAGTTGTTAAATACCAAACAAAATTTAAAAGAGTAATAATACTATAAATAGTGATAAAACTATCAACTTTTAAAGCATAAAAAAACCTGCAGAAGTAACTCATACAGGTTTTTTTTAAATTATTTCAGTTGGTAAACTATTCTTTAATAAATTTAATAGTTTGTCCTGATTTTGAATCTTGAATGAAATAAACACCAGCGCTTAAATCGCTAACATCTAGTTTGCTTATTCCATTAAGGGTTGATTTTAAAAGTACATCACCTAAAATATTTACAATAATAATTTGCGTTTCTTCCATGGCTTCAATGTTTAGTATTGATGATGCTGGATTTGGATAAATTAACAACGTGCTTAATTTACTTATTTCATTAATACCAGTTGTTAAACATAATGGATTTAATGTGTTATTAAATGGAGCACCTATAAGATAATTGGAAGTTGCTCCATTTCTTGTAAATCCAGCTAAAGAACAATTGTAATTATTTCCAGAAGCATCAGATGTTGAGGTAATAGTTGTATTATTAGCCGTAGGAGTTCCTTCATTAAATTTATAATACGCTTTTAATCCTATTTGGTTTCCTGTTAATTCTATATTCATATTTTGATTAATCTCATTACAAGTTCTAGCAACTGTCCAAACTCTAGCATCATCTATTGTTCCGTCCCAAAATTGGCTAAGGGTTGGATGTTTACCAAAAGTCAAACCGCCTGAAGCTGCGGACAACCCGCCCAAAGTAGTTACAGATGCAGTTAATACACCATTTTTATAGGCTTTTAAAACCGTCCCATCATACGTTGCTGCTAAGTGATACCAAGTATTTGCTAATAAAGAGCCGAATGAAGCACCATAAAAATTATTTGAAGCATCTTGTACTGTTGCGCTTCCTCTATAAATAAGAGTATTATGGTCCCAAACAATACCCATGTTTGCGCCATACATTGGACCATTAAATTTGCCACTAGTTGGAGTACTTGGACTTTTTGCCCAACATTCAAAGGTCCAGCTGTTTGTAAAATCACTATATAATATACCAGTATTTAATACATCATCTGTTCCATTCATGTTTAATGAACTTCCACTTGCACCACAAACCTCAACCGTACCTGTTGCCACACCCGACACGCAACCTAAAGCATTAGCACCAATTACCGTGTACGTTGTAGTGCTTGTTGGTGAAAAAACACTTGAACCTGTGCTATAAGTATAGGAAGTTATCGGACCACCGATAGCTACTGTAGGAGAAATAGTATAACTACTACCTGAGCAAAAGTATCCCAAATCGTTTGATAAAACCGGGGTGTTTACAGTGCTAAAGGTAACAACCTGCGCAGGAGCATAACAACCGTTTACATCAGTTCCAAATACTTGTACATTCCAATTACCAGGGACATTAGCAGTTGTGATTGTGTAAATATTGGTTGCAGTGTTTGTTTGACCGGGAAATGAACTTGACCAACTATAATTAAACGCACCACTTGCTGTAAATGTATTTTGAGCTCCACCACAAACGAGTGTAGCTGATGGGGTGACACTAACTGTAGGCAAAGCAAAAGTAGTAACAGCAACTCCTGAAGTAACTGCACCAGGGGCAACCCAGTTGGAAGCAGTACCTGACAATGTAAAATTAGTTAATGTTCCATTTCGATTAAAGCCTGAATCATCAAGGGCCGAAGTCACAGTTGAGTTACCGCCACCAGATAAACCTTGATTAAAATGCATATTAGTAGCAAGACCAGGCGCAGTAGTTAATATTTCACCGTCTTTATTATTTAAAATCTCGTCTATACACAATTGGCGGTTCCAAACACGAAAATCATCCATACTTCCATTAAAATAATTAAAATTACCTAACGTATTTTGCCCTAATCTAAAAGATGTTAAGCCGGTCCAAAGCGTACCAACTGAAAATGTTGAGATGGTTTCGTTTCCATTTACTACTATTTTCATAACACCGTTGCTTTTGGCACTAATTGCAACATGATACCAAGTTCCAGCAGTTATCGTCACGGAGCTTTGTAAAGTTTTGGCAGCACCATCATAAGTATAATGCTCGAATAAACCGGCAGAATTTACACGTAAACAATTAGATAAAAAAAGAGAAGGGCCTGATGAGTTTGTTCCTGCTATAATGTTTCTATTGGCTAGTGAATTTAATTTAACCCAAGCCTCAATCGTGTATTCATTTGAATATACGGCTGGTATAGTAATGTAATCATTAGTGCCATCAAAACTTAATGCTGCCCCCGCTTGTGCTTTCGTTTTTGTTTGTATACATCCTAATATGGCCGCTACTAAAAGTAATTTTTTGATCATTTTTTTAGATTTTATAATTTTACACAAATCTAAAATATAACTGTAGGCTAAAAAAAAGCGTTTTGTGAATGACGCGTTTGAGTTTGTGGCTCTTAAAAAAGAAAACTCATTTACACCACATAAAAATTATCTAAATCGATAAATACCAAAAAATCACTGTAATTAAAATGATTTTAGAAAACAAATAAGATTAAATTAAAAAATTAAAGCATAAATTTTTCTACGGCATTAAAAAAGTCCTCCCGCTTTTCTCTAGCTAAATCAATAATAGCATCATCATTCATAATAATTTCTCCTCTATTTTGTTTATCAAATTTTTTCATTTGCAAAAGATTTATTAAATAACTTCGATGCACTCGTATAAATTGAGAATAGCCATCAAGAGCAGTTTCAAAATATTTTAAATTTTTAGAAACGGTGATTGACTTTTCTTTATCAAAAAATATATGAGTGTAAGAACCATCTGCTTTCATATATAAGATAGTATCAATTTTTAAAAATTGATACCCCGTAGAAGTTGGAATGCTTAATGTTTTTGGAAAAGCAGTATTGTAATTAGTTATAAATGTTTTTAGCTTTTTTTCTTCCTCCGCTTTTGGATGTACTTTTTTTATTTTCTCAATTGCTTCTTGTAAATGTTTTTCATTTATGGGTTTTAATAAATAATCAATAGCGCTTAATCGAAATGCTTTTAAAGCATAATCGTTATAAGCTGTTGTAAAAACGATTGCTGGATTTATTTTTTCAATCAATAATTGTTCAGCTAGTTGAATTCCTGATTTTCCAGGCATTTCAATGTCTAAAAAAATAACATTAGGTGCATGTTTTTTTATCAAATCTAAACCTTGAGCAGCTTGTTCAGCTTCTGCAATTACTTCTAAATCTTTAGTATATTCTTCTAACATCATTAAAAGTAGTTTTCTAGCTTGTGGAGAATCGTCGATGATTATCGCTTTAAGTTTAGTCATTTGATTTAATTTTTATTACTACCGATGTGCCTATACTATCATGATTGTTGTTGTATAAATCTAAATAATTGATGGCAATAATTCCAGGTTGATTTTGATTTAAAACAGTAACTTTATTAATGGCATCTGTGGAAAAAGATTGATGTTTTTTATAATTACTATCATTAATTATTTTCGATTGACTTCGTCCAATACCGTTGTCGGTTATCGTCACATTTAAAACAGTGTTTGTAGTATCCATCGCAAAAAGTATATCCAGCTTCTTTTCTCCAAGTTTATGCCTTAACCCATGTTTAAAGGCGTTTTCTATAAAGGGTTGTAAAATAAGGGATGGTAGAGCGGTGTGGCTAGTATCGATATTGTCATTTATTTGAATAGAATACTGAAACTCATCAATAAACAGCATCGACTCTAGTTCGATATATAATTTTAATAGTTCTATTTCTTCATCTAATTTTACCCACGACATGGAGCTTTGTTCTAATATTTTACGCACCAAATCAGAAAATCGTTGAAGATAACTTGCCGCTTTTTTTTTGTCGTTATCATAGATATAACTTTTTATAGAATTTAATACATTAAATATAAAATGCGGATTCATTTGAGCTCTTAATGCAGTTTCTTGTGATAGTTTTAATTGATGTTCGAGATTAATACGTTCTAATTCTTTTAATTGTTTTTTATGAATAACTTTTACGCGTTGCTTAAAAATAATAAGCGCAAGTAATATACAGGTAATCCCAATCATAAGATAAAACCACCACCTTTGCCAAAACGGAGGGTTTACTGTTCCATTTATTAGTACAGAATTAATGGAATCTTTTCCTAAATGATCTACTAATTTTATTTCTAAATTGAAGGGGCCAGAACTGAGAACAGGCAATTCAATTTGATTTATTTCTGCTGGCAAAAATATCCAAGAGTTGATAGTGTCTAATCGATAAGCATATTGAAAGTGATTTTCGGAGCTTAATGCAACTGCATTCAATTCTATTTTTAGCTCATCTTTATAGTTTAGATTTAATGGCTTTTTATAATTAACAATGGAGTTATTGACCGAAATGTTTTTTAAATATATTTTTGAGGACGTAATTTTGTTATTTGTATGTAATGGTAGTTGCTGAATACCTTTTGAAGTTGCCAACCATATATATTCAGAATCAATGTCTAAACCATCTATAGTATTTGATGCTAAACCAGATAATCGATTAATAAGTTTTGTTTTTTTATTTTGTAAGTTGTATATCCAAAGACCTTTGTTTGTAGCTAAAAAAAGACAATCATCATTTTCTTTAATTTGATAACCAATAATAGCTTTATCTATAGACGTGAGATGTAAAGCTGTTTGAACAGATGATAGTTCATAGATATTCCCATTAAAAGATAAAGCGTGAATTTTATTTTTTGAGGACATGGAAAGTGAAATAATCTGCAAACTATCTAGTTGCGTGCCTTTATATTCCCAATGTTGATTTTGATAGTTGTAAATATCAATACCGCTATTTGTAGCAAGATATAAACGACTATTTGTTTTATCGTAGGCAATTGATCTTGTCCATTTTTTATTTAAAACTTCTATTTTTAAATTTTCAATGGGGCTATAATAGAATACTCCTTTTGAAGTAGCAATAACATAACTGTTTCCTATTTGTAATATGTCTTTTGCAGGAGGAAGTTTCTCGCTAATGATTTTTGCTTTATTTTGCTTGAAAGTATAAACACTAGATTGAATTCCAAAAAAAATAGACTGTTTATCTTCCGCTAATGCAAGTGATTGTATATCCGACTTAGTAGCAAGTGAGAAGGTGTTTATACTATTATCATTTAATGTTAGTTCCCCAATTTTTCCATTAACTGAAGCAAAAAAAACGGAAGATTTAGCGCATACTACTTTATTAATTTTTGTATTCCCATTTGCATCATCTTTTATAATCCATAATTTATTCGACAATTCAGGTATTCTGAGTAACCCGTCATGAAGTGTACTAAGCCAGTAAGAATTCTCGTCATCCTGAATGCCGCACGAAAAAGCTTTGTCTTCATACAATAATTCGCTTGTGTCATGTTTAATATCATAAATTATAATTCCGCTATAGGTGTATATCCAAATACGATTTTGGTGATCTTCTTCAACCCTAGTTATTTTTTTGTCTTTAAGAAGTGGATTTAAATTTTTGGAATAAAAGGGTTTTAAGTTCCCTGCAACTAGGTGAAATATTTCTCCATCAACTTGACTAAAAATAAATTTTTGTTGACTATAGAATGTAAGTTGATATTCACCTGACACTTTTTTTTCATGCCAATTTAAGGGATAACATGTTTCTATATCATTTTTAATTCGAATTAATCCTTTCGGACCAAGGCACCAAAAAACATTGTCGTTATCTACAAAACATGAATTTGTATAGTTGCTTGTTGGATATTTAATGGTAGACGCAAAATTTGCCCATGTATTTGTTTTATTAGAAAGTTTAGCAACACCTTCTTTATAACACACCCAAAGGTTGTTACTTTTATCAGTACAAATGTTTGAAACCGATCCTTTATCCCAAGCATGCAACAATTTCAAAGAATCATTTTCTATAAAAAAAATCTGCCCGTTAAAATTATACGTGTATATTTTACCATCCATCGCTTTTTCAAGCCCAGTTAATGAACGTGATTTTTGCAACGGATGTTTATATTCATAATAACGAATTCCATCATACCTATATAAACCAGCGTCCGTTCCTATCCAAATAAATCCTTTTTTGTCTTGTACAGCGCTATAAATAGTTTGGCTTGGTAAACCTTCTTCTGAAGTTATTTGAAATGCAACAGGATTTTGAGCTTGTAAAAGCTGATTTAGAGTAAACAGTAAAAAAAAATATAAATAGTACTTTTTCAACAGCTTTTATTAATTTAAAACTAAATAAAAAACCCTCTAAAATCAAATTGATTTAGAGGGTTTTTAGAGGTCCCGTCCAGGTTCGAACTGGAGTAGCAGCTTTTGCAGAGCTGAGCCTAACCACTCGGCCACAGGACCATTTAGTTAATGGTTTTTTATTATTTTAATGAAAATCCAAGAACGGGTAGCAAAAATAAGATTTTTTTAGCAACTTAGTCTAATTATTAATAAAAAATATGCAGATAAATTCAAAATTACCAGCTATTGGCACTACAATATTCACTATAATGAGTGGTTTAGCAAAAGAATATAACGCTATTAATTTATCACAAGGGTTCCCGGATTTTGGCTGCGACTCAAAATTACTTGATTTTGCTCAAAAACACATGAGCGATGGGTTTAATCAGTATGCGCCAATGACCGGTGCGCAACCCTTAAGAGAAGTGATAAGTGAACTTTTGCATAATTGTTACGGGGCAATTTATCATCCTGAAACCGAAATTACAATTACAGCAGGCGCTACCCAGGCAATTTACACGAGCATTGCAGCTTTTATAAATAAGGGTGATGAAGTTATTGTTTTTGAGCCCGCTTACGATTGCTACATTCCTGCCATTGAAGTTCATGGTGGCGTTGTAAAACCTATTGCTTTAGAATATCCAAACTTTACTATTAATTGGGAAATTGTAAAAAAAACCATTACAGATAATACCCGCATGATCATAATTAATTCGCCTCACAATCCAAGCGGAACAACCCTTTTGGAAAGTGATGTGCTGGAACTTCAAAAATTAGTGATAGGTAAAAATATTATTGTAATTAGTGATGAGGTTTATGAGCATATGTGTTTTGATGGCAAAGAACATCAAAGCGTAGCTAGGTTTAAAACCTTAGCGGCACAATCTATTATTGTTTCCTCTTTTGGAAAAACAGTTCATGCCACTGGTTGGAAAATTGGTTATGTAGCTGCACCAAAAGAGTTAATGATTGAGTTTAGAAAAGTACATCAGTTTTTAGTATTCTGCGTTAACCATCCATTTCAACTTGCTTTAGCAGATTATTTAAAAGATAGCACTACTTATCTTGAACTTCATAAATTTTATCAAGCAAAGCGTGATTATTTCAGAAAACTAATTTCAACTTCGCGTTTCACCATTGAATCTTGCACCGGGACTTATTTTCAATTATTAAATTACAAAGCCATTACAGACGAAATAGACACTGATTTTGCAATAAGATTAACAAAAGAAAAAGGATTAGCGTCCATTCCATTATCCGTTTTTTATACAAAAAATAATCAGCAACAATTGTTACGGTTTTGCTTTGCAAAAAAAGAAGAAACTTTAGAAAAAGCAGCAGAAATACTATGTAAACTTTAGTTAGAAACATTAAGTAATAACTTTACTTAACAACTTTTGGTTAAAACCAGCATATAATAATCAATATTAAATGGAAGATTTAAACATAACAATTATTCAAACCCATTTATATTGGGAAGATGCAGAAAGTAATTTAAAGCACTTTGATTCTAAAATTAATAACATCATTATACCAACAGATATTATTGTATTGCCAGAAATGTTTACTACTGGCTTTACAATGAATCCGAAACAATTTGCTGAAGAACATGGAGGAAAAGGATTGCAATGGATGATGGAAAAAGCAAAACATAAAAAATGTGTTTTAGTTGGAAGTATTTCTGTAAAAGATAAAGGGCAGTTTTATAACAGATTATATTGGGTAAACCCAGATGGGAGTTTTCAATTTTATAATAAGCGCCATTTATTTAAAATGGGGAACGAAGATCAGTTTTATAAAGCAGGAAGCGAGAAATTAATAATTGACTATAAAGGCTGGAAAATTTGTCCTCTAATTTGTTATGACTTGCGATTTCCGGTATGGAGTAAAAACCAAAAAGAAAATTGTTATGATGTTCTAATTTATGTTGCAAATTGGCCTGAAGTGCGAGCTTATCCATGGAAACAATTATTGATTGCAAGAGCTATTGAAAATCAATCTTATGTGGTAGGATTAAATAGAACTGGCAATGACGGGAATGGGGTTGCGCATTCTGGCGATTCAGCGATTATAAATCCTCGAGGAGAATTAATGAGCACTATTCAATCACACGAAGATAAAACGGAATCGTTCGATTTGTCTTATAATTATTTAGAAGATTTTCGAAATTTATTTCCTGTTTTATCGGATGGAGATCAGTTTAAAGTTTTATAATACCAAATACATTTATTACATCGTCCAATTATGGCGGTCATGCTGAACTTGATTCAGCATCTCAGAGACCCTGAATCAAGTTCAGGGTGACTAACTGCTTAGACTATCAATTACTTATAAAAGGTTATTCATAAAGGTCACACACCAATTTTCTTTTTATTTTGGCACTAACCCATTTTACATAATTTTCATTTAAAATATTAATAAACAATTTGTCTTTACTGCTATTTATTGTTTGCATTAATTTTTGCCAATAAACCAATTCTTCTTTTTGGGTGCTGTGTTTTAAACTAACAATTTTTATAAAAACAGCTAATATATTTTCTTCTGTTGTACTAAAAATTCTTGTAACGCTATTCTTTTTTAAAACTTGTTTAGCTAAGGATTTTACTAATGTATAGTTCTTTAATTCATAATGAATTATAACATTTAAAAGTTCTAGCCTTAAATAAACTTGGGGCCTTGCATCAAAAGTAAAATCTTGTAATGATTTATTCACAATTTTTAAACTCTTATGAAACTGACCTAAATAAACTAAGGTAACCGCCTGAAGATAAAAAAAATAAATCATGTGGTACGGTTCCATATCCATCGATAATTTATAATGCTCCTTATCAATACTAGTAGTTTTTGCCAAAGCTTGCCTGAAACGGTTATTTATCAAATAATATTCTAACTCGTGAGTATTTGTGTGCACAAAAACACGTTGCAATACAACTTCCTTTCTTATAGTTACTTCTTTAGCAAAATCATTAAGCACTTTAATGTCATCAAAAAAAGCATTGCTAGGGAAGAACTTTTTTATCGATAATAATCTGTTATAAATTGAGATGTAATCTAAAGGGTTTTCTGCTGCGTAGGTTTTAGATGCATTTAAAACATCTACTAACTTTTGCAAATGATCATATTCTTTTCGTTTATCTTCAACAGCAACGTAATAATTTGAATATATCAAATGATAAAATATTTTTGCTGAAAAGGATAAAACATTTTTTTCAGATTTTAGTTCGGGTTGGTTTAGTATTTCCGCATACTTTTTTTGAATATCAGCATAAGTATACTTTTCGTTTTCTGTTTGCAGCAAATTACTTTCATAATATAAATCGGTCGTTCGTTTTAAATTGTTCAATAAAGCAATGTACTTATCAATTTGCAAATTAGCCTCAGCTGCTTTTTTTAATCCTAAAGAATAGCCACTACATTTTTTTTTCCAAGTTAAAATGTCAATCATTAATTGAAAATTTTCGCATTCATCAGCAAGCAATTCTGCTTTATTAATCAATTTTAACGATTCATGATATAATCCTTTATGAAATAGTATCTCAATAGAAAGTAATAAATCCTTAACTTGTAAATTAAATGTTTTGGAGTTATGAAACTCGTTTAAGCTTCTTAAAATTAATTGATAAAGGTAATTTTTATCTGCCGAAAGAAAATCGGCATTAATTCCTATTGCTGTTAAATTTCTTTTAATTTCTGAGTCATTTTCATTTTCTATTTTGTCCAATTCATCAAATAATGCAACATATTTGTTTTGAGCACCAATGGTATGTCTTTCAGAAAATATTTTAAAATACCTCTTTTCAGACATGGTTAAACTCTTAATCAAAACAAAGGAATTGCTGTTTTTTTTCATGATATAAATTCAGACTTCCTAAAAATAACTAATAATTGCCAATAAAATTAGAAATATGCCATATTTTTGATGTAAGAGTAACTAAAAGATGACAAAAAATTTACTTGTACTAATTTCTTTTTATTTCATAAATGTTGGCACACTAAGCTCTACTAACTATTATGTCAATGATGGATTTACAACTAACGACATATACTGCATTGTTTCAGGAACGCGTTACACAGGTGTAAATTCGGTAGGAAGAGGGCTTTCTCCTTCTACCCCTGTATTAACTTTAACTTACCTCTTTACTTTATATGGCTCTTCATTTGCTGCTGGCGATACAATAAAAATTGATGCTGGTATTTATGCAAAAGGGGGAACTCCAAGTGTAACAACTGAAAGTAAATTTAATATTACTGTTTCTGGTTTAACATTTATAGGTGCTGGAATGGGAGTTACTACGTTTTCTAATAATTTCCATGGTGGTGGGACAGATTATTTTATGCAAATTAATGCTAATAACACAACTGTTAAAAACATGACATTTACTAAATATTATGGCGGAGCTCCAAATAGCGGCACTGTTTATAATGGAATTAATACTGGTGGACAGGTGCTTTCAATTTATAATGCGACAGGTGTCGTAATTGAAAATGTTAGTTTATTTGATAATGGCACTAATGGAAATGCAGCAATTGCTATAGGCCCAAATTCTACAGTCTTATTGAAAGGAGGCGGTTCCAATTGTAACGCCACAGGCTCATCTTATAGCGGTGGTATAGACGCTATTGGTAATGCAATTAATCTAACTATACAAAATGTAATAATTGCATATAATTCTAAAACAGCATTCGGTGGCGCTGGTTTATATGTTTATAGTATTCATAACACAAACGTTGTTAATGTAAAAAATAGCGCCATTATTAATAATATTGGAGGACAAGGTGGCGGAGCTGGCGTTTATTGTAATGGGGGGAATGTAACAATCAGAGAATCAAGTATTCTTAGCAATACAGTTTCAACAAGTGGTGGGCCGTATTATGTTGGAGCAGGTATAGGAATTGTTAGTGGCACCATGACTTTAACGAAATGTAAAATATCAGATAATAAAAGTTTTGGAGCGTCTACTACAAGTTTTGGCGGCGTTGGATTGACGCCTTCTAGTGGAAATGTAACACTAAAAATAGATTCCTGTAGCTTTTCAGGAAACACCGGTCAAAGAACTACCGGAAATGATATTGGGGCTAGAATAAACGGCTCCAATAAATTTTCTATAACAATAAATGAAACAACATTTAGCGCTGGTGCTATCGATATAGGTGGTGGAAGCACAAATAGTTGTGCTGGCAATACTTTTAAAATTACTAATTCAGGTAATCCTACAATAACCTATTCAGGATCAGGTCCATGCGCGTTAGGCGCAGGATCAAATATATCTTCTCCATATACATTTGCTAGTCCAACTATTCCATCTTTTACTGGAAATTGCACTAATTTTATTATCCTCCCCATCGAACTTACTCGTTTTGAAGGCGAATGCAGTAACGGACAAGTTATTTTAAACTGGCAAACCGCCTCTGAAATAAATAATAGTGAATTTAAAATTGAACGCTCTACAAACGGAATAGATTTTGAAACTATTGGAAGTGTTATAAGTTTAGGCGCTAGTGGTCGCATAAACAACTACAGCTATATAGATGAAGATAACTTAGATGTCACATGCTATTATCGACTAACCCAAAAAGATTTTGATGGTAAAACATCTAGTTCAAAAATAATTTCAGTTGAGCATGCTTGTGCTCGCAAGTTAAATTCTGAAATTATCACATATCCAAACCCCAGTAATGATTATGTAGTGCTAGATATTAAATTGTATCAAACATCATTGGTAAGCATAGATATAGTAAACGAAATTGGCCGAACTATTAAAAAATATGATGCTAATAAATATGATATTGGAATGACTTCCATTAATCTTGATATAAGTAAATTAAATGCAGGAATTTACTTCTTAAAAGTTTTAGTAAATGATCAACCTACTATACAAAAACTAGTTAAACTTTAATTTGACAAAAATTTAAAAACCAATTATTGTCTGTTTTTCAGACTTACTAAATCCTTTAATTTATTTAGATATTTCAGCTTTAAAATAATTTAATTTTGCGTCGCACTAAAATAATGATAAACAAATCAATTAATAGCATAATTATTATTTCAATCTCTTGAAGGGAAGGATAATGTTATGATAACAATTAAGCCTTCCTAACTGGGAGGCTTTTTTTATTTATTAATAATTTTAAAATAAAAGAAGATGTATTACAACAACGACACAGAAGTTTTTTTTAATGGCGAATGGCTAAAAGCTAAAGATGTAATGGTTAGCCCTTATGTTCAAACCATGCATTATGGCAGTGGAGTATTTGAAGGTATCCGTTCATACGAAACACCGGATGGAACAAGAATATTTAAAGCGGACGAGCATTATAAACGTTTATTGTATTCTGCCGAAAAAATGTATTTAAAAGTAAATTATAGTGTTGATGAGCTAACAAGTTTAACCTATCAATTACTTAAGAAAAATAATTTAGGAAATGCCTACATCCGCCCTTTAATATTTGCAGGCGCTAATATGTCGCTTACTCCTACAGATGAAGTTCATGTGATGTTATGTGCTTGGGAATGGGGAAAATATTTGGGAGATAAATTATTGGATGTTACCATATCTTCTTATGAGCGCCCTAATCCTAAATCATGCCATGTTGATGCAAAAGTTACAGGTCATTATGTAAACTCTATTTTAGCCACTACTGAGGCTAAACAAAAAGGTTTTGATGAAGCATTATTATTAGATGCACATGGAAATGTTGCAGAAGGACCAGGAGCTAATTTCTTTTTTGAAAAGGACGAAGTATTATATACCTCACCGTTGGGGAATATTTTACCTGGTATTACTCGTGCTACTATGTTTGAATTATGCAACGAAATGGGATTTAAATTGGTAGAAAAGTATTTTACACCACAAGAAGTAAAAGGTGCTGATAGTGCATTTTTTACTGGAACTGCAGCGGAAGTGGCAGGAATAGCCTCTTTAGATAGAATACCTTTTAAATTAAAATGGGAAGATTCTTTAGGAGCAATACTTCAAGCTAAATACACACGTCGCGTTGCTTTTAACGAATACGGAAATTTTTCACTTGTATAAAATAATTTATTATGGAATTAAATCGCTACAGTAAAACAGTTACTCAAGATGAATCGCAGCCCGCTTCACAAGCTATGTTATATGGCATAGGCTTAACGGAAGAAGATATGAAAAAGCCACAAGTAGGTATCGCTTCAACTTGGTATGAAGGGAATACTTGCAATATGCACCTAAACGGATTGTCGATTTTTGTAAAAGATGGAGTTCGTAAAAATGGAATGGTTGGGTTACAATTTAATACCATAGGGATCAGCGATGGAATTACAAATGGTACTGATGGGATGCGGTATTCTTTGGTTTCTCGTGAAATAATTGCCGATTCCGTTGAAGCGGTTACTGCTGCTCATTATTACGATGGTTTAATAACAATTGCTGGATGCGATAAAAATATGCCAGGAATGGCAATGGCCATGATTCGATTAAATCGTCCTTCAATTATGGTATATGGCGGCACTATTGCTTCTGGAAATTATAAAGGAAAAAAACTTAACATTGTTTCTGCATTTGAAGCCTTAGGCGAAAAATATGCTGGAAAAATAAGCGAAGAAGACTTTAAAGGAATTATAAAAAATGCTTGTCCTGGAGCTGGAGCATGTGGAGGAATGTATACAGCAAATACTATGGCATCAGCTATTGAGGCGTTAGGCTTAAGTTTACCTTATAGTTCATCTAACCCAGCACTAAGCAATGAAAAAAAAGAAGAATGTTTGAAAACTGGAGAGTACTTAAAAGTGCTTTTAGAAAAAGATATAAAGCCTTCAGACATATTAACCAAAAAATCATTTGAAAATGCTTTTACAGTCGTTGTAGCGCTGGGAGGTTCAACAAATGCCGTGTTGCATTTGCTAGGTATTGCTAAAACTGCCAATATTGATTTTACGTTAGAAGACATAGCCAGAATAAATGATAGTACCCCATTGCTTGCAAACTTAAAGCCAAGTGGTAAATTTTTAATGGAAGATGTGTTTGCAATTGGTGGCGTTCCTGCCGTTATGAAATACTTATTAGAAATGGGTATGCTTCACGGAGATTGCTTAACGGTTACAGGAAAAACAGTTAAGGAAAACGCAGATGGCACGACGGGACTAAAAGAAGGGCAGGAAGTGATACTACCGATTAGCAATCCTGTTAAAGCTTCAGGTCATTTAAGAGTGCTATATGGAAATTTGGCCCCAGAAGGTTCAGTAGCAAAAATTACAGGCAAAGAAGGGGAATTATTTGAAGGAACTGCCATTGTTTTTGAGAATGAATTTGAATGTATTGCTGGTATTCGTGAAGGGAAAGTAAAAGCAGGTCAAGTTGTTGTGATAAGATATGAAGGCCCAAAAGGCGGGCCTGGAATGCCTGAAATGTTAAAACCTACTTCTGCTTTAATTGGAGCTGGTCTTGGAAATAGCGTGGCTTTAATAACAGATGGTCGCTTTTCTGGAGGTACCCATGGTTTTGTTGTTGGGCATATGAGTCCTGAAGCATTTGATGGTGGACCAATAGCCTTGATAAAAGATGGTGATGTGATAAAAATTGATGCAATAAATAATAGAATAGATGTTCAATTATCAAATGAAGAATTAGCAGAAAGAAAAAAACAATGGCAACAACCAGAATTGAAAGTAAAATTTGGTGTGTTGTACAAATACGCTATACAAGTAACTTCTGCAAGTAAAGGTTGTTTAACTGATTTATAATTTCAAAATGAAAAAACACACAAAATATAATACAGAAGTAACAGGTGCCGAAGCCGTTATATTAGCTTTGCTTGACGAACAAGTCACTGATATATTTGGTTATCCGGGTGGCGCTATCATGCCGGTTTATGATGCGTTGTATGATTACATGGATCAACTAAATCATTATTTGGTTCGTCATGAGCAAGGCGCAACGCATGCTGCTCAAGGCTATTCAAGAGTTTCCAGAAAAACAGGAGTTGTATTGGCAACCTCAGGACCCGGCGCTACAAATTTAATTACTGGGATTGCAGATGCTCAAATAGATTCTACACCAATGGTTTGCATCACTGGCCAAGTTCATTCTCATTTATTAGGAACCGATGCTTTTCAAGAAACTGATGTTGTAGGTATATCAATGCCCGTTACTAAATGGAACATACAGGTTACAAAGGCTGAAGATATAGCTCCAGCAATTGCAAAAGCGTTTTATATTGCGAGCTCTGGCCGACCGGGCCCTGTTTTGGTTGACATTACAAAAGATGCACAATTTGGAAAGACTACCTACAAATATGAAAAATGTGAAAGCATCAGAAGTTATTTTCCTTGCCCAAAAGTTAAGGATGAGGATGTTTTAAAAGCTGCTGAATTAATAAATAACGCTCAGCGACCTTATATTTTATGCGGACATGGTGTTTTACTTTCGGGAGCTGAAAAGCAATTATTAGCTTTTGCAGAAAAGGCAAATATCCCAGTAGCCTCTACTTTATTAGGATTAGGAGCCTTTCCTCCAAAACATCCATTATATGTTGGGTATTTAGGAATGCATGGCAATTACGGACCTAATTTATTGACAAACGAATGTGATCTTTTAATTGCTATTGGAATGCGCTTTGATGACAGAGTAACTGGCAATGTAAGTAAGTATGCAAAACAAGCAAAAGTTGTGCATTTTGAAATTGATCCTTCTGAAGTAAATAAAATTATTCCTGCTGATGCGGCAGTTTTAGGAGATGCTAAAGAGGCTTTAGAATTAATATTACCTAAAATAAAAGTTACTAAACATACTGATTGGTTAAAACGTTTTGAAGATTGTAATACTATTGAATTTGAAAAGGTAATCAAGCATGCAGTTAATCCTACGTCAGATAAATTATTAATGGCGGAGGTTATTGATAAATTTCATAAACTGAGCGAAGGTAACGCTATAGTTGTAACAGATGTAGGTCAACATCAGATGATAACATCTCGTTATTACAAACCTAACATTCCAAATTATTTTGTAACCTCTGGTGGATTAGGAACCATGGGATTTGGTTTACCGGCAGCCATTGGTGCTAAAGTTGCTCTGCCAAATACTGAAGTTGTAACGGTGTTAGGTGATGGTGGTTTTCAAATGACGATACAGGAACTAGGAACTATTATGCAAAGTAATATTGCTGTAAAAATACTTGTGCTTAATAATAATTTTCTAGGAATGGTTCGTCAATGGCAACAACTATTTTTTGATAGGCGTTACTCGTTTACGGAAATGAAAAATCCAAATTTTGTGGCCATCGCCAATGGCTATAATATCAAAGGAAAAAAAGTAACTGAGCGAAAAGATTTGAGTGAGGCATTACAAGAAATGTACGAGTCAAAAGAAGCTTATTTATTAGAGGTTGTTGTTGAGAACGAAGAAAATGTATTTCCAATGGTGGCTACAGGAGCAAGTGTTGCCGAAATACGATTAGAATAAACAGATAAATATATTTTTAAAATTGATTATAAAAATAAAATGAATACAACATATACAATATCCATATTTACAGAAGACATTATTGGCTTACTATCTAGGGTAACTATTATTTTTACTCGTAGACACATCAATATTGAAAGTATCACTGCAAGCGAAAGTGAGATGAAAGGAATTTATCGCTATACAATTGTCGTTACAGTTTCTGAAGAACAGGTTAATAAATTAGTAAAGCAAATAGAAAAACAAGTAGAGGTACTTAAAGCATTTTATCATATAAGCTCCGAAATTATTAGTAGAGAAATTGCTTTATATAAAGTTTCCTCTGAAGCATTAAAAGAAAACGAATTGTTTACACGCATTGTAAATGAAAATCACGCAAAAATATTAAGTATTGCTCCCGAATATATTGTGATAGAAAAAACTGGAGATGAAAGAGAAATTAAACATCTTTTTAATGATTTAGAAAAATTTGGAATGTTAGAGTTTGTAAGAAGCGGAAAAGTAGCGATTACTAAGCCAATGAAAACATTAAATACATTTTTAAAAGAAGTAGAAAACAATAGTAAAACAGTAATTAAACATTTTAATAAATAAAAATATGAAAAACTATTTCAACACGTTACCCCTCAGACTGCAGTTAGAACAACTAGGTGTTTGCGAATTTATGGATCAATCAGAATTTGCTGACGGAATTGAAGCTCTTAAAGGAAAAAAAGTTGTGATTGTTGGCTGCGGCGCTCAAGGCTTAAATCAGGGTTTGAACATGCGTGACTCTGGCTTAGATATTTCTTATGCACTTCGCGCCGAAGCAATAACTCAAAAAAGAGTTTCTTATACAAATGCTTTTGATAATGGTTTTAAAGTTGGAACCTATGAAGAATTAATTCCGGCAGCTGATTTAGTTTGCAACCTAACACCAGATAAACAACACACTTCCGTTGTAAAAGCAATTATGCCTTTAATGAAAAAAGGTTCGACTTTAGCGTATTCTCATGGCTTTAATATTGTAGAAGAAGGGATGCAAATACGTAAAGATATTACGGTTATCATGTGTGCACCTAAATGTCCTGGTTCCGAAGTTCGTGAAGAATATAAAAGAGGATTTGGTGTACCAACGCTTATTGCAGTTCATCCGGAAAACGATCCTAATGGACAAGGCTTCATTCAAGCAAAAGCTTATGCGGTAGCAACCGGTGGTCATAAAGCTGGGGTTTTAAATTCTTCATTTGTTGCAGAAGTAAAATCAGATTTAATGGGCGAGCAAACTATACTTTGTGGAATGTTGCAGACAGGCTCTATTTTATGTTTTGATAAAATGGTTGAAAAAGGAATTGAACCTGGTTATGCTTCAAAATTAGTTCAATATGGTTGGGAAACTATTACTGAAGCCTTGAAGCACGGGGGAATTACAAATATGATGGATCGTTTGTCTAACCCTTCAAAAATAAAAGCATTTAAATTGTCAGAAGAATTAAAGAACATCATGCGTCCCTTGTTTCAAAAACATATGGATGATATTTTGTCTGGAGAATTTTCAAAAAATATGATGGCTGATTGGGCAAAGAATGATATTAATTTATTGACTTGGAGAGCAGCCACTGCTGAAACTAATTTCGAAAAAACTGCTGCAACTAACGACTCTATTTCTGAACAAGAATATTTTGATAATGGTGTTTTGATGATTGCCATGGTGAAAGCAGGCGTTGAATTGGCTTTTGAAACCATGACTGAATCAGGTATCATTGAAGAATCTGCCTATTACGAATCATTACACGAATTACCTTTAATAGCCAATACAGTTGCTCGTAAAAAACTATATGAAATGAATCGAATTATTTCTGATACGGCTGAATATGGTTGTTACTTGTTTGACCATGCTTGTAAACCATTATTAAATGAGTTTATGAAAACTGTGGATTCTAATGTTATTGGAAAGTCTTTTGCAACTTCCAATGCGGTTGATAATAAATTATTGATTTCTGTGAATCAAAGTATCCGAAATCATCCTATTGAAGAAGTTGGAGCTTGGTTAAGAGAATCGATGACAGAAATGAAAAAGATAGGATAACAAACTAAAAATCACATTATGGTGTCATTAGATAACATTAATAAGGCTGGTCAAAATTTGAAGGGCATCTCAATGCGTACGCCTTTACAATATAATTTGCAATTGAGTGAAGAGTTTGGCTGCAATGTCTATTTAAAACGCGAAGATTTACAAGTGGTGCGTTCTTATAAAATTAGAGGCGCCTATAATAAAATAAGTTCATTAACTGACTATGAAAAGCAGAATGGTGTTGTTTGTGCCAGCGCAGGAAATCATGCACAAGGCGTTGCATATTCATGTCGTAAATTAAATATTAAAGGCATAATTTTTATGCCGGCAACAACTCCTTCTCAAAAAATTAGTCAGGTTAAATTATTTGGGAAAGAACATGTCGAGATTATTTTGGTAGGAGATACGTTTGATGATGCTTATAAGGCTGCTGTTGAATTTTGTAAAGCTAAAGGAGCTGCATTTATTCATCCTTTTGATGATGAAAAAGTTATAGAAGGTCAGGGGACTGTTGCTAAAGAAATTTTTGAAGATGCCGATTTTAAAATAGATTACTTATTAGTACCAATTGGCGGCGGCGGATTAGCTGCTGGTTGTGTAAGTTATTTCTCTCAGGAGAGTCCTTCCACACAAATTATTGGTGTTGAACCTGAAGGTGCGGCATCTATGAAAACATCCATAGAAAATGGTTATAATACAGAGTTAACAGAAATAGATAAGTTTGTAGATGGCGCAGCGGTAAAGAAAGTAGGTGATTTAACTTATGAAATTTGTAAACAAAAATTAAGTAAGGTTGTTTTAGTTCCCGAAGGCAGGGTTTGTACAACCATACTAAATCTTTATAATCAACAAGCTATTGTGGTTGAACCAGCTGGAGCATTAACTGTAGCTTCTTTGGGTTACTTAAAGGAAGAGTTAAAAGGTAAAAATGTGGTGTGTGTTGTAAGTGGAAGTAACAACGACATTATGAGAACAGAAGAAATTAGAGAACGCTCATTATTGTTTGAAGGCTTAAAACATTTTTTTGTCATCAGATTTCCTCAAAGAGCAGGTGCGCTGAAGGAATTTGTAAGTGAAGTGTTGGGTCCGAATGATGATATAGTACATTTTGAATATATGAAAAAAAATAATCGCGAAAACGGGCCTGCACTAGTTGGTTTAGAAATTAAAAACCACAAAGATTTAGATTTACTAAAAAATAATCTTTTATTGTCAGGCTTTCAATTTGAATATCTTAATAAAAACGATAATTTATTACAATTTTTAGTTTAATCAGACTTACTATTTTTGTTTTATTTTAAATTACAATTTAACAATAGAATAATCTTTAATTTCTTATTTTTAGAAACATTAATGTTACAAATATTATGACTCGGCATCTTTTATCATTTTTAGTTCTTTTTTTTTGCTCATCAGGTGTAATTGCGAAAAAAATTTATGTTAATGATAATTCACTAATTGGAGACGTTTACACAACTGCTGTTGGCGCTGCAATTAATAATGGAACTACTACTGCTACTCCAAAACTTACCTTAACTCAAGCTTATAGTATCGCGTCTTCTGGTGACACCATTTATGTTGATGCTGGAACTTATAATAATGATAAGAATATTAACATTACAATAAATGGACTACAAATAATTGGAGCAGGCTATAGCTTAACTATTTTCGATCATTTGTTTTTAGGCACATCTACTGATTATTTTGTATATATTAATGCAAGTAATGTTACTCTAAAAGATTTAAAAGTAACTGGTTATGAAAATAATGGAACTCAAATTCCTGGTCATAGTGCGCAAGCAATTACTATTGGAGGCGGCGCAACTGCTATTTCAGGAGTATTAATCGAAAATATTCAAACAATATCAAATGGGCAATCAGGAGGAAATCCTGCAATAGTTGTTTTAGCAAATACAACCGCAACAATTACTGGTGGTGGTAGTTTTTGTAATTCACCTGGGACTATGTATTCTGGTGGAGTAGAGGCTTTTGGAGTTAATATAAATTTATTAATTACAGATTATATTTTAGGCGATAATTATAAAGTTGGAGCTTTTGATGGTGGCGGCCTAAGAATTGAAGGTGATGCTACAACATTAGTTACAGTAAAACGAACTAGAATATCAAATAATGTCGCTTCTCAAGGTGGTGGCATTTCAGTTATTAACGGAGATTTAAAAATGTATGATTGTGTTATTGATGGCAATTCTGCAGGTCAGACGTTATCAACTATTTATGGTGGTGGTATTTATATTAGTGCTGGAAATGTTCGGTTTTCAAGATGCCATTTTAAAAATAATTTTCAAGCAAGTGGGACTTTAAGGGGAGGCGCAATTTCTGCGCGCTATTCTGCAACTGGCGGGTTTTCTGCAAATAAAACGATTAATGCAACTATTGATTCATGTATCTTTCAAAATAATTCTCCTGGCACTGCAGGTATGGATATTTACGGGGCAAACGGGTTTGCTAATCCATGTAATATTACAGTAAGAGATTGTCAATTTTTAACAGGCGGTAGTGTTACTAATCCTAATATTTGTAGTGATGGTACTTCTCCGGCAACTAGCATCAATGTATCTTATTTTGGAACACTTCCAACTTCAACTGGAGCAAATATTACTAAAGCTTTAAGCACAAACCCCATTTATACGCCAACACAAATAACTCCTGTTTACTCAGGGAGTTGTCCCGCAATAGTAATTGGGCCTTGTACTGGAAGTGTGTCAATAACATCGGTTATAAATCCAACTATTTGTTCAGGTTCCTCTGCCACTATAACTGCATCTGGTGCAACAACCTACACTTTAACTAGTAACACGCAAACCCTCACTGGAAATCCCTTTGTTGTAAGTCCAACAAGCAACACTTCTTATACTGTAACGGGATCGAATACTACAGGTTGTTTAAGTTCCAACACCGCCGTCACCACAATTACAGTTAATCCTACGCCTACTGTTTCTATTGCTTCTGTTAGTAATCCAACCTTATGCTCGGGGGTTAGTGCTATAATTAATGTTGCTGGGGCTGCTAATTATACTTTAAATCCTGGGAACTTAACGGGAACAAACTTTACGGTTTCTCCAACTGCTAATCAAACCTATAGTTTAACAGGTACAAGTGCTGTTGGATGCATCAGTTCTAATACTGCTATCACTACAATTACAGTTAACACTACTCCCACCGTTTCTATTGCTTCTGTTAGTAATCCAACTTTATGCTCGGGCGCTTCTGCTGTTATTACAGCTTCTGGCGCTTCAACTTATGCGTGGTTACCCGCTACAAACCTAAGTTCAATAACAGGTTCGGTAGTTACAGCAAGCCCAACAATAACTACAATTTATACCGTTACAGGTACATCTGCTGCGGGTTGTGTTGCAACAAAAACAACGGTTATCACGGTCAATCCTAATCCCGCGGCAACAATTGCAACGGCAACAAATCCAAGTTGTGGATTAAATAATGGTATTATTACTATTATTCCTACAAATACAGTTTCTATTTCAACTATTACTAGCACTTCTGGAACAGTTACTGGGCAAACTATTACAGGATTAGGTGCAGGTTCACCCACTATAACACTAACAAGTAACCTTGGTTGTACTTTTACACTTTCTCCAACCTTAACGGTGACTCCTGGTCCATCAAGCATTTCAATAACACCAACAAATGCCACTTGTGGTAATAATAATGGTAGTTTTACTTTTGGTAACCCTACGGGCGGTACTCCATTATATAGTTATGCTATTAATGGTGGAGCATTTTCCGCAACATCTCCAACAACAGGTTTGACTCCCGGAACATACTCTGTTACAGTTAAAGATGGTAACGGATGCTTATTAACCCAAACAACATCTATTATTGCTGCATCAACGCCAACGGCTATAACTGGAACTGTAAGTCCTGCAAGTTGTGCGGGCGCAACTGGTTCTTACACGGTAACCGGCGTTTCTGGAGGGGTAGTGGGCACTTATAGTTATTCCATCGATGGTGGTGCTTTCAACACATCAACGGTTATAACAAATTTATCTTCGGGCACTCATACCATTGCTGTAAAAGATGCTAATGGATGTACATTTCCTTTTCAAACAACATTTAGTGTTGGTGTTGTTGCAGGTATTACATCAGCCACGGTTAATGCTTCAACCGCAAGTTGTGGTGTTGCTAATGCTACAGCAACCGTTACAACTATTTTAGGAGGTACTCCATCTTATAGTTTTTCTTTTGACAATAGTGCATTTTCAGGAAGCTCTAGTGTTACAGGATTAGCTGCTGGAAATCATACGGTGATAATAAGAGATGCAAATGCGTGTAATTTATCATTACCTTTTACGGTGATTAGTTTAGGAAGCCCAACAACATCGATCACTAGTTTTTCAAATGTTACTTGTTTTGGTTTATCAAATGGTTCTTGTACAGTTGCTATTCCAACAGGCGGTGGTGGAGCAAATTACACTTATACATTAACATCATCACCTCTGCAAATAGCAGGGCCAACAACAGGAACGGGAGTATTTTCAGGACTACCAGCAGGAACATATAATGTGTCCGTAAAAGATGCAGCTGGTTGCATTGCAACTACGTCCGTAATTATTGGTCAGCCAGCAGCTTTAACAGTTTCTGCCACTGCTACTCCAGTTTTATGTAATGGTGCATCAACTGGAAGTATTAATTTAAGCGGATCAGGTGGTACAACAACGTATTCTTATAATTTAAATGGTGGAACTTATCAAGCATCGTCAACATTCTCTAATCAAGTTGCAGGAATTTACACAATGGGTATTAAAGATGTCAATGGTTGTTTAGCAACACAAACTGTGCAAATAACTCAACCAACCGCTCTAGCAATTGCAGTATCTTCTCAAAGTGCCAATTGTACTGCTGCTAACGGCATTGCCTCTGCAACTGTTTCGG
>JAIOZA010000013.1 GCA_021740825.1 Bacteroidia bacterium | reverse complement strand
ATTTGTTGGATTACTTTTTTCTTGAGAGCAAAGGAGGGTTTGTTTAACTCCGTTTTCTCGGCAGGTTTCCATTTTCTGGATAGCGGTTGTGTCTTCATGTTGGTTGATTTGTTGTCAACCTATTTCAGTATAAGACATTTCTTCGCCTTGCTACTAACGTTTTGGAGCTAAATTTTAGTTTGGGGCTTGAAACTTTTTCTAATGAAATATTACTGACAAAGCTAACTGCTTTTTAGCGATTTGCAAAGAAAAAATAATTGTCTTTCGCGGAGCGACCGCTTTTGAAAATGATTACAATTCATTCAAATAATGTAATCCTTAATTTTGTGTTTTTTGAAAAAATATTATATAACAAAACGGTCGAACAATATGTCCGACCGTATCTATTTTTTGATTTTTAAAAGTTAGTCTGCTAAATTATATGCCGCTTTTACTTCGGCGTAATTCTTTACGTTTACATTTGGCTTCACCATAGCTGGCGGCACAACAACAAATTTAAACGGCAAACCACCTGGATTTGAAGGTACTGCGCCATTAGAAAGTGTTACGGCTATCTGCACTTGGCCAATGGCATAAGTGTAATTAAATTGCAGTGTTTGATATGAAAAAGGCAAAGCTGACCACTGAGTTTGCGAAGTATTGCCTACAAACACCATAACAGTGCCGTTTGAAACAACATCTGAGGTGATGCCAGAAACATTAAATGTCGCATTAAATTCAGTCCCACTTAATGTCCAACTGGAATTAGTCGTGGTACCAGTAAATGTGGAAATATTTGCCACACCATTCGTGCCATTTATGCCTGCAGGTCCCGCAGGTCCAGTTTCACCTTTTTTACAAGACGCTAAAGTTAAACCTAAAGCCAACGCAATTCCTGCAAAAACAGTTGTAATTGTGTTAATTGTTTTTTTCATATTTTCTTACTTTACATTTATTATACTTACTCATTTGGCTTTTCAGTGTCCGCCCTGTAAAAAAAATAGTTTCCAGTTCTATTGCTGTTGGTATTAAAAGTATTTAAAAATCACCCTAAATTGCTTTAAACATTGTGTGTTATCATTTTGATTAAATTATTTTGTAAGCTTATCACAAATATAAAAATAAAATTGAAAGGTATTATATATCATACCTAAAATATTTAAGGAAAATCCAACATTGTGTCAAATATCGCCTAATGGAGGATAAAGATTACTTAAAATTAATTGGAGAAAATATATCTAGTATAAGAAAAAGCAAAAACTTATCTACCAATGAATTTGCAAGTCGTTGCGAAATGGAAAAATCTAATTTAATACCAATCGAAAAAGGCAGAATTAACGTAACAATTAACACATTAATTAAAATTGCAAATGCTTTAAACGTTCCTTTAGACGACCTACTAAAATTTTAAATATTTTTAAAAAGTTATTCAATTGCGGATATAGTCATTCTAATATCAAGCAATGGACGGTCGTCTTTATTTTTGCCAACAGCTGCTATTTTATCTATTACTTCCAAGCCTTCTATTACTTCGCCAAAAATTGTGTATTGGCTATCAAGGTGAGGCGTGCCACCAATTGTTTTGTAAATGGTTTGATGCTCTAAAGGAAAGATATAGTGCGGCGCTTTTAAGTAGGCTTCATCTACCATTTTATTAACTATCTTAAAATACACCATTAAACTATCGTTGTTTTGCTCTGCTTTAAATGCTGCAATTTTTTCCTTTAAAATTTTATTTTCAGGTTTATTTAAAATCTCCTCTTTTATTTTTGCTATAAGCGGTTTGTTTATCCGCTTTTCGTAGGATATTAAATCTTCATCCGTCCTTTTTTTGCCTTGCACAATATAAAACTGACAAGCCGATGATGCTTTTTCTGGATTAACGTCATCGCCATTTCTGGCCGCACATAACATGCCTTTTTTATGGCATAACGTTGTAATAATTTCTGCTGGTATAGTATATTTTAAATCGCCATCACCTAATAGTTTTATTGGTTCAGCTTGCTTGCTGTCGGGGTCTCCGCCCTGTATCATAAAATCCTGTATAACGCGGTGAAACAATAGACTGTCGTAAAAATGTTCTCTCACTAATTTTAAAAAATTATCTCGATGCTGAGGCGTTTCATTAAATAGCTTCAGTTTCATGCTACCAAACGACGTAGAAATAAGGATCGTTTCTTTAGAAAATGTTTGAGATTTTACCTGTTTACTAAATAGAACAATTGCTATACTCAATATTATTATTTTTAGGCGCATACTTTTAAATTTTTTATTTATATTTGAATACAAATATTAATCCAATATAATTAATATAAAAATGAAACTAAAATTATTTATAGCAACATTAACCTTTGGTGTAATTACCTTTTTTGTAAGTAGTTCTTGTCAAAAAAAAACAGATTGTAAGTTAATAATTACTACTTATAACAGTTTAGGTAACGTTGTAAGTGGCGCTACAGTTAAATTATACGCAAATGTTAAAACATCTTCGGGTGCAACGGTTGAAGCCGATTTAAAAGCCGATGGTGTTTCGGATGGTGTTGGTACAACAACTTTTACTTTTAAACTACCAGCTATTTTGGATGTTAGAGCAACTGCTGATACCATGGCGGGCATTGGAATTGTAAAATTAGAAGAAGGAAAAACAGTAGAAAAAACAATTCTTTTAAAATAAAAAAACGTTTTAATAATTTATAAATCCTCTGCAATTGCGGGGGATTTTTTATTTTACACGGTTTTGTAAAATGCAATTAATTTACCTGCATTAACTTTATAGTCAAAATGCTTTTCAGCTAAATTACGGGCAGCTTTTTGCAAATTTAATTTTAATGTTGCATTGCCGATTAGCGATAAAATTGCGTTTGCAAATTCCTCGCTAGTATCTGCAATTAATAAGTCCTTGTTTTTTTCGTAGTCAATCCCCTCTGCTCCAATACTGGTTGTAATGATAGCTTTACCATAGGCTAAGCCTTCTACTAATTTTATGCGTAAGCCACTACCCGACCAAAGTGGAACCAACATGATATCATAGGTATTGTAAAATGCCACGGCATCTATTACGTCATCTATAATAATGATATGTTTAGAATTCAATTTTTTAATTCGTTCAGGCATTCCTTTTCCAGCTAAAATTAAGGTTGCTTCGGGCTGTTGGTTTGCAATAGTATTCCAAACACAATTTATTAACCAATCAACAGCTTCAATATTTGGCATCCAATCCATCGAGGCAAAGTGAAATAATGTACTTGGATTTTTTGATTGTAAAACCTGTTTGTATTCTTCTAAATTTACTCCGGTTAGGCAAGTATTAATTGGTGTTTTGGGGCAAATACTGGAAATGTTTTTTTTATCTTCATCAGTAATAGGAACAATAGCATCCACTTTATTAAATGTATCTATTTCAAAAGATCTTAACCTATTATTTTGAATAGTTAAGTATATTTTTTTTAAAAAGTTTTTTTCGCTCAGTAAATGCCTTTCCCATATTTGATGTTCCACATTATGACTTCTTAAGACAATTTTAGCTTTAGAGTACTTTTTAATGACGGGAATGTATGTTGCCATAAAAACACCTTCTAATTGAACAAAATCAAACGAATTACTTTGTAGTTTTTGAATTAATAGTTCTTCATATTCTTTAAAAAAGAAACGACTCACAAAATAAGATTGCGAAGAAAATAAATTTAAAAATGCGCCAAGAGCGCTTGTATCGGCGTTTTTATAAACAGATTGATAATTGGTTTTTTGCTTTAACGTCGATGAAATATTTTGATCGGGTTTAAAATGTTTTTTTGTATTGATTGACAACACATGCACTTCAATTCCATTATCAGCTAAACCTTGTGCTAAAGTACTTATAGCAATGGAACTGCCATCATTAGCCGGAAATGGTGCTTTATTACATAATTGCAAAATGCGCATGACTAGTATTAAGTGGTTTTGCGTTTAAATATTTTTTTAATTGGTTCTGTATATGAATACATATCAAATAATGCAGAATCTCGAGCAGCTTTAAAAGTTAAAAAAATACCTAATGGTAAAAATAGCATCAACGGAAACCAAGCGCCAAAAACAACTGAATACACACCTTCCATAACTAAATCTTCGTAAATAATACTAACAATATAATACAGTAAAAAAAATAAAACTGCAACTACAACTGGCAATCCCATACCACCTTTTCTGATAATTGCACCTAAGGGAGCGCCTACAAAAAATAATACTATACAAGCAAAGGAGATATTAATTTTTTTATGCCAACCCAATAAATATTCCATTTTACTGAGCTCTTTTCCGTAAACCTCATCATTAATAGAATCAATAAATGTGCTTGAACTTCTTACTAAATTTTGCGTGTGCTCTACGCTTCTTTTAAATTCATCTTTAGTAAGCGTTGCATAAAATTTTTTGATAGATTGCGGCACTTTTGCTATGCTGACAGTGTGCATTGTACGAGATAAAAAATAATTTTTAAATTGCTCATTTAGCTTTACATATTTTTTGCCGATATCAATATTAAACGTATCAATTTCTTTTTCTATTTGCCAAACATTCATCATTTCATGATGCCCTTTAAATAGTTCTTCTTTGGTGTTTTTCATTTTAAAGCTACTCATATCCACATTAATATTGAGTTCTTTATAAAGCAACTGCATAAGTGGGCGTGTTCTTTTATGCTGCTCTTGTTGCATAATATCTTCATAACGCGAGCCATTATTTAATTTTATTTGCAAATAATTTGTATCAATAGATGTTTTCATTTTACCACTATCTGCATACAATTGAATATTGTTTCCTAGCCCGTCGGAATGATCATAAATATTGACATTATAAAGCGTTTGACCATCTTTGCTTTTATTACCAACTTTTATAGTATAACCTTCTAATTGACTATAATATACACCTTCCTTTATGCTCAAAGTTGGTTTTGCTTGCCTGATGTCCCAAAGCATGCGTGCCGATTTTAGGGTAATAGCTGGTAAGGCAAAATTATTGAACACAAACGTAAATGTTGCCAAAAATAATATAAACACAAAAATCGGTCGGATGATTTTAAATAACGATAAACCTGATGATTTCATCGCCGCTAATTCATAATTTTCAGCCAAATTACCAAAAGTCATAATGGACGATAATAACACTGCCAGCGGCATTGCAATTGGAATAAAAGTTAAAAATGAATACGCAAAAAACTGAATGAGGATCCATGCTCCCATTCCTTTGCCTATAATATCATCCATGTAAGTAAATACGTGAATTAAAAAAAAGACAAATACTCCAATAAAAAGGGTAAGGAAAAAAGGAGGTAAGTAAGCTTTTAAAAGATAGCTATGTAAAACTTTTGTTTTCAATTTGAAGGGCTAATTTAATTATTTTTTTAAGGAGATGTGCGCATTTTGTATAAACTTTGCTATTTTTGTGACTTATGATAAATGGTAAAAAAATAGTAGTAGTGTTGCCGGCTTATAACGCAGCCTTGACCTTAAAACGCACTTATGATGAAATTCCGTTTGACATTGTTGACGATGTTGTATTGGTTGATGATCACAGTAAAGATAATACTGCAGAAGTTGGCAAAGAATTAGGTATAAAGCATGTTATTCGTCATGAACAAAATAAAGGATATGGAGGTAATCAAAAAACATGTTATGATAAAGCACTTTCCTTAGGTGCAGATATTGTAATTATGCTACATCCAGATTATCAATACACGCCAAAATTAATTCATAGTATGAGTTATATGATTGCCAATGATTTATTTCCGTCGGTATTTGGTTCTCGTATTTTAGGCAAAGGTGCTTTAAAAGGTGGAATGCCTTTATATAAGTACTTTTTTAATCGCTGCTTAACCTTAACACAAAATATTTTAATTAATCAAAAATTAAGCGAGTACCATACTGGTTACAGAGCTTTTAATAGAGATATTTTAGAAACGATTAGCTATCATGAAAATTCGGATGATTTTGTTTTTGACAATCAAATGATTTCACAAATTTTTTATGCAGGTTTTGAAATTGGAGAGGTTACTTGTCCTACAAAATATTTTCCGGAAGCAAGTTCTATTAATTTTAGACGCAGTGCAACCTATGGTATGGGTGTATTAGGAGTATCGTTTACACACTTTTTTAATAAATTAGGCTTGGCTAAAAGCAAGCTCTATAAAAGACGAAGTAATTAGTAAGGCAATTATTTAATCAATCCTAGTTCAGCTAATAAATCTTCAACCTCCCTATTTTTCGCAAGTAATTTTGCTTGAATACCAGTACTTGATGCGCCCACAATATGTTGGGGAGAATCATCAATAAATAAAGTTTCCTGCGCATTAAGGTTGTTGCTACTAAGTACATCCATAAAAATATCTGCATTAGGTTTACGCTTTCCCATTCTGCAAGAATAGTAAACAGTTTCAAAAAAGGGTTCCAAATTTTTAAATCCGTGCTGCTTAAATAAAGCATCTTCAAATTCTGCAATATGTGTTTCGTTAGTATTACTGAGCAAAAATAAACGGTAATGAGGTTTTAACTTTTGTAATAAATCTAACCGACGTTTTGGAAAATCTAACAGCATCGCGTTCCAAGCCAAAAGTAAATTGTCTGTTGAAATATGGGCATCTAAAGCAATTTGTAACTCATTAAAAAATTCAGATTCCGAAATATGCCCTTTATCAAAGTCATCAAAAATTGATGTTTGTTGTAATTGGGTATAAATACTTTCAAATGGCTTGTTAGATAATTTATTAAATTCAATTATCGTTTTATTAATGTCAAGGTTAATGATCACACCTCCCAAATCGAATATTATATTTTTTATTTGAGTCATATATTTTGAAAATAGGATACAAATATATACTTTTGCAGCCTCAAAGTTCTGAACTAAATTTCAGATAGCTCCTATAGCTCATTCGGTTAGAGCAACTGACTCATAATCAGTAGGTGCCTGGTTCGATTCCAGGTGGGAGCACAATTAAAAAACATAAACCCTTTACTATCAGTAGTTTAGGGTTTTTTGTTTACTTATTTAGCCCACATTTAGCCCACAATAGAGTAAAAAGCATAAAAAAAGCGGACTGTTATAACCGCTTATCTTTTTTATAGTGTCCTTTTTCATTTAAAACTCAGGTAAATCCAAATTAATATCAATACCAGGAAACAAAGGACGTTCCATATTATTTGATAAATTAACCTTATCAGTTAGTCCGCAAAGCCTTTGTGTTATACTTGAATTATAAATACCACATAAACCGCCTGTTAATTGGTCCGCTTTAATCATAGTTTTTATAGCCTTACAGATAGTGGAATATGAATTATAGCTTTTGTCTTTATTGCTAAAATAGTCGCCTAAATCGTTTATTATATCGTTTTCAAAGCAATAGGTTTCAAAGCCCTCCAATGTTAATGGTTTTTCTTTTTTACGATAACTTTCTTTTGCGGAAACCCCGACAAAGTCATGTATCAATATTGGATTTTCTTTTGTTGCCAATTTGTACTCTTTAAATAATTCCATCAACCGCTCGGGTGTTTCAATATATTTTGATTTACTCATTATATTTAATTAATTAATTTATTTTAATAATTTTCTATTTCGTTACTCCATATTTCATTTACTTGCTCAGGTGTTAAACAAAAATTATCTATACCCCCCTTTGCACTTTTTACACTTTCTGCACTTTCCTTTTTTTCAAATAATACTATGTTTAAATCAATAGTTTTTAAATGTTTATACCGTTGAGGTTCTAAGTATAAAGGTTTTGTTTTTACTATCTTTTTTATAGTGTCGGATTTGTACTCAGTTTCTTTAAATGGTTTTGAATTAAAATCAACTTTGCAGACGTTATAAACGCTTTGTATTATTTCCTCTATTCGCTTTGCAGTATAATCTTGATTTATGAATTGATGACATCCTGTTATCGTTTCATTAATATCTATACCTTTTACACTGCAATAACTAGCTAAGGATTTTAAATAGTTGTTTTGGTTCCCCTTAGTATAACCAATTTGGTTATTATCTATTTGTTTTTGATTATGTCGTTCTAATACTATACTAAACTTATCATTCGTGTAATAGCTTGTAAATGGCTTATAAGTTATGTTTTTATTAATCACTGGCTTAGGTTTCCATAACTGATTAAATGGTATAGCGTTTATATTAAAATATGCATCAGCGGAATAACTATAAATCCTTAAATCTGTAATATTGGAACCTTTACTAGTATCAAGTTTTATATTGTAGTATGTATAAATTAATTCGTTAAACTTTTTAAAATGATTATGTAATTTCTCAGGGTTTGAAATAGGAACTAAGCAAAAGTAACCAGTACCGCTAACACTTCGCCCACAATAAGCTATATTTTGAATTAATGGTAAAGTAGTCATCAAAACATTATAGTCGCTTAAATGGACGTTATCTTTAAAATCAATATCTATTTGCATAAATCCCGAATATCTAATTAATTTTTCAGCATTGTTTAGGTCTTTATCTCTATTAACTAATAAAGCACTCGGGGAAATTGCGGGTAATTGAGTTTTGATTTTATCTCTTTCCTTTTTATCAGTAATGGTTCTAATCTCATTTTGTTTTATTTCGTATTTATTACTAGTAAGCCATAAAGCTAAATTAACGGGGTTGCTTTCCGTATCATAACAGTTTTTAAATGCCGAAACCTCAACGTCAAATATTGTATTTTTTAGATTTGTATAATGCATAAAGTGTAAATAATGCAAGTGTTTAGTTTTTAATTATTTTTTTATAATTACCATGTTTTAATTTAGAAAACAATAAAACATCTTTAATAAAATCTTTTACAGTCCTTTCTAAAACATTGCATTTAGCACCGATACTAATAGCGGTTTCCGTTGTAAATGTTATTGGTAATTCGTTATATAAAGTTTTTTTGTTTAGGGGTAATGCATCAATATAAGTTTTTTGGTCCTGAATGATAGCAAGGATTTTAAAAGCATTATTCATAAAATAATTACACAATTCACTAGCACTCTTAACCGCTTTTAAGCTAATTTCATAAGTATTATAATTTTCCATCACTTGCAGAATTAAAGCCAACCTCACAAAATGATTATCAAATTTTGTTATTATTTCAGCTTTAACTGAGTTTTGATTGTTATTGACTAAATCACAATTTTGCTTTTGCCAATTATAGAAGTATTCTTTTGCTTCGTTACTCCAATAATAAATTTTACTATCAATTACCCCAGTTTCAAAGTTTGTATTAACTGGGTGTTCTTTTATGTAATTACTTATAAAACTATTGTAATTGTTTAATAATTCAGAGTTCACCTCATTGTCGTTTATAGGCTCTTTGTTTGTATCACTCGGAAAAGCAAACAAAAACCTTTGTAAGAAACCGTTATTCATTTTGTGAATAGGGAACGATTGTTTTAACATTCTAGGTTGCAAACTGCCAATAATATTTAAAAAAGGATTTTTAATAAATAAAGGAATAGGGTTTCCAACTCTATCAATTGAAGTAGGTTGGTGACTCCACATTGACAAATAAACGCTTGTTTGGTCGCCTTTTGAATAGTTATTCATCCCCTCTAAAAAAGTCGTTAATTCATCACTTAAAACCGTGCAACCTCTTTGATTATCATTTAATCTTTGGTAAAGTATTTCGGGGGTAAAGTTTGTGAGAATTGATTTTATAAGTATTGGTTTATTAATCTTAGGCGTTAAGAGTTTTGTCTTTTTATCTAGATTTAAATATTCCTCATACTCGCTATAATCATTTGCATATTTATTAATAGCTAGTTTATCAATATCTCTTAGAATATTAAACATTTGATTTACTGGGTGTGTCTTATTTGCACCTGCATTTCCAACTATTACAGAGTAAAGCGAAGCGTATTCATACCAACTACCCTTAACCTTAACCTTTGCGGTTGTTCCAATTGTTGCGGCTATTGCCGTTAAAATTGCCGTCCCTGTATAATCGGTAGGAAAGTTTAATGATTTTTTTAAATCAAAAATTAAATCTTTAAATATTGTCGGAAATACATCTGTCGGAAATATATTGTCATCAACATTAACTTCGTTTTCTATTGTATTAAAATCAATAGGTTCGTTTAAGTTTGTCTTAAATTTAGTATCTTTGCTTTGAGCGTCAAAAGAACTAAATGGGTTGGAAGTGTTATTCATTTTCAGCCTATTTTTTGTTTAAACATATTATTGCATTTTCAACTTCGGTACGCTTATAATATGTACGGTTACCTATACCATAGCTTGTTAATTTACCTTTCTTAGTCCATAGCCATAACGTTGATAGGTCGCATTTAAGCATATCAACAACTTCGTTTCTCGTTAAATATTCGGTGGGGGTCTTTGGCTCAAATTTTTCATTAAGCACTTTGATTTGATTTTTTAGTTCCTCAAATAAACTTGTTATTTGCTCAGGACTTACATCGTGTAAAATTGTAGACTGTTTCATAAAATATACTTTAATCAAGTACAACATCGTACTTATAGTAATAGAGTATTTTATTTTCTTTTTACAATTTATTCAATCTTATTAAAACTATATTATTGATTATCAGTTAATAAAATTTCAATTATTTTTTATTTACTATGTAGCCTATGTAGTTAATGTAGGTAAAAAAACAACTTTTTATTTAAAAATAGTCTGCTAATTGCATAGCTTTTTGAGTATCTGTTTTACCAATATATTCTAAAAACATTTTTTCGGTACTATGACCAGTTGCACTAATTAATAATGAAGTAGGTATTTTACCATAGTTGTTGGTGGCAAACGACCGCCTACCAATATGAGAGGTTACAAGTTGCCATTTTTCAAAGGTCCCTGTTTTTTTACGCTTTATTTTATCAATAACTTCGGTTGTACTACCTTTAAATTTATCGTTTAGTTTAGATAATTTACAAACTGTTTTAATGAAGTCGTTATATTTTTGGTCGGTTATTTTTTTAGGAAAGTTGCCATTCCTTTTTTCTAATATACTCATAACCTTTTTACTTAAAGGAACTGTCATTATTTTATCAGTTTTTTGCTGAGTAAATTCAATTAAAGGTTTATTGTTTTCGTACCTTATCATATCTTTTGTAAATCTCATAAAATCGGAAACCCTTTGCCCTGTTTCACATGATATTAAAAGCCAGTCCCTCGCATCGTTTAAATTATCATTTGGCAATTTTACATTATTAATTTTTTCAATTTCTTTAAAATCTAAAAATATTTTGTCTACTTTTTGCCATTTTACAGTTAAGCTATTTAATTGATTACTCACTTCAATACCATTATTTTGCGCATGGTAACACATAGTTTTAATAGTTTTAATTAATTGAGAAATTGTATTTGGTGCATAATTAAGTTTAGTGCAATAGTTTTCTAAGTTCAATTTAAAATTTGCATTTATATCTTTAATTAAATATTCGGTCTTAGTATCTTTTTGAAACCGCTCTAATAAATGTTTTTGTACTGTCAATTTCTTTTTAGTTGTATAACCTATTGTTGAATTTTTATGTAAAGCGTAATAGTCGTAATATTCAATTAATTTATTAGTTACATCGGTAACTTTCTGCGGTGGGTTAATGAAGTCTTTTAACCATTGTGTATTTAATTCTAATTTATTATGACTGTTATTAAAATGGTTCAATAGTTCCGCACTCAAATTTATCAAGTTGTTATGTAACCTTTTTAAATTAGCATCTTTTAAATTTTTAGGTTGCCCTTTTGTTTCGCTCCAATCGTTACTATTTATACTAAAATTAGTCTTTGCTTTTACATCAATTAAACGTCCATCTTTTAAACGTATGTAAATCCCAGCGGTGTCGGATTTGCTTTGTATTAAATATTTTATTGTTGCCATAGTACAAATATAAACAATTAGTCCATAGTTAGCCCACATTTAGCCCACATATTAAAATTTACTCAAATTAATTAAAACTATTACTATATTTGTTAAAACCTTATTATTGTTCAATTATAAGCCATACATCAATTAACAAGGGTATTTTATAGATATGTAAAATTGTGTATTTGTAGTCCAGGTGGGAGCACACAACCCTCAGTATTTTTACTGAGGGTTTTTTATTCATAGAATGTAGCTTCAAATAACTAATTATTAAATTAAATGATATAGTGTATAAAAATCACATCCTAAAGTGATTAATATCACCAATATACTTAAGTTATTTTTCAATTTTAGCAACTAAAATATCATTTATGGATGCAATCTTATTTAATGTATTTTAAATTAAATCAGTGAACCTAAATTAAACTTTTAAAAATCATTATATGATTGAGCTTATATATTATTCTATTTCTAGCGATAGTATAAATGAAGTTGATATTTCTACAATTTTAAATGCTGCTCGTAACTTTAATTTAAAAAACAACATTACAGGTTGCCTTGTGCATCATAATAATGAATTTATTCAAATACTGGAAGGTGAAGAGATTGTTATAAAAGAACTTTATTCCAAAATAGTACTAGATAAAAGGCATCATACAATAACGTTGTTAGCTCAAAACTACAAGCAGGAAAGGCACTTTAAAGATTGGAATATGGCCTATTATAATCTTAGTAGAGACGATATGAATGAAATAAATAAGAAACTTTTTTATAATAATATTTATGCTTTATCCGAATTTGCACAAAAACCTACTTACGCCATTAAATTATTTTGGCAAATTGTTCAGGATCTATTAAAAGACTAAATAAGAATAAAAACTGGACTTTGGTTACAATAATAAACTATATTATATTCCTTAATCATAAGCGTAATTTCGGTGCACACCTATAAAAAAAATCCCCAACTACATTGTAATTGGGGATTTTTATAAAATTTATAATTAAAATTATTCTGCGCTATCAGCTGCAGCATCAACAGCACCTGCAGCATCAGTTGTTTTTTTAGCACGGCTACGACGAGTAGTTTTAGCTTTTTCAACTTTAGCAGCTTTACCATTTGAGTAAATTTCGTTAAAATCAACTAATTCAATTAAAGCCATCTCAGCAGCATCACCTTGTCTGTTTCCAGTTTTGATAATACGAGTGTAACCACCATTTCTTTCTGCAACTTTAACAGATACTTCTTTAAATAATAATGTTACAATTTCTTTACTTTTTAAGTACGAGAAAACTGTTCTGCGACTATGCGTAGAATCATCCTTACTTCTGTTAATGATTGGCTCAACATAAGTTCTTAATGCTTTAGCTTTAGCCAAAGTTGTAAAAATACGTTTGTGCTCAATTAATGAACAAGCCATATTACTCATTAACGCCTTACGGTGAGAAGCTGTTCTACCTAAATTATTTATTTTATCTCCGTGTCTCATTTTATTTCTTGATTCAAAATTGAAGGTTTAAGATTCAAAATCTTTAACAATTAATTTTAGTTATTAATCTTTGTCTAATTTATATTTTACTACGTTCATTCCAAATTGTAAACCTTTTGTTGATACAAGATCTTCAAGTTCAGTTAAAGATTTTTTACCAAAATTACGGAATTTTAATAGGTCATTTTTATTGAATGAAACTAGTTCACCTAATGTTTCAACATCTGCCGCTTTTAAGCAATTTAAAGCACGAACAGATAAATCCATATCCACCAATTTAGTTTTTAATAATTGACGCATGTGTAATGATGTTTCATCAAATTCTTCTTCAGATTTTTTCTCTTCAGAATCCAATGTAATTTTCTCATCAGAAAACAACATGAAATGGTGTATTAAAATTTTAGCAGCTTCTTTCAAAGCATCTTTCGGATGAATAGACCCATCAGATACGATATCTAAAATTAATTTTTCGTAATCCGTTTTTTGTTCAACACGGTAATTTTCAATCGTGTATTTTACATTTTTAATCGGAGTATAAATAGAATCAATAAAAATTGTACCTTGAGGTGCAGAGTTAGTTTTATTCTCTTCAGCAGGAACATATCCACGACCTTTATCTACAGTTAATTCGATTTTTAATTTTACATTACTTTCGCAATTAAAAATTACTAAATCAGGGTTTAAAATTTGAAAGCCATTAGCAAATTTACCAATCTCACCAGCAGTAAACTTTTCGTTTCCAGCAAAATGAATTACAATTTTTTCTACATCATGGTTATCTAACTGCTTTTTAAAACGAACTTGCTTTAGATTTAAGATAATTTCAGTAACATCTTCAACAACACCTTTTACAGTTGAAAATTCGTGATCTACTCCTTCAATTCTAACGCTTGTAATGGCGTGACCTTCTAGAGAAGATAATAATATACGACGTAATGAGTTACCTATAGTGATACCAAAACCTGGTTCTAACGGACGGAATTCAAATTGTCCTTCAGTTTCAGTAGAGTTAATCATAACAACCTTGTCTGGTTTTACGAAATTTAATATTGCCATTTTATTATTTTATATAGGTTAAAAAAAATGCTAATTACTATTATTTAGAGTACAACTCGACGATTAGTTGCTCTTTGATATTTTCTGGAATTTGAGAACGCTCAGGTACTGAAATAAATTTACCTGTGAAAGTTGTTTTATCAAAATCCAACCATGAATATTTATTAACTGAACCTGATAAAGAATGAGTTATAGCTTCTAAAGATTGTGATTTTTCTCTTACACCAACAACATCACCTGCCTTTAATGTATAAGAAGCGATATCAACAACATTACCATTTACAGTAATGTGCGCATGATTAACTAATTGACGAGATGCGCGACGAGATGGAGCAATACCTAAACGGTAAACAACATTATCTAAACGAGATTCTATTAATTGTAATAACACCTCACCAGTAATACCATGCGCTCTAGCAGCTTTATCAAATGTTTTAGCAAATTGCTTTTCTAAAATACCATAAGTATATTTTGCTTTTTGCTTTTCCATTAATTGGATAGCATACTCAGATTTTTTACCTTTTTTCTTAGTATTACCATGTTGCCCAGGAGGGTAGTTTTTTTTCTCTAATGCTTTATCCGGACCAAAAATTGGCTCTCTGAATTTTCTTGCAATCTTAGATTTAGGACCTGTATATCTTGCCATTTCTATATTTTAATTTCTGTTATTACTATTTTATTTAATGTAGCCTAGCGAGGTTGATTAACAACGACGTTTTTTAGGAGGACGACAGCCATTGTGTGGCATAGGCGTGATATCGATTATTTCTGTTACTTCAATTCCTGAAGTTGAAATAGTTCTGATAGCAGATTCTCTACCTGCACCTGGTCCTTTTACATATACCTTTACTTTACGTAAACCTAAGTCAGCTGCTACTTTAGAGCAATCAGCAGCTGCTAATTGCGCTGCATAAGGTGTGTTTTTCTTAGAACCACGGAATCCCATTTTACCAGCACTAGACCAAGAAATTACTTGACCTGCAGAATTAGTTAAAGAGATGATGATGTTATTAAACGTAGCGTTTAAGTGAGCTTCTCCAACTGCCTCTACCTTTACTACTCTTTTCTTCGCGTTAGCTTTTGCTGCTGCTACTGATGATTGTTGTTTAGCCATTTTAATTAAATGCTTATTTTATTTATTACTTAGTAACTTTTTTCTTGTTTGCAACGGTTTTACGTTTTCCTTTACGGATACGAGCGTTGGTTTTAGTACGTTGTCCACGAACTGGTAAGCCATTACGGTGACGAATACCACGGTAAGAACCAATATCAGTTAAACGTTTTATATTTAAAGCAACTTCCGAACGAAGTCCACCTTCTACTTTAAAATTGTCATTAACAATTTTACGAATAGCGTTTTGCTCATCATCATTCCACTCGTTAACTTTTTTGTTAAAGTCAATTCCAGCTTCAGTTAAAATACGTTGAGCTCTGCTACGTCCAATACCAAAAATGTAGGTTAATCCTATTTCTCCTCTTTTATTTTTTGGTAAATCTATACCTGCAATACGTGCCATTATTTATATACTTGGTTTTAAAAGTTTGCGAAAATACGCAATTATTTTTGTCTTTGTTTAAACTTTGGGTTTTTTTTGTTGATTATATACAACTTTCCTTTACGGCGAACGATTTTACAATCAACGCTTCTTTTTTTAATGGATGCTCTAACTTTCATTTCCTTATATTATTTATTATTCTTTTTTATTTGTATCTGTATGTTATTCTACCTTTTGATAAATCATAAGGACTCATTTCCAATTTTACTTTATCACCAACTAATATTTTAATGTAATGCATTCTCATCTTTCCTGATATATGAGCAATTAATGTATGACCATTCTCTAACTCCACTCTAAACATGGCATTACTTAATGATTCAAGTATAATTCCATCTAGCTCAATATTTGCTTGTTTTGCCATATTAAGCTTGTTGCATTGTCATTTGATTAGTACCCCTACCCTTTATTCTTCCGTTTTTCATCAATCCATCATAATGACGGTTTAATAAATATGTTTCAATTTGTTGCAAAGTATCTAAAACTACACCTACTAAAATTAACAATGAAGTTCCTCCAAAGAAATCTGCAAAAGCACTATTAATACCTAACTTAATTGCAATTGAAGGAAGTATAGCAACAAAAGCTAAAAATATTGAACCGGGTAAAGTAATTCGAGACATTACTTGATCGATAAACTCTGCTGTACTTTTTCCCGGTTTTACACCTGGTACAAAGCCTCCATTACGTTTCATGTCATCAGCTAATTGATTCGGATTAATCATAATCGCAGTATAAAAATAGGTAAATGCAATAATTAATGATGCGAAAATAAAATTGTACCAAAACCCATATCTATCCGCAAATACACCGCCGGTACCACCTGAAAAACCAGAAACTGCAGCCGGTATAAACATGATAGCCTGAGCAAAGATAATTGGCATAACACCAGCAGCATTTACTTTTAATGGTAAATATTGACGAACTCCTCCAATTTGCTTATCACCTACAATTTTTTTAGCGTATTGCACAGGAACTCTTCTTGTACCTTGAACTAATAATATACAACTTACAATAATAAATAAAAGGAAAACAATTTCTAATAAAAACATGATTAAACCACCGCCAGCACTTTGCAAACGAGAACCAAACTCAGAAGTTATTGCGAAAGGTAAACGAGAAATAATACCTATCATAATCAATAACGAAATACCATTTCCAATTCCTTTATCTGTAATTCTCTCTCCTAACCACATAATAAACATAGTGCCAGCAACTAAGATAATAGTAGACTGAATACCAAACCAAGTAGGATCTATTCCAACAACACCAGGTTTTGTATAAACTTGCGCCGCTAAATAACCCGGAGCTTGCACAGCAGTAACTGCAACTGTTAAAAAACGAGTATATTGATTGATTTTTTTACGTCCGCTTTCTCCTTCTTTTTGCATTTTCTGGAAATAAGGGACTGCCATTCCTAGCAATTGAATAATGATGGAAGCCGTAATGTAAGGCATAATACCTAAACCAAAGATAGATGCTCTAGAAAAAGCTCCTCCGGCAAAGGCATTAATTAGGGCGATAATACCACCATCATTGGCTGAATTCTCATTTGCTAAAGCTAATACTTCGGTATTAATTCCTGGCAAAACAACATAAGAACCCAAACGATAGATAAGGATAAGGCCAAGGGTAGTTAATATCCTTTGCTTTAGCTCTTCTATCTTCCAAATGTTTTGGAAGGTTTCAATAAAACGTTTCATATATTATTTTAAATTTCTGCTAATTATAATTCCGTTGCTACTCCACCTTTAGATTCAATAGCTGCTTTCGCTGTTGCAGTAAATGCGTGTACTGTAATAGTTACTTTTGACTTTAATTCACCTCTACCCATAATTTTAATTAAACTATTTTTAGATGCCACTCCATTTTCAATCAAAACCTCTTTAGTTATTTCAGTAATATTTTTAGTTTCAACAATTTTCTGAATAACATCTAAATTTACTCCAGTATGATTGATACGGTTAACGTTTTTGAAACCAAATTTAGGAACACGACGTTGCAAAGGCATTTGACCACCTTCAAAACCACGTTTCTTTTTATTACCTGAACGAGATTGCGCACCTTTGTGTCCTTGAGTAGCTGTTCCACCACCACCAGAACCTTGTCCGCGACCTCTTCTAAAATTATTTTTTACTGAACCTTCTGCAGGTGTTAATGAATTTAATTTCATCTTAATTTCTTTTTATAATTAAATTTTTTCTATTGTCAATAAATGAGCAACTGCATTAATCATACCTTGAACCTGCGGCGTTGCTTCCTTTGTAATGCAATGGTGTAATTTTCTTAAACCTAATGCTTGAACTGTTGCTTTTTGTCTAGCGTTCCTTTTAATCGGACTTTTAGATAATGTTATTTTAACTTGTGGCATATTTTCTTATTATTATCCGTTAAATACTCTGTCTAATGAAATACCTCTTTGTCTTGAAATAGCTAAAGGGTCACGCATTTTTGCTAAAGCATCAATTGTTGCTTTTACCACATTATGTGGATTTGATGAACCTTTCGATTTAGCTAAAACGTCAGTAATACCAACGCTTTCTAATACTGCACGCATCGCACCACCGGCAATTACACCTGTACCATGAGCTGCTGGCTTTAAAAACACACGAGAACCACCAAATTTACCATTTTCTGAATGAGGCACTGTACCTCTTGTTACAGAAACTTTAACTAAATTTTTCTTTGCATCGTCAATACCTTTAGTAATAGCATCTGTAACTTCATTTGCTTTTCCTAATCCGTATCCTACAACACTTTTTTCATCACCAACAACAACGATAGCAGCGAAACTAAAGTGACGACCACCTTTTGTAACTTTGGTTACACGTTGAATAGCAACTAACTTATCTTTAAGTTCGATGTCTGTTGACTTAACTTTTTTTACAACTTCTTTTGACATGTTATGTATGTTCTTTTTATACTAATTAAAATTTTAAACCTGCTTCGCGAGCTCCTTCAGCCAACGATTTAATTCTACCATGATATAAATAACCATTCCTATCAAAAACAATAGAATTGATTCCTGCTGTTACTGCTTTTTCAGCTATTAATTTTCCAACTAAATTAGCTTGATCAACTTTATTAACTTTAGAATCCTTGATACTTTTATCATTTGAACCTACTGCTAAAATAGTTGTTCCAGTTAAATCATTAATTAGCTGAGCCGATATACCAGTATTGCTTCTAAATACACTTAATCTAGGTGTTGTAGCTGTTCCGCTAATGGTTTTACGGATTTTAAACTTAATGCGTTCTCTTCTTTCTTTTTTATTGAGTGCCATCTTTCCAGTTTTTTGAAGATGATTAATACTAATTGAATTATGTTATTTTTTACTTGCAGATTTACCAGCTTTACGACGTAAAATTTCGCCAGCAAATTTGATACCTTTTCCTTTATATGGCTCAGGTTTACGTAAACTACGTATCTTAGCTGCAACCATTCCTATTAATTGCTTATCTGAACTTTCTAAAGTTACTGTTGGGTTTTTTCCTTTTTCAGAAGCAGTAGTTATTTTAATTTCATCAGGTAATTCAAACAATACATTGTGAGAGTAGCCTAACGATAATTCTAATAATTGACCTTTGTTAGAAGCACGGTAACCTACACCTACTAACTCTTGTTCTGTTTTATATCCTTCAGAAACACCTTTAACCATGTTAGCAATTAAAGAACGGTATAAACCGTGCAATGCTCGGTGGCGCTTTTGATCTGTTGGACGAGATACGTTAATAACACCGTCTTCTAATTTTACGATGATATCAGCATCAATTGTTTCTGATAATGAACCTAATTTACCTTTAACTGAAACTTTTGTTCCAGCGATGTTTACTTCTACACCTGCAGGCACTGTGATTGGTAATTTTCCTATACGTGACATGTTTTTTTTCTCCCTCTAAATTATGAAATGTAACATAAAACTTCGCCACCAATATTTAATTTACGAGCTTCTTTATCTGTCATTACACCCTTTGATGTAGAGATAATAGCAACGCCTAAACCGTTTAATACTTTTGGCATAGTATCAACACCAGCATACTTACGTAAACCTGGTTTAGAAACTCTGTCTAAAGTACGGATCGCGGATAATTTGTTGGTTGAATTGTATTTCAAGGCTATCTTAATAGTTCCTTGTTTTTTTTCATTTTCCTCAAACTTATAGTTTAAGATGTAACCTTTTTCAAAAAGAATTTTTGTAATTTCTTTTTTTAGGTTTGACGCCGGAATCTCAACGATTCTATGATTGGCACTAATTGCATTTCTAACACGAGTTAGATAATCTGATACTGTATCTGTCATTTTATTTGTTTTTATATGTTATCCCGTCCATCGGGATAATTATACATTAATACTCTCTTTTTAGAAGCTTGATTTGGTAACACCTGGAATTAATCCAAATAAAACCATTTCACGAAACGTAACACGGCTAATACCGAAATCTCTCATATAACCACGAGGACGTCCAGTTAATTTGCAACGATTACGCATTCTCACTTTACATGAATTTTTTGGTAATTTTTGCAACCCGATTGAGTCACCTGCTTTTTTTAATTCTGCTCTTTTTGCCGCGTGTAAATCTACTAATCTTTTTCTCTTAGTATCGCGAGCGATCATGTTAATTTTTGCCATTTTTCTTTTTTTTCAGGGCTGTAAATGTACTATTTCTTTTTGAAAGGAATACCAAATTCTGTTAATAATGCAAAAGCTTCTTTATCAGTTGGTGCGGATGTTACAAAAGTAATATCCATTCCAGATATTCTACTCACTTTATCGATGTCGATTTCAGGGAAAATGATTTGCTCAGTTACACCTAATGTGTAATTCCCTCGTCCATCAAAACCTTTATCATTTACTCCTTTAAAATCACGAATACGTGGTAGAGAGGAAGCAATTAAGCGATCTAAAAATTCGTACATTTTATCGCCACGTAATGTTACACGAACACCAATAGCTACACCTTTACGTAATTTAAAGTTAGAAATATCTTTTGTTGAATATGTTGGAACTGCTTTTTGACCAGTAATTGTAGTCATTTCTTTTACAGCAGATTCAATCATTTTTTTATCAGAAACTGCATCGCCAATACCTTGGTTTATACAAATCTTTTCTAATTTAGGCACTTGCATTACTGAAGTGTATTGAAATTGCTTTTTTAAATTATCTACAATCTCTGCTTTATATCTGTCCTTTAATCTAGGAGAATAAGTTGCTGTCATTATTTAATTACTGCTTTAGTTTTTTTAGAAATACGCTCAATTTTGTTAGTAGTTGCATTCACAACACGACCTATTCTAACAGTTTTACCACCTTCAACAAACATTAAGTTTGAGATATGGATTGTACCTTCCTGTTTAACAATTCCTCCGTTAGCATTTTTTGCGCTAGGTTTAGTATGCTTACTAATCATATTAACACCTTCCACTACTACTCTTTCGTTTTTGGTACTAATAGAGATAATTTTACCTTCTTGGCCTCTGGATTCGCCAGATATTACTTTTACAGTATCGCCTTTTTTTAATTTTAATTTTGACATTTCTTTCGCTATTATATATTAAAGCACTTCTGGTGCTAATGAAATGATTTTCATAAATGATTTATCGCGTAACTCACGAGCAACTGGCCCAAATATACGAGTTCCACGGATTTCATCTCCTTGATTAAGGATTACACAAGCATTGTCATCAAAGCGTATATAAGATCCATCCGTACGACGAATTTCTTTTTTTACTCTAACCACAACAGCCTTATGAACTGTTCCTTTTTTTACGTTGCCTGACGGCAAAGCACTTTTTATTGTAACTACTATTTTATCTCCAACAGACGCGTAGCGTTTTTTTGTACCACCTAACACGCGAATAACTAGCACTTCTTTAGCTCCGCTATTATCTGCTACTGCTAATCTTGACTCATTTTGTACCATTTCTTTTTTACTTTTATAAGTATTATTTTACTTTTTCTAAAACCTCAACTAAACGCCAGTTTTTTGTTTTGCTTAAAGGACGAGTTTCGCTAATTTTAACGGTATCTCCAATACTACACTCATTTTTTTCATCATGAGCAACAAAAGTAGACGTTTTATTAACGAACTTACCGTATTTTGGATGTTTTACTTTACGCATCACAGCCACAACAATGGATTTTTCCATTTTGTTACTTTTAACGATACCAACTTTTTCTTTTCTTAAATTTCTCTCTTCCATTGTACTTATTATTTAGAAGCTTTATTTCTTTTTGTTAATTCAGTACTCACTCGAGCAACTGATTTGCGGCTATCGCGTATTTTAATTGGGTTTTCAAGTGGCGAAATTGAATGATTTAATTTTAATTTATTTAAAACATCTTTTTCTTCTTTCAACTTTCCTTGTAATTCTGCTGTTGACAAAGCAACTATATCTGTATTTTTCATTTTCTTAATCCTAAAAATAATATTAAACTGTTACGTCAGCTACATAATCTCTACGTAAAACAAACTTAGTAACTATCGGCAATTTCTGAGCTGCTAAACGTAATGCTTCTTTTGCTACATCTAAAGGAACACCCTCTGCTTCAAATAACATACGACCTTTTTTTACAGGAGCAACCCAGTATTCAGGAGCACCTTTACCTTTACCCATACGAACCTCTGCTGGCTTTTTAGTAATTGGCTTGTCAGGGAAAATACGAATCCACACTTGACCTTCACGTTTCATAAAACGTGTAATTGCAATACGCGCTGCTTCTATCTGACGTGAAGTTACCCAACTTTCATCTAATGCTTTTATTCCAAATGAACCAAAGGCTAATTGATCACCACGCTTAGCGTTGCCTTTCATTTTCATCTTGTGCATTTTTCTATATTTCGTTCTTTTTGGCTGTATCATGATTTATTATATCTTTTACTAATACGTAATTCTAAATTATTTGTCGTTTCTTCTTTTATCATCTCTTTTAGGACCACGACCTGCAAATTTTGGAGCTGGAGCAGGAGCGCCTTTCTTTTCTTTATCTAAACCAAAATTAGGGGATAAATCACGCTTTCCATAAATTTCACCTTTGCAAATCCAAACTTTAACACCAATACGACCAAATGTAGTATGAGCTTCTCCAACTGCATAATCAATATCTGCACGTAATGTTTGTAATGGAGTACGTCCTTCCTTATATCCTTCAGATCTTGCCATTTCAGCACCACCTAAACGACCTGAAACTAAAATTTTAATTCCTTCAGCACCCATGCGCATAGTTGAAGCTATAGACATTTTGGCTGCTCTACGGAATGAAATACGACCTTCTATTTGACGAGCAATACTATCTGCTACCAAACGTGCATCTAATTCTGGACGCTTAATTTCAAATATATTAATTTGAATTTCTTTTTTAGTTACTTTTTTTAATTCTTCTTTTAATTTATCAACCTCTTTACCACCCTTTCCGATAATGATACCCGGACGTGCAGTATTGATAGTAACCGTAATTAATTTTAATGTTCTTTCGATAACGATTTTAGAAATACTTCCTTTTGGTAAACGAACTTTTAAGTAGTTACGAATTTGAAAATCTTCTACTAATTTATCAGCATAGTCTCTTCCACCATACCAGTTAGAATCCCAACCTTTAACAATACCTAAACGTAAACCTATTGGATTTGCTTTTTGTCCCATTTCCTTATATTATTTTTTATCTTCTGATTTAGTAATTGCAGCTGCTTTTCTTTCAGCCTTTTTAGTACTAACAACTGCAGTACCTACTTCCAATGTTACGTGGTTTGAACGCTTTCTAATTCTGTAACCACGACCTTGCGGTGCAGTACGTAAACGTTTTGCCATTAATGCGCTATCCACCATTAATGAAGTAACAAATAATGTGTTTTCTTCTGGACGACTTCCTGTTTTAGCTTCATAATTAGCTATAGCAGATTTTAATAATTTTTCTAAACGTCCTGATGCTTCACGTGTATTAAATTTTAATACATTTAATGCTTTATATGCTTCCATTCCTCTAACTAAATCTGCAACCTGGCGCATTTTACGAGGTGAAGTTGGGCAGCTATTTAATTTAGCAAAATAAGTACTCTTATTTGCTTCTTTGCGTGCCTCTGCTACTAATCTTTTTCTTTTACCCATGACTAAATATCTTTATCAACTAATTATTTCTTGTTGTTTCCTGAATGACCTTTGAATTGACGAGTTGCTGCAAACTCTCCTAACTTATGACCAACCATATTTTCAGTGCAATAAACAGGAATAAACTTATTTCCGTTATGAACAGCAAATGTATGCCCTACCATCTCAGGGTAAATAACAGAACGACGAGCCCAAGTTTTTAGTACTACTTTTTTGTTACTCTCATTCATTTGAGTAACTTTTTTCTCTAAGTTATGGTCAATAAAAGGACCTTTTTTTAACGATCTTGCCATTTTTTATTTTTTAGTTTTGAAATCCGTTTTTTAACGAACCATTAAACATTAATTATTACTTACTTCTTTTTTTAATGATATGTTGATTAGAAGATTTTGCTTTATATCTTGTTTTGAATCCTTTAGCTGGAATACCATTACGAGAACGAGATTGTCCACCAGAAGCACGGCCTTCACCTCCACCCATTGGATGATCAACTGGATTCATTGCTACTGGACGTGTACGAGAACGACGTCCTAACCAACGAGAACGACCTGCTTTACCAGAAATCTCTAAACTATGGTCAGGATTAGATGTAGCTCCAATAGTTGCTTTACAAGTAGTTAAAATCATTCGAACCTCACTTGAAGGCATGCGTAAAATTGCATACTTCCCATCACGAGCAGTTAACTGAGCGTAAGTTCCAGCACTACGTGCCATTGCTCCACCCTGCCCCGGACGTAATTCAATATTATGTACAACAGTTCCTAATGGAATATCAGATAAAAACATACAATTTCCAACTTCAGGAGTTGCTGTCGAACCCGACATTACTTTCTTACCAACTTCTAAACCTGCAGGTGCAATGATGTACCGTTTTTCACCATCTTTATAGATAATTAAAGCAATACGAGAAGTCCGATTTGGATCATACTCAATTGACGCAACAGTCCCTTCGATACCATCTTTATTACGTTTGAAATCTATTATACGGTATTGTTTTTTATGACCACCACCAATGTTACGGATTGTCATTTTACCAGTATTATCACGTCCACCACTATTTTTAACCGAAGTTAATAAGCTCTTTTCAGGAGTACTTGTTGTGATGTCTGAATTATCTGTTGCTATTTTAAAACGTTGACTTGGAGTTAACGGTCTGAATTTTTTTAATGCCATTTCTTTTACTTTTTATCAAATTAAATATTAGCGTAAAAATCAATTGCTTCGCCAGTCTTTAATGTGACAAAAGCTCTTTTTGAACGGTTTACGCGGCCAACTGCAATACCACGAGTGGTGTTACGAGTTTTAACTTTACCTACGTATTGTTGAGTGTTAACAGATTCAACTTTTACACCGTACATTTTTTCAACTGCTTGTCTAATTTGTACTTTGTTGGCGCTTCTATCAACCACAAAACCATAGCGATTCAACTTCTCTGCCAAAGAAGTCATCTTTTCGGTGATGATTGGTTTAATTAATATTTCCATTTTATTTATTTAATAATGATTCTAATACTTTTACTGAACTTTCTAATAAAATTAACGATTCCGCGTTAACGATATCGTAAGTGTTTAAATCAGAAGCCTTTACAACTTTTGCACCCGTTAAATTTCGGGACGACAAATATACATTATTATTTGACTCACCCAACACTAATAATGTTTTTTTATCCGATAAATTTAAATTTTTGATTAAATCAACGTAATTACTAGTTTTCGGAGCTTCAAATGTAAAATCTTCTAATACAGTGATAGCATTATCCTTTGCTTTATAAGTTAAAGCTGATAAACGAGCTACAACTTTAGTTTTCTTGTTAAGTTTAAAAGAATAATCACGAGGACGAGGACCAAATGCACGACCACCACCAATAAACAAAGGAGATTTCATAGAACCCGCACGAGCTCCACCAGTTCCTTTTTGTTTTTTTAGTTTTTTAGTCGTTCTTGAAATCTCAGCGCGCTCTTTTGATTTGTGAGTTCCTTGACGTTGTGCAGCTAAATAGTGCTTAACATCTAAATATATACTATGATCACTTGGTTCAACACCAAAAATCACATCCGCTAATTCTACCTTTTTAGCAGTCTTTTTTCCGCTTATGTTTAATACCTCTACTTGCATGATTACTTCTGAATTATAACGTAAGACCCCTTGGCACCTGGAATAGAACCTTTTACTAAGATTACATTCTTTTCGGCCATTATTTTTACAACTACTAGGTTTTGGATTTTTTTTCTGTCTCCACCCATTCTTCCAGCCATACGCATACCCTTAAATACACGAGATGGATCTGATGATGCACCTAAAGAACCAGGAGCTCTTTGACGATCATGCTGACCGTGAGTAGAACCACCAACTCCACCAAAACCGTGACGTTTTACAACTCCTTGAAAACCTTTACCTTTAGATGTACCAATGATATCTACAAAGTCTCCTTCAGTAAACATTTCAAGAGTTACTGTATCACCTAAATTTTTTGTTTCCTCAAAAGAACGGAACTCAACAATTTTACGTTTTGGGGTTGTTTTTGCTAATTCAAAATGACCTTTCATAGCTGCCGATGTGTGTTTTTCTTTCTTCTCATCGTAAGCTAACTGTAAAGCTGTGTAACCGTCTTTTTCATTGGTTTTTACTTGCGTAACAACGCAAGGACCTGCTTCTATAACTGTGCATGGCACATACTTGCCATTGGCATCGAAGAAACTAGTCATTCCTATTTTTTTACCAATAATTCCAGACATTTTACTTTTTGTTTTTTGTTATTTACTTATTTCTATTTCTCAGTTTTTTATAAAAAAAACTGAGGGTTAAACCTTAATTTCAACTTCTACTCCGCTAGGTAATTCTAATTTCATTAAAGCATCTACTGTTTTCGAAGAGGAGCTATAGATGTCTAACAAGCGCTTGTATGAACAAACTTGGAATTGCTCACGTGCTTTCTTATTAACGTGCGGCGAACGTAATACAGTGAAGATTCTTTTGTTTGTTGGTAATGGAATTGGACCATTAACTACAGCTCCTGTCATTTTCACTGTTTTAACGATTTTTTCAGCAGATTTATCTACTAAATTGTAATCGTAAGACTTTAATTTGATTCTAATTCTTTGACTCATGTGATATTTATAATACGATTATACTTTTTCTTTATTACCTTTTACTTTTGCTATAACATCAGCTGCAACGTTAGCAGGAGCATCAGCATAATGCGAAAATTCCATTGTTGAAGTTGCACGGCCTGAAGTTAAAGTACGTAACTGAGTTACGTATCCAAACATCTCTGACAAAGGAACTTTAGCTTTAATAACTTGTGAGTTATTTTTAGAATCCATACCTTCAATCATACCACGACGTCTATTTAAATCTCCTACTACATCACCCATGTTTTGCTCTGGAGTTAAAACTTCAATTTTCATGATAGGCTCCATAAGTACCGGTTTACAGCTAGTTAGTGCTTCACGGTATGCAGAACGTGCACAAATCTCAAAAGATAATGAATCAGAATCGACTGCATGGAATGAACCATCAATTAAACGTACTTTTAAACTATCTAAAGGATATCCTGCTAATACACCATTAACCATGGCAGCTTTAAAGCCTTTTTCTACAGATGGAATAAATTCACGTGGAATAGAACCTCCTGTTATTTCATTAACAAATTGCAAGTCAGATTTTGCTCTATCAAAGTCTGCATCAACAGGGCCTAATACAACTTTAATATCAGCAAACTTACCACGACCACCAGTTTGCTTTTTGTAAACTTCGCGGTGTTCGTATGTTGCAGAAATTGCCTCTTTATACGATACTTGAGGTGCACCTTGATTCACTTCAACCTTAAACTCACGTTTTAGACGATCAACAATAATTTCTAAATGTAACTCCCCCATTCCCGAAATAATAGTTTGACCAGAGTCATCATCTGTATGAACACGGAACGTAGGATCTTCTTCAGCTAATTTATTTAAACCAACACCTAAACGATCTAAATCGCCTTGAGTTTTAGGCTCAATTGCAATACCAATTACAGGCTCAGGAAAATTCATAGCTTCCAAAACAATTGGATGTTTTTCATCACATAAAGTATCTCCAGTACGAATATCCTTAAATCCAACAGCAGCACCAATATCACCAGCTTCTAAAAATTCAACTGGATTTTGCTTGTTTGCATGCATTTGAAAAATTCGAGAAATACGTTCTTTATTTCCAGAACGAGTATTTAAAACATAAGATCCAGCATCTAAACGGCCAGAATATGCACGGAAGAAACACAAACGACCAACAAAAGGATCGGTTGCAATCTTAAATGCTAATGCTGTAAATGGATCTTTCACATCAGGTTTTCGAGAAACTTCTAATCCTGTATCAGGATTAGTTCCTTTAGTTTCTTGCTTATCCAATGGAGATGGCATTAATTCCATCACTAAATCTAGCATTGTTTGAACACCTTTATTTTTGAAAGATGAACCACAAACCATCGGAACAATTTTATTTGCAACACATGCTTTACGCAATGCGTCTAACACTTCTCTTTCAGTAATAGTTTCTGGAGCGTCAAAAAACTTCTCCATAATTTTATCATCAAATTCAGATACTGCTTCTAACATTTTCTCTCTCCACTCAGTAGCTTCTTCTAATAAATCTTCAGGAATTGGAACTTCTTTGAAAGTCATTCCTTTATCATGCTCATTCCAAACAATCCCACGGAAGTTAATTAAATCAACCACGCCAATGAAATTTTCTTCAGCTCCTATTGGTATTTGAAGAGGAACTGCATTACCACCTAAAATTTCACGAGTTTGAGCAACAACTTTTAAAAAGTCAGCACCTTGACGATCCATTTTATTAACAAAACCTAAGCGAGTTACATTATAATTATCAGCTAAACGCCAGTTAGTTTCGGACTGAGGCTCAACACCATCAACTGCCGAAAATAAAAATACTAAACCATCTAAAACACGCAATGAACGATTAACTTCAACCGTAAAATCAACGTGACCTGGCGTATCAATAATATTAATTTTATAACTATTATCGCGGTACTTCCAAAAGCAAGTAGTTGCTGCTGAAGTAATAGTAATACCACGCTCTTGTTCTTGTGCCATCCAATCCATCGTTGCAGCTCCTTCATGAACTTCACCAATCTTATGGTTAACACCTGTGTAGTAAAGAATACGCTCAGTTGTTGTTGTTTTACCAGCATCAATATGCGCAGCGATACCTATATTTCTTGTATATTTTAAATCAGCCATTTCTTAGTTAGAATCTAAAGTGTGAAAATGCTTTGTTAGCTTCTGCCATTTTATGGATATCTTCTTTCTTTTTGAAAGCAGCTCCTTCTTCTTTAGATGCAGAAACGATTTCGCCAGCTAATTTCTGAGCCATTGATTTTTCGTTACGTTTACGAGCGTAAGTAATCATCCATTTTATAGCTAATGCTAATTTTCTTTCAGGACGAACCTCAGAAGGAATTTGGAAAGTTGCTCCACCAACACGACGAGAACGAACCTCAACTTGTGGTGTAACATTTGCTAATCCTTTTTTAAACACTTCTAAACCATCTTCGTTTGTACGTTTAGCTACTATTTCCAAACATTCGTGGAAAATAGTGGACGCAGTATTTTTTTTACCACTGTACATCAAACTATTTAAAAAACGTGTAACTAACACATCATTATAAATTGGATCTGGTAATAAAATTCTTTTTTTAGCGGTTGACTTCCTCATTTTGTAAAATCTACTTATTTTTTATTATTATTTTTTCTTTGCGCCTTTTGCCGGAGCTGCAACAGCACCTGCTTTAGGACGCTTAGTTCCATATTTTGATCGTTGTTGCTTTCTTCCTTCAACACCCGCAGTATCTAAAGATCCGCGAACGATGTGGTAACGAACTCCCGGTAAATCTTTAACACGACCACCACGTACCAAAACGATACTGTGTTCTTGCAAGTTATGACCTTCACCAGGTATATAAGCAATAATTTCTTGCTTATTCGTTAAACGCACCTTTGCTACTTTACGTAAAGCTGAGTTAGGTTTTTTAGGGGTTGTAGTGTACACACGTGTACAAACACCACGGCGTTGTGGACATGAATCCAAAGCGGCCGATTTACTTTTGTTAGGAGCTTTAAAGCGTCCTTTTCTTACTAATTGCTGTATAGTTGGCATGTTAACCTTGTTGTATTGCTTGTTTTTACCTTTAATTTAGTAACCTCTACTTTTTTTTAAGGACGGCAAAGATATAATTATTTTATTCATCAACAAAAAAATTGTTGAAAAATATTCAATTTTATTTTATTTTTCATGAAATAGTTGGATTTACTGCCAATTATGGCCAAATAATTTCTTTCAAAGAAACAATATTACATCGCGGTAAAAAAGTTGCAACATACTATTTTACTTGTATTAACTCACCATCTAGGGCATTAAAATAAAAATCTAGGAATTTCACTTAATTGATCCTTTTATAATAGTCTGATTTTACGTTGTTGCCGAATTCTTCGTATTTTTTGGCTAAAAACTGAGCTAAATTTTGATTTGGATTAATTTTATAAGCTTCTTCGTACTTGCTTATAGCATTTGAGGTATCTCCCAACAAAAAATAGCAATTGGCTTCTTGTGCTTTTAATTCATAATCCTGCGGGAACTTATTATTTGCAATTTGAATAATCTTTAAAGTTTCATTAAATTCCTTTTTTTCGAAAAACACACCAATAATAGCCAAATAGGCGGCATATTTATTTGGATTGATTTGGATAGCCTTCTTATAGGATGAAATTGCTTTTTCAATATCTTTTTCTTGTCTATAGCAATTTCCTAAATTCTCATATGCTTGGGCATAAAGTGGTTTATGTTTTATGGCTAACTTAAAATACATTCTTGCAGTTTCGATATCTTTAAGGTAGGAGTAGTGCAGAACACCAGCATTATTATAAGCAGTAAAAAAAACAGAATCATTTACTATTGCTTGATTGTAGCACTTTAAAGCTTTTTGAACTAGTACTTGCTCTGGATATTTATTACTTGTTGATCGAAGCATTGCAAAATATTCATTTGCTAGTAAGCTATTAGCTTTTGCTGACTTCTCTAAATACTTTATATCATGCTCAAACAATGCTAATTTATCATACCAATTTACGTTCCTATTCCAAATATAAATCATGCAGATAAACATTAGCGATGTTATGTAAATTAATGGTTTAGAAAAAAAGTGTGATAAAGAAGTAAAGGTTAATTTCTTAAGATAGTTATTAAGTAAAATAGCAATCAGTAAGCAAAAACCAAATGAAGCAAAAAATGCAAATCTCTCCGCTAATACACCAGGTGCAGGTGTTCCAATATTTACGAAAGGAAAAATTGATCCACAAAATAATAATACTGCAAAAAAAACTAATTTACTTTTTTTGTTATATATGTAGTAAGCAGTAGAAAAAACAAAAGAAAGACCAATAAAAAAATAAGTATTTAAACTAGACGATAAATCAAAAACACCTGAACCATAATAGCTTCTAAAAGGAAAAGGGAAAATCAAAAATTTAACATAAAATCCAAAAGTTTTTACACCAATTACTAATCTGTGAATAAGTGAAACCTTATCTGTATAAAGTGGGTTTTCGAAATGGTAAAAATGCCGAACTAAATCTTCTTGAATAATATTTCTTTTTACTAAGGCAACTGTTAATCCTACAATAAGAAATGAGACTGCTGTTAAAGCCATGTATTTTAAATTTACTTTTCTAAAAAACAACAGGCAGAGCGGAATAACTGCAATAAAAAGTACTGTTGTCTTTTTTGAGAATAAACCTAAAAGCAAAAATAAAATAACACATAGCAGTGATTTTAATGTTATTTTTTTTGCAGCATCTAAACTGTAAGAAAGCGCAAGTAGTGAGAATGAAAATGCCAAAAGTTCATCTCTGCATTTTAAATTATTTACAACTTCTGTATGAATTGGATGTATTAAAAATAATAACGAACATAAAAAAGCGACATTAAATTTAAACTCATAATCTTCAAATAATTTTAATAAAGTACAAAACAAAAACCAAACAGTTAAAAAATACAGCAGCAAGTTTATAAGGTGACTTGCAAGAGGGCTTTGGCCAAAAATTGCGTATTCAATTGCAAAGGTTGTTGTTGTAAAAGGCCTATAATCAAATGATCCTTCCGCATCATGCGCATATCGACTTTTCCATATTTTTGCAATTCCCGAAAATCCTTTTGATACTAATTTATGGTTTGGAACAAACTCTCTACCTTTTTCCGGCAAATTAGTTACTGTTACATAATCATCATCTAAGGCGTACTTATTTCTTAAAGTGTTTCCATAAAACAAGAAAACAAGAATTAAAAAAGCGAAAAACACATTTTTATTATTTTTAAAGTGAGCTATCATATAAAATGTTATTTACAACGATTACAAACAGAAAAAACAAATCTTCGAAAAAAACTTTTAGAATAATTTTTTTTCTAAACAATGCTATCTGCTTGCCGCTTAAACCAAATGCTGAATTTTATTTTAAAAATTAATATTAATGCCAATGTATACCTTTATTACTAAATTACAAAATAAAAACTGAAGACTATTAATTCTTGTTAATGGCATTTAAATTGAAGCTTTTAAAAAACATTCGCGTTAAGCTTCGCAAATTTTTTATTAAATTAGTTTAAATTTCATAAATTTTTAGTTCTTTACCAGTTGCCGATTAGTTAAATTAATTGATTTAAAAAATACTGATAGATTTTTCTATTTTTGTATAGGAGTCCTATAAATGAAAGCACAGATTAAACATATTAGTTACCATTTGCCAAAAACCATTTTTAGTAATGAAGATTATTTTAAATTATTTCCAGATACAATTTCAAACGAGGAAAATTTATTGAAAATTGGGACAGAATCAAGGCATATCATCCAAACAAATCAAACCGCTTCAGATATTGCTGTAGATGCAGCTAAGGCTCTTTTTATTGAACATGATGTCGATCCGAAGGATATAGATTTCTTGCTTTTTTGCGCGCAAGAATTTGATTATTACACCCCAACATCTGCTTGTATTATTCACGAGCGGTTAAATCTTACTGAACAATGCGGAGCATTAGATTTTAACCTTGGATGCAGTGGATATGTTTATGGATTAAGTTTAGCAAAAGGCTTAATTGAAGGTGTTGGTTTAAAAAATGTACTACTATTAACGTCATCAACTCTAACAAAAACTTTTCACGAAAAAGATAAAAGTTCACGTTTTTTATTTGGTGACGGAGCATCAGCTACTTTAATAACTGCTAGCGAAACTAGTAATGGCATAGGTGAATTTATTTTTGGAACTGACGGAAAAGGAGCAGATAAAATTATTATCAAAGATGGTGGTGCAAGAAATAAAATAACTGAAAATTCTTATAAAGAAATAACGGATGATTATGGAAATATAACTACCGATGCTTGTTTTTATATGAACGGAATTAGCATCTTTATATTTGGTTTAAACATTGTGCCAAAACTAGTAAACGATATTTTACAAAAAGAGCAAAAAACAATTAGCGACATTGACTTATTTATTTTTCATCAAGCAAATTTGTTTTTGATTGATAAAATTGCAAACAAGCTACAAATTCCTTCAGAAAAAGTATTTAATTTTATGAAAAATACCGGTAATACGGTCTCTTCTTCTATACCAATTGCCTTAAGCGAAGCAATAAAATCTGGCAATGCAAAAAAAGGAGATACAATCTTATTAGCCGGTTTTGGAGTTGGACTTTCATGGGCCGCAACAATTATTAAACTTTAAATCTTATATTTATGAAATAATAGTTCATAACAAATCAATGGTCAGTTTAAAAAAATAGCCAAAAAAAACAACCATTGCTGTTTTAAACTTTAATTTTATTTTTTTATGCATATTAATGAACTGATTAAATTAATAGAAATTGAATTTGATGATTTTACTGAAGGATCGCTAAATCCTAAAACTGATTTGCGTAAAACCGACGTCTGGACTTCTATGCACGCGCTAATTTTAATTGCTCTAATTGACACTGAATTTAATGTAACTATAAATGGTGAAGATTTGAGATCTATCAATTGCATCGAAGATTTGTATAACATTATCAAGAATCGTATAGTTTCTTAATGGCTTACCTAACAATACCAAATATTCAAATTTCCGCAATTTCTGCTTGCGTCCCAAAAAACAAGGAAAGCAATAGAGATTTCAATTGGATTTCAGAAAAGGAGCGCGACTTTTTAATACAAACAACTGGTATTGAATACAGGCGCATCGCACCAAAGCACATTACTACATCCGACATGTGTTTTGCCTCGGCTGAAAATCTTTTAAGTACATTAAACATAAATCGAGATGAAATTGAAATATTATTATTTGTTTCTCAATCACCCGATTACTTTTTACCAGCTACAAGTATTATACTCCAAGATAAATTAAAATTGTCTAAAACAACAATGGCCTTTGATATTCAACTTGGTTGTTCTGGTTATGTTTATGGACTGTCTGTTATTTCAAATTTAATGAATAGCGGAAAGTTTAAAAAAGGTCTTTTATTAGTTGGCGATAAATCTAGTTTCTCTCCTTCAAAAACAGATAAAAGCACCTACCCTATCTTTGGCGATGCCGGAACAGCAACACTTTTAGAATACGATTCCAAGGCAGAAGAAATGCATTTTAATTTACAAAGTGATGGCGCAGGGTATAAAGCCATTATCATTCCTGACGGTGGAATGAGAAATTCTTACAACGAGGAATCTGATAAAATGATAGAAGTTGCGCCAGGAATAGTGAGGAATAGAAAAAATTTAGAACTAGATGGAATTGAAGTGTTTAATTTTTCGCTGCGAGAAGCCGTTCCAAACATTACAAATTTACTTCAGCATAATCAAACTAATTTAGAACAGTATGATTTCTTTATTTTCCACCAAGCTAACAAGCTCATGAATGAAAGTATTAGAAAAAAACTAAAAATTGACCCTAAAAAAGTACCCTATTCTCTAAAGCAATTTGGCAATACAAGTTCAGCATCTATCCCATTAACAATGGTAACCGAACTAGCTAATGAATTTAGCAATAAAAAAACAACTATTTTACTTTCTGCTTTTGGAGTTGGACTTTCTTGGGCTTCTGCTTCAGTAACGTGTAATAATTTAAAATGTTTGCCATTAATTGAAATTGAATAATGACACCTTTTCATTTACATAATAAAACGATATTAGTAACAGGAGCTTCTTCAGGTATTGGACAGCAAATTGCTAAATCTATCTGTGAAATGGGCGGTAACGTTATTATTACTGGAAGAAATAATGATAGATTACAAAGCACATTCAACAACTTAAAAGGAACTAATAATAAAATCGTCGCTGATTTATTAAATAAAAATGAATTGAACGAATTAATAGATCAATTACCCGCATTAGATGGCATAGTGCATTGTGCAGGTTTAGTGCAACCATTTCCTATTAAATTTTTATCAGAAGAGAAAATTAATGAAACATTTCTCACTAATTATAACATTCAAGTTCTTTTAATGGCTGCTATTACCCGACAAAAGAAAATAAATAAAAATGCATCTATTGTTTTTATTTCCTCTATTTCAGCGGCACATCCTCATAAAGGAGGTGCACTTTACTCAGGATCTAAAGCAGCCATTGAATCATTTAGTAAAGTAGTGGCTTTAGAATTTTATCCGCTATCTATTCGATCAAATTGCATTGCTCCAGCAATGGTAAAAACACCTATGTACGAATACGCTGAAAAAGGAGCATCTAAAGAAACACTTGACGAACATGTAAAAAAGTACCCATTAGGAGTTGGAACAGTTGAAGATGTTGCCAATACAGCTATTTTTTTATTATCTGATGCATCAAAATGGATTACAGGAACAATCATTACACTTGATGGTGGATTTTTATTAGGAGGCATATAATGAAGAATAACCCAAATATCTCAATTGTAGTACCAGTTTATAATAGCGAAAAAACGCTGGTAGAGTTATTTACTAGAATTGATAAAGTTTTTTACGATTTAAATAAAACTTATCAATTAATTTTGGTTGATGACGGAAGTAAGGATAACAGTTGGAATGAAATTGAGAAATTAAAAAACAACTATTCAGAAAAAATATTAGCTGTTAGGTTTGGCAAAAACTACGGACAACATAATGCAATACTTTGTGGTTTTAATTATTGTACAGGAGATTGTGTTATTACATTGGATGATGATTTGCAGCATCCTCCTGAGGAAATCACAAAACTTTATTCAAAATACGCAGAAACAAATGCTGATGTTGTTTACGCCATTCCAATTGATAAAAAACATTCTGTTATTAGAAATGCTGGAAGTAATTTCGTAAAAAAAACATCAGAATTTTCTTCAAAAACAAATATTGGTGGTTCGTCTTATCGATTTTTAAAAAGAGAAATTGTTCTTGAAATAAAAAATAATCAAAACCATAATTTCTTATACCTTGATGCTATCATAAACCATTTAACTTTTAATATTGAACATATTAAGGTTGAACATCATGCCCGAAAGTCAGGAAAATCGGGTTATACGATTTTTAAATTGATTTCATTATACCTCAATATACTAATTAATTATTCTGCTACTCCTTTAAAATTAATGACGTATACTGGTTTATTGTCGGCTTTACTTACATTTTTAATTGGCTTGCGTTTTATCTTTAGAAAAGTAATGTACAATGTTCCATTAGGTTATACATCTTTAATTGTAAGTATTTTATTTAGTACTGGTTTAATCCTATTCTGCCTTGGAATTATTGGTCAGTATTTATATAAATTATATCAGTTGCAAAATCAAAAACCATCTTTTTTTATTAAGCAAATTTTAAAATGATCATTGAAAAATATGGTATAAAGCTTATTCGATTAAAAGAATCTGATATTGAATTATTAAGATTAAAAAGGAATTCAACACTTGTAAATAGTTTAATGCATGAGAGGAATATTATTTCACCAGAAATGCAACAGAAGTGGTTCGAATCAATTAATACTATTTATAACAATTATTTTATTATTGAATATAACAATCAAAAAATTGGTTTAGTAAATGGAAAGAATAGCGATTATGAAAAACGACAATCTGAAGGAGGAATGTTTTTGTGGGAACAAGACTATTTTGGGACTTTAATTCCCTCGCTTTGCTCTGTTATCATGTCAGACTTTACTTTTCTAATAAATGAATTTGAGAAAAACTACATCAAAATTTTAAAATCAAATTTAAACGCTATAAATTATAATAAAAAATTAGGGTATGTTCCTACAAAAGATTATCCATCTGATGAAGAAATTGAATGGTACATTTTAACTAAAGAGGTTTACCTCGAAAAAATGATTAAATTAAGAACAGCAATTAACAATGTTACAGGCGATAAGTGGCCGCTAACAATTAACAATATTAGTTTTAGAAATGATAGTAAAAGTGATTTTGAATTGTTATATGAGCCGTTGCCCGCTTATTTAAAAAATATAGTTAATTTGATATTGCAAAGGGAAAATATTAATTACACTTTGACTTAATATGTGGGCTTTAATTAATAAAATTTTACAATTATTTAAGTACCTAATTAGAAAAACAATTGTCTTCTTTGGTTATTATTCTAAACCAGATTTTATAATTGTTGGAGCTCAAAAATCAGGAACTAGTGCCCTCTTTGAAATTTTAAAGCAGCATACAGAAATTACTGGTGCAATTAAAAAAGAAATTCATTTTTTTGACAATGATGATCGATTTCCAAATAAAAAATACAATAACTATCATTTATTTTTTCCGTTTCCATATAAAGTTCCTAGTGGTAATTTACTTTTTGAAGCGACACCGTCCTATTTATTCAAACCAAATGTTGCAGAGAGAATTTTTGCCTATAATAAAAATATAAAAATTATAATCAGTTTAAGGAATCCAGTGGATAGAGCTTTATCAGCCTGGACTATGTTTCATTATGGCTTTAAAAATCACCATAAATACAATGCTCTTCATGATAAACAAAATTTTTCAATTGCAATTGATAATGAAATGAAAGCATTAAAAAATGAGCAGTGGAATGTTGTAAAGCCACCATATGTGCAAACAGGAATTTACTTTTATCAAATTGAAAAATATTATAATTTATTTCCAAAAGAAAATATTTTAATAATAGAACATAGCGAATTACAGAATAATCATAATAATACGATAGAGAAAATATGTAATTTTTTAAATCTACCATTTGAAACATTACCTCAAAAAAAAATCAATGTGAGTGTTAAAGAAAATAAACATGATTATGATGATGTATTAAAAAAAATAAATGAATTTTATAAACCTTATAATGAAAAATTATTTCAGTTAATTGGTAAAAGATATAATTGGTAATTAAATTGAGAGACAAATTCTATATTCGAGGACTAGATGGACTAAGGTTTTTAGGTTCTTTTTTAATATTACTGCACCATACCGAGAAAGGTAAAGTTCTTTTTGGTTATGAATCTCACTATTCATTTACAAACGGTATGGGGCATACTGCCATGACTTTGTTTTTTACACTCAGCGGTTTTTTAATTACCTACATTCTATTAAAGGAAAAAAAAGAAACAGGCACAATTTCTTTGATGAATTTTTATAAACGTCGCATTAGCAGAATTTGGCCACTTTACTACCTATTGATTTTTTTGTCTCTATTCTTCTTTTCGCAAAGCAAATTGTTTTATATGCCTGCAACCAACACATCCGTTAATTATTTTGTTGCCTTACCACTTTATTTTTTACAATTACCTAATTTTCACGTATTCTTTTCAGGTGCATTGCTTGTTGCATTAGGTCATCTATGGTCTATTGGAGTTGAAGAACAGTTTTATGCCATAACCCCCTTGCTGATAAAAAAAGCAAAAAACATCGTCAAAACTCTAGTAACTATTATTTTAATAAAGTTTTTTATAACGATTGTTTTTTCTATACTTTTTAACTTTTCATTATTACCTGCTGAAGTATTAAATAATTTAAAAGTGATAAAACATTTTTTATTTAATTTAAGATTTGAAGCTTTTGCAATAGGTGGTTTAGGTGCCTATTTTTTTATTGAAAAAAAAGAAAGACTGCTTCATTATATCAACCAACCAATGATAAAATATTTAAATTTAGGACTATTAATTTTAACGATGGGATTGGGCAATGCATCTCAACTATTACATTTATTTTTTGCGGTTAGTTTTACATTCATCCTTGTTTCATTGGCGTCAAAAAATCAACCTATTTTCTTTCTTGATAATTTCATCATTAGATATATTGGTAAAATATCTTACGGACTATATATGTATCAACTACCAGTCATATACATAGTTTCAAATTTATTACGCCCTTACTATAATTCCAGTAATCTGCTTTGGTGGAACATCATTTATTATATTTTATGTTTTTGTATTTCATTTGGTATTTCAATTTTATCCTACGAATTTATTGAGCGTAAAATAATAGCGTTAGCAAGAAAGTAACTGAACTTTCAATTAAAAAAATGATGTTGTCAACTGAAAAAATATATTATTCATATTTAGGAATTCAGGAAAAGAGTCGAACTAAAGAAACTTTTATAAACCCTGATTTTTATAAGTGGACAGCAATTATTGAAGAAAATCATCAAATTATTTATGATGAAATTATCAAACATTTTGAACTTCATAAAAATCATTATAACCCCTATTTCGCGAGCGATTTAGTTAATTCAATTGGAAAATGGAAATCTTTTGGTTTTTATTTTTTTGGTATTCGGGCAGAAAAAAGCATCTGCGATAGTTTTTCAGCTACCATTAAAATATTAAAAAATATCCCAGGTATTGTTTCCGCTTCTGTAAGCATAATGGAACCAAATTCTGCAATCAAACCACATTATGGAGATACCAATGCCATTCATCGTTGTCATTTAGGCTTGTTAATACCCGCTTCATTACCTTTCACTGGATTTCAAGTTGGTTACGAAGAACGAAGCTGGCAGGAAGGAAAATTATTAATTTTTAATGATGCAGCATATCATAAAGCATGGAACAAATCTTCTCAACCAAGAATAGTATTAATAGTCGATGTTATTCGACCAGAATTTATTAAAAAGAAATTGTGGATTTGCGCTCGCGTAAATGCTATCATTAAATCGCAACGAATAGTGCAGAAATTACCTATTCTAAAATCCATCACTAAAAATAGAGCTTTTCAATGGATAATGTCCTTGCTTGTGTATATTTATTTTTCGGTATTTAAGCGGAATAAATTATGGTTGTAATTACCTAATCATTAGCAATGCTTTTTAGCAATTCAATGCATTTAGATTCAATTTCTTTATCAAAAGCAAAATTTTTAATTTTCGGATGAACAAGTGGAAACTTCATTTCTGCAGATATTATTTTGGCAAATTCGGTTCCCTTTTTTGTATAAGTAGCTTCTTCGTCAAAACCAATATTATTAATCAGATTAACTGAGGGAATAATTCCAACTCCGCTATTTGCCCATATATCAACATTCCAAGGAATATCCCAACCTATTTTATGCATGCGCAAAAATTCAAACGTATCTGTCCAAGTTTTAAAATTTTCTTGGCTAATATTTACATAAATTTCTTTTTTGTGTTGTTGCCACGAATCCATGTTTACGTTGAACTTCTCCCATGCCCTACTCCATGTTGCCCATCCCCATGGCGGCAAAATATATTTCGAGAAAAAATAACTCGCTTCGGCATTAGGAATTTCTTGTAAAATATTGTAACCAGAAATATGCATGACATCCTTGTCATCTTTATAATAATTTAATAAGTTCTCACAATAGCTAAAAAAGGAAAGGTCAGGAATACAATCATCCTCCAAAATAATTGCAAGTTCTGTTTGCGAAAAAACCCAATTTAAACCACTTATTGTTCTGGGCACATTTCCCATATTATAATCTGATTCGATGATTTTTAAATCAACTTTCCAATCAATCGATGCAATTACTTCTTTTACTAAATTGCATTTTAATTTATCCTCCTCATTTTTTGGACCATCGGCAATAATATACAATTGACTTGGTTTTATTTTTTTAATAACCGAAAATAACTTATTAGTTTTTTCAGGTCTATTGTATATAATTATTGCAATAGGTATTTTAAAGTTCATTATTTAAAAATAAATTAAGATTGCTTTTTATCTCTGTAATTAATTGCAACTTTATTGTATTTATTAGTGTACCCAAATGTAGTGTGTACTTTTTTTGATAGAGCAAATGAAAAATCTCTTAAAGTCATTGGTAATTTATAATAGGATTTATATACAAGAAGATCTAAATACGAAATAAAATAACTCTTAAAAAAATGGTATAGGTAATTAAATTTAAACTTATTAGTTGTTGGATGATAATTATATTTTACTCCATAATTTCCTGCAATATAATCTATCAATTCAATTTCATTATTTGTTAGTTCCTCTTTCCATTTATTAATTTGCGTTGTATTAATGGGATTTAATAAATTTAAATGGATTTTATTTACAATGGAATTCAATACTTTTCTTTCAGGAACATTTTCATTGTAAATTTTATTTGTAGTTTGATAAAAATTAAGCATTGCGGGATTGTACAAGATGCCGGAAAATATGCAAATCTCTTTTACCATATCTTCTGCATCTCTAACAAGTGTTTCATATTGTACTTTATAAAAATTATTTATATGCTTACTACTTAATTTATCAATGTACATATTTTGCCGTTTCCATCTTTGTGACAAAACTGCAACATTTTTTATACCAAATGCCTTCCTACTTGAAATAACATTATCACGGTAATCACGAACGAGGTGAATGAATTTTGCATTTGGAAAAAGTGCAATTAATTCGTTAATAAAAAAACTATATATGGGATTTTTATCGACGATAAGTGATATTTTACTTTTACTAAATGGAGACTTAACAGATAAGTAAACCAACTTACAAAGTATAGAAAAATTAATTTCATTTATAGGGTAAAGATTGATTTTGTTTCTTAATATAGTTTGGTCAACATTCCATAAATGTAAAAACTTTAAATCCTTATACAAGTCAACAATAAATTCATTTATTTTATCCTCGCTCCATATTTTTACTCTTGAATACTTTTGCTTTAAATGAAGGATAAATACAGATTCATTTGCTGTGATCACAGATGGATGTGCATCAAAAATAGTTTGCAATAAGGATGTACCTGAACGCCCTCTTCCAATAATGAAAACTATTGGTATTTTTTCTATTTCATGAATGGTTAAATGCACAATAATAATTTACTTACAAATACTATTTAGTATAATCTGTTTGATTAAAATAATTGGCTTTTTTGCGCCATTGATATATTATTCTTGCAATCCAAGCGTATAATTTTTTTAAAAAAAATGGAGAATAATAAAATAATTTAATTACAAGAATAATTAAAATATGAAGCATATATCCATAAGTACTTTTTAAATATAAATGCAAATTTGCTTTTTTTACGATTGTAGATTGATAACCGTATTTCCTGCCATCTAACTCGCAAATAAATTCAGATAAAGCGATATCTTGCTCTGCAAGTGCATCCTTCCATACCTCCACTCTATTTACATTTATTGGATTTAATAAATTTCCGTGTACTTTTTTAAAACGATTCCTCGCTTTCGGTTCAGCTTTTTCATTCAATTCTTTATAAAAATCAAAAACTGAATCGTTATATCCTACATTTAAAAAATCAAAAACCTTTTTCATTTCAGTTTTAGGGTCTAAAGCTAACTCTTCATACTTTAATGTGTAAAATTGATGTGGGATTTTTGTTTTAGCAATTTCAATTTTTCTGTTATGATAAGTCCATGCATGTGCCAAACTAGCTATATTTTTTAATGAAAAGACATCTCTATTTGAACAAATATTTGCTCTGTAATCTCTAACAATATGAATAAATTTTGCTTGAGGAAATAATTCAAGCATGTCACTTATAAAAGCACCATATATTGGATTTTTATCGCCGATTAAACTTATATTTTGTTGATTAAAAATAGATAAATAGTTTAAATATAAAATTTTACAAATTAAAATATAGTTTCTTTGTAACAGAGGTATTTCAAGAATTTCATTTTTAAGTTTTCTATAATCAACTTTCCAACTTTGCCTCAACTTCTTCTCTGTCAAAAGATCTTCAATGAAAGTATCAATTGCTTTATTGTCCCAATTTGCACAAGTAAAATACTTGTTTTTTAAGTGCAATAATATACAAGATTCACTTGGTATAACAATAGATGGATGAGCGTCTAATAAGGTTTGCAGCAAAGTTGTGCCAGAGCGAGCTCTACCCACAATAAAAAACATTGGTATATTATTAATTTGGGTGTAATCCATTTAAAAAATAATCAATACTAATTTATAAAAAAAAGCGACACAAAAAGTTTGAGTCGCTTGAAATTAAAGAATCTATCTTTGTAATTATTTTCTTCCTCGTCCAATACTGATATTATATTTTACACAATCCCAATATTCTTTTGTGTAACTAACAAAAATTTCTTCTCCTGCTAAAATATCTCTTGTACTTAAAATATAGCATCTATTTTCTTCCGTTTCATACACGCAATTATTTTTCAATCCTTTTACTCTCCCTAAGCCAGCTGCATCATTTGCAAATCTTGCTTTATGCTGAGGCGTATTCCAAGCATCGATGCAGTTTTTTTTATTAATAAAAAATAAATAGCCGTCTTCATCCCGCTCTACCCTACGCTCATATTCTTTCCAATCAATAATTTCGCCCAAGTACTCAATTACTCTTGTGCCTTTTTTAATGTTGGTAGTGGTAAATAACCCTTTACCTGAATTTGGGAGTTGTGATGTTTTTACAAGTAATGCCATAGTTGGGTAAAGATACTATCTCAAATGGATTTTTGAGAATAAAAATTAAAAATTATTTAAGGAATTGTATAATCAATAAAGCTTATTTACTAAAAAATCATAAGTCACTTTTTTTTCTATAAAATCATTAATAGATTTATTTTTTTTTGTAATTAAAGTTGCCGGAATTGCTCCACTCCATGAAGTTTCAATCTTATTTATAAAATCATTTCCATTTGCTTCATCTAATAACACAACTTCGCAAGTGTACTTTGTTTTTTCAATAAAAGGCTTTACTCGTTTTTCAAGTTCTTCTTTAAAATCCATACACACAAGCAATACCTTCACGTTTTTAGAGGAGTAATTTAAATGAAGTTTTTCAAATTCGGGTAACTCAGCAACACATGGTTTACACCAAGTTGCCCAAAAATTAACCACGTAAGTTGTGTCTGAATTATTAAAAATTCTTTGGGTTAAATTATCAATTTTATAAATTGCAATATTTTGAGCAAACAATTTATTTCCAAAAATCAGGGGAAAAAATAAACAAAATTTAATGAAACTTTTATTAAAACACATTGCTATTTATTATTAAACTCATTCATACATCTTGCCAATCCAATAAATGCAAATGACTTAATAGCATCTGAGGCAATTTTTACCCTATTATGTAGAGTTTTTTTCTCATCATCGCTCCATTTACCAAGCACATAATTTACCTGATTACCTTTATTAAATTCATTGCTAATTCCAAATCGCAATCGTGGATATTGATTAGTATTTAATGTCTCTTGTATATTTTTTAATCCATTATGTCCGCCGTCACTTCCTTTTGGACCTATACGTATTTTTCCAAATGGCAAAGCTAATTCATCTACAATAACTAAAACATTTTCAATGGCTATTTTTTCGGTCTGCATCCAGTAATTTAATGCTTTCCCACTTAAATTCATATAAGTACTTGGTTTAATTAAAACAAGTTGCTTGCCTTTATATTTAAATTCTGCAACATCAGCTAATCTATCTGATTTAAATTTCAAATCATTCTCTTTCGCCAAATAATCTAATACTTCAAAGCCAATATTATGTCTTGTATTTGCATACTCGTCTCCTATATTTCCTAATCCAACTATTAAAAACTTACTCATGTAGCAAAGATATTTTATTTAACAAAACAGCACTCATTTTGGCATAAAAAATCACTTAAAATTATTTTGTTTTATAAAATTAATCCTTATACTTGTATCATCATAACAATAGCTGCATTACCTTGTAGCAATAAAATCACAAAAGCAGTAAAATAACAAAATTCTTTTTTTAATTATTATTCCCATTATTAAACATAACTATGTTTGAAGTATTAGATTTAAGCAGCCGAGCTATTGCTCAGCTAAAGGACATTTGCAAACAATTTGGTATTGATGCAAAAGGATTAACAAAATCAGATATGGTTTTAAAAATTGTTGATGCCCAAGCCTCTAATCAAGAATTAGCTGCTACAGTAGTAAATCAGTTTCCTAAAAAAGAGACTGCAACTAATCAAGTTAATAAAGATGCTGCTTCAACGGAAGTTAAAGTTAAAAAGCCCCGTATTCAAAAACCAATTGAAGGAATGGTTAAAGTTGAAAAAACACTTTTTGAGAATTCGACAAATGAAAAAGTTGCAGACTTAAAGTTAGTTGACAATAAACCAAATGAAGAAAAACAAATTGAGGTAAAGCCGGTTTCAGAAAAAGTATCTTCTTCAAATCAGCCAAATAGAGAGGAAAGACCGAAATTTGAAAAAAGAGAAGAACGTACTCCAAGAATTCCTGTTCATAATCACAAACCTCAACAACATATTAAACCTTTAGAAAACACAGAATCAAAACCTGTAGTAAATAATGATTTAGCAATAAATATTGAACCCGAGGAAAAACCTCAAACGCCTGAAGGAATGGAAACGCATGAGCAGGTAACGGTAAAAGAACATCAACCAAAACCTGAACGCGTATATTATAATTTTGATGGTATTGCTATTGGCGAAGGAGTTTTAGAAATGATGCCTGATGGTTACGGATTTTTAAGAAGTTCTGATTACAATTATTTAAGTTCTCCTGATGATATTTATGTTTCTCAAGCGCAAATAAAATTATTTGGTTTAAAAACCGGAGATGTTGTTCGCGGTGGAATTCGACCCCCAAAAGATGGTGAGAAATTTTTCCCACTAGTAAAGGTTGAAGAAATTAATGGCAGAGAACCTTCCTATATTAGAGATAGAGTGCCATTTGATTATTTAACACCTTTATTCCCTACCGAAAAATTAAAACTAACTGGTCATCCACAACAAAATAATAGCACTCGTATTATTGATATGTTTGCGCCAATTGGAAAAGGACAGCGTGGCTTAATTGTAGCGCAACCTAAAACTGGTAAAACTGTTTTATTAAAAGATATTGCAAATGCAATTGCTTACAATCACCCTGAGGTTTATTTGATTATTTTATTAATTGATGAACGTCCAGAAGAGGTAACAGATATGGCTCGAAGCGTAAAAGCAGAAGTTGTTTCTTCTACCTTTGATGAGCCGGCAGAAAAGCATGTTAAAATTGCCAACATTGTTTTAGAAAAAGCAAAACGTATGGTTGAGTGCGGACATGATGTGGTAATTTTATTAGATAGTATTACGCGTATGGCTCGTGCTTATAATACCGTTGCACCTTCAAGTGGCAAGGTTTTATCGGGTGGTGTTGAAGCTAATGCTTTACAAAAACCAAAACGCTTTTTTGGAGCAGCTCGTAAAATTGAAAACGGAGGTTCCTTAACGATTATTGCTACTGCTTTAACTGAAACTGGATCAAAAATGGATGAGGTAATTTTTGAGGAATTTAAAGGTACTGGTAACATGGAGTTACAATTAGACAGAAAAATTGCTAACCGACGTATTTTTCCTGCTGTTGATTTATCATCTTCCTCAACACGTAGAGATGATTTATTACTGAGTAAAGAAACATTGCAGCGCTTATGGGTTTTAAGAAAACACTTAGCTGATATGAACCCTGTTGAATCAATGGAATTTTTATTAAATCAACTAAGCAAAACGCAATCAAACGAAGAGTTTTTGATAGGAATGAACCGGTAGTTAATTCTATAAACCACATAGAAACATAGTAAGGATAAAAACAATCTATGTTTTAAACGAAGTTTAAACTATCTGTAACTTGTTAATTTCAACATAAACTAAAAACAAATTTTTCTGTGTTGCTACGAGGTTAAAAAACATAGTAAATCTTTTTAAAACGATAACATGTCACTAAAATCTTTTTTATTTCCTGCTATTTATAGCGCATTGCTAATTATCGCCACATCCATTACTTTTTATGGCGGCCACACTCAACACATCAACAAAGTAAGCATTATTGGATGGCTGTTAATTATTCCTTTTTGCGTTTTTGCAATGTTGTATTCAAAAAAAGTAAACTACAATAATACTATTGGAGGAAAAGATGCTGTAAAAGAAGGTCTGAAATTTATCATTTTCAGCACTATCGTTTTAGTGATTTTTCAAGCCATATTTTTTGAGTTAGATTTTAAAGTATATAAAATTAACTTTATTCAAACCTATGGACTTGAATTAGCAAAAGCGCAGGTTAAAAATGGTAATTTAAAAATCACAGAAGCTCAACTACCTGATTTAATCAAGCAGGAAATTGCTCAGGTAACATTGTTTAAAGAATGTACAAGTATTGTTTTTAAAAATATGTTTTTAGGGACTATTACATCCATCATTACTGCTGTTACACTGAGGGCTAAATTTTAATAAGTAGACTCAAACCTTGTATACTTTTTAATTATACTGCTCTAATTCAGATTAAATTCCGATTAAATTTCCGCTAAAATCTCTATCAAAACTTTCGAAACAAATTATCAATAAAATTAAATTTAATTATTACCTATAATTTTTTCAATTTAATTAACAACATCATCAAGAGCATATTTTTTATCCGACAACAAGCGAATACAATTAGTTATATACGAATCTAAACGACTATTAACCGAATGTTTATTTGTGTTGCATTTACCTTTGTGTCGTCGAAATGATGAAGCGCTTCAAAAAATCAGTACGGCATAATTTATAGAAAGTAATAATAATTTAAAAAAAAGAAAACATGATGAACACATTAAGAAACCGCGTACAATTAATTGGTAATTTAGGAACAGCACCAGAAGTAAAAACTTTAGCAGGTGGAAAAAAAGTAGCAAAATTAGTGATAGCAACTAACGAAACTTACAAAAATCAAAAAGGTGAAAAAGTAACAGAAACCACTTGGCATAATTTAACTGCCTGGGGTGCAAACGCCGAAATTGCGGAAAAATTTTTACAAAAAGGAAGTGAGATTGCAATTGATGGTAAATTGAGAAACAATAATTATACGGATAAAGATGGCGTAAAGCGATATGTAACCGATATTGAAGTGAACGAATTTATTATGTTAGGAAAAAAAGTATCATAGTTTTAAAACCCGATTTAATTATAAAACGCTCACTTAGTAAGTGGGCGTTTTTTTTATAAAGCTGTGCGAACTTTTAATTTACTAATTAAAGTAGTTTAAACTTTTTACTAAGAATTATTTTTGTCTACTAGCATGGTTCAAATAGAAGCTTATCAATAATGTTGAGCTGGGAATTAATAAAAAATCACTTCCCGATACAGCATGTTGGACCGACTGATATTATTGGTCTTCAGACCGACTGTCACAGTTCGCAGGTACAGAATCTATAAGTTTCCAAATTATCATTCGTAGTTCAAAATTGTTCATAACCCAAAAAATGTATTGTTGATAAAAATTGTTTTAGCAAAGCTTTATGATTCCAAAAATTTAACAAAATCAAGTTTTAAAATTTAAATGCAGAACTCATAAGAGAAATTTCAGCTTTTGAAATTCCAATCTTTGTTGCTTCTGTTTTCCAGTTTTTTACTGCTCCCTTTATTTCTTTTAAAATATCATCCATTAGCTTTTCTTGAAGCTGAAAATATTCGCCAACACTTTTTGCCAAATCAAAATCTAATGCATTATTATCTGAATCAATATTTAATGATAGACCATCTTTATCAATTGAAGGATTAATATCATAAGCTGGAGATAATTGCCAACCAGTTTTATTAAGAATAAAACCATGGTTTCTTAAATGATCGTCGGTATTTGATATAGCGATATTAAATGCCATTCTTCTCCATAATTGGTGTAATTCCTTTGTATTATTTGATTCATTAAATTGTATGTACTCTGCAATATCTAAATAGCTTGGATGATTATCCTTAATAGTATCTTCATTATTACCAGTCATAGTCATTGCAGATGCAAAGTGAACTCTTTTGTGTTTTATTCTATCAAAACGTTTAGTGAAAAAAGTAAAGTGTTTTCCTGAAATCTTTTCGATTTTACACTCAGCCATTTCAATACCTGCTTTAGTAGCCAACTTATAGGCTAGAAACTCCCATGCAGCTTTATCAATAGTATCTTCTTTAGATGGAAATTTAGCTATCCATAAATTCCCCTTCTCATCAATGATATTTGCTTTTGGTCTTGCTCCACCTAAGGAAGAGCCTGGAGCCAATAAGATGCTTAACCATTTGCGTACCTCTTTGTTGTCCTTATCCGATTCAATTAAAGAAATACCATGTTGTAATTCTCTTACAGAAGACCATGGAGGAGTTGGTCGAGCACGATCATTATTTAAAAAGGATTCTTTTTCTTGTAATTTAAATCGTAAGCCTCCCATTCTACTTTCGTCATTTACACCCAATAAAAAATCCATGTCGTGAAGATTTTTTACAACTCTTTTTTCTTCCTTAGCAATTTGAGCCTCTCTTCTTTTCATTAATGTGCGTCCCCAAGTATCTGGCATCGCATCATTAAAAATTCCAAAATTGGATTTACCAATTGGAAATTGTTGTCCTTTATTCCAAGTAATATCAGGATCAAATAAGAATGGCTTTTCAGTTTCCAACCATTTTTCATCATAACTAAAACTAAATGTCTTTCTACCCTTGCCTTGATGAGCAGCTAGAATTCCAATTAATTTTGGCCCGCTTATTTCCAACCAATCGGCATAAACCAATATATCTATTTTACTTGTAGCCATTTTATTTACCTCCTAATAGTTCTAAGTCTTGAATATCTCTTCCTTGCTTATCTTCAGATGCTAATTTTAAAAAATCATCTTGCAAACCCAATACTCGCAATACATTAAAATATGCTCCCATTGATACTCTTGGAGTTCCTTTCTCAATTAAATATAGAGTTGTTCTATCTATTCCCGCTCGCTCTGATACTTGTATGGTAGTCAGTTTTCTTCTTTTACGAGCTAATTTAATATTTTCTCCTAGTTCCTGAAGTATTTTTAAATGCTTTGGAAAAAGAGTTTGTCTTTTTGAGTTCATCTAAATGTTGATTAATATCCACAAATATAATATAAATGTGGATAATAAACAACGTTATTACAGAATTAGGGTAAATATTACAATTAAATCGTATAAAGTAAGGGTAAATGACTATACTAAAGAAATAATTGCGTGAACGCTATTTTGTTTCTTCTAATTATTAGCAGTAAACTCAGTTTGCTGCCGTTTTATAGTTACCATAAAAACTAATACTATAACGCAAAAATAGTTTTAAGCGAAGGAATTAATAAAAATAAAATGCTTTTAATTAATCTAAAATTTATATTGCTGGGTATTGTTAAAAATGATTAGTGGAAACTTGTTGGGTATAGTTGAAATATCTATTTATCCGATACAGCATGTTGGAATCCTTATTCCCATTGGCTTGAAGACCGACTGTCACAGTTATCAGGTACAAGATTAATAAGTTTCCAAATTATCATTCGTAGTTCAAAATTGTTCATAACCCAAAAAATGTATTGTTGATAAAATTATTTTAGCAACACTTCAATCGGTCTTTTTGCTAAATGAAAAGTAATGTTTTTTATTAACATGGCAAAAAATGATGTTTTTGTATTGTTATTTTTATTTTAAAAACACAGTATGGAAGTAATCGTTATTGAATCAGAAGCATTTGAGCAACTCAAATTAGAAATTAAGCAATATGTTAAACAAGCCTTAAAAGAGCTATTAGAAGAAAAGAATTTAGCCGACCATACTGACTGGATAACCATCGTAGAAGCAATGAAACTAATACCCTATAAATCAAAATCCACTTGGCAAAATTTAAGAGATACCGGTGCAATTGAAATTAGTCAGGCTCCCGGAAGCAGAAATATTCTATACTCAAAGAAAAGTATCCAAAATTATCTAAATAAAAATCGTGTGAAATTTTAATAGAAATAACATCTAATTAGGTTAATCGTAATACTTAATTGACCTTTCCTCGATAAATTTTAAGGAGCCATTTCTTATAGTACATTTTTTTACCCAATGACCTTTATTGTTGTATTGCGTTTGTGTTTCATCAACCGAAATGGAATTTGAATCTTTTCTATCAATTATTGTTTCGAAATTTCCGTTATACTGAGTTTCAGAGGAAACTTTACTTTCCTCATCTAAAGAAAAACAATACAATAATTTACCATCAGAGGAATAAATGTATTTTTCAAATAATGATACATGACCACCAAATCTATAGATTTTCTGCTCTATAACTTTTCCTTTCGAATTAATCTTTTCCTTAACAATATCAGTAGTTAATTCATAATAATCTTGATGACACAAAACTGTATGATTTCCATCACTATATTTGTGTATATAATTTTCATAAGAACCGCTATTCTCAAATTCCATTATTTCCTGAATAATACGATTATGAGAATCGTAATGTAAATTTAGGGTGTAGTTCAATATCTGAGACTTTAAGTTAAATTTTAATAAAGTAACAGGCCTATTTTTTTTATTGTACAAAAATATAATCTTATCTATTTTTCCTTCATTCCAAAGACCTTTTGAGGCATATACATGCATTAGACGTCCAGATTTATTAAAAGAAATGGCATAATTAGAGTAGCTTTTAAAGTCAAATTGTTCTGTGTTTGGATTCCATTTACATCGTTTTTTTTCAACTCTAATCAATCTTGCATTTGGAACATAGTGATTTTTGTATTTTTCGTATTCATTTAGTGTGAACATATGTTTTGCTATTTAAATAAATCATTTACTGTAAAATTTGGTTTGCCTACAAAGGCAACTCTGAAATCAGTTATTAGATTGACAGATTTATTGTAAGATATTCTAATGTCAAATAAGACATCATAATTATATTTTCTTACTATATCACTTTTATCAATACTACATAATCAGAAATAACTTTAATCTTTTCAGTTAGCGACTTAGTTGCGATAGATTTCTCACTGGGTAAATTCACATTAAACGGTAGGGTTTCAACTAGGGTATTTAAGTAGCCAGATTTAATAGCATAAGCAACATTATCACCAATTACTAATTTTGAATTTACAACACCAATTATATTTCCATCATAATCAAACAATGGACCACCACTATTTCCAGATTGAACAGGAACTGAAATTTGATATGTATTCGTTTCTCCTTGATACCCAGATTTTGAGCTAATTTTACCGTCATTAAATTTCACTTCCTCACCCATTACGTTCAAAGCCATTGGGTAACCCATTGCAAAAACATTACTTCCTACATCACTAACACTATTTTTAAAACTATAAGGAATTTTTTTGAAAGGTTTAAAATCAGAATCATCAATTTTAATAATTGCTAAGTCGTTGTTTTTATCTGATGAAATAACCTTTGCTTTAAATGATTTTTTTAAGCCATTAATTAAAAAACTCACTTCAATTTTATTTGCACCTTCAATAACATGGTAATTAGTAACAATAACACCTGTTGTATCAACAAAAAAACCACTGCCATTTCCATTCCAATCCGTACTTAATTCATTTACGATAACTTGCGGATCAACATTTTCTTTTATTATTAAATTCTGAAACAACGTTTCTGATTTACCTCCAACCACATACCCAATGTTATTTCCTCTAAATTTAACAAATGGTTCACTGAGTACAATATGACCATTCACTGCATATTGCATCTTATTATTATACATGCTTAATTTTAAACAATTTTGTTCCGTACCTAAGTTGATGAAAGTTGATTTTACAATGGCTCCATCATAAAACAAACCACCTAACACATGACCAATTTTATACTTTCCATTAGGCGAAATATAAAAATATGAATAGTTGTCCCAATTTAAATAGCCGAAAATTAAGCCTGTAAAAGATTTTTCATCTCCTTTCACAAATTTAAAATTTGTTTCTGCTGAAAAACTACCTGCAATATCAAATGGTTGATATATTCTAAAAGAAATATCAGTTTTCAATTTATTTTCGATTTGATATCCAGCTTCTGCAATAAATTGTGCCTTTACATCACTATTATCAATAACATCCCATTTACGATAACTTTCATTCGTGTTAAAGCCATCATAATATACTTGTTGGCAATTATTAAACTCATCACATTCAATATATTTTTCGTTTTTTAATACACCTTCATGATATATGGATTTGTTTTTCAATTTTCCACTTTGGTAATACTCCATACATGTACCTTCAGCTAGACCATTCATAAACCTCAGGTCATTAAACTTAATACCATTTTCATAATAAGAAATAGATGTTTCTATATTTTTATCGTATTTAATTTCCCATTTCTTATTTCCATTTTCATACCAGTTGATGTTTGATAATGCATTACTACTAGTATCATATAGCAATTCAAAATTTTTATTACCTGATTTAAAATAGCCAATGGTCTTCCCAATAAATTTTGAATTAGCATCAGTTACTTTGTCTATAAAAGAAGCGCTATCCATGGTTCCTTGTATTTCTCCTGTAATATAATAATCATTCACCCTTCCTATTGGGTGAATAGAATCTATTGCTTTAAATAGTCTATAATAAGAAGGGTTATTAGTTGAATCCACAACTATCCATTTATCGTTGTAAAATTTCTTATGAGAAATTGTTGTTTGCGATACTAATTGAACTGAATGCAACACGATAAGTAACCAGGTTAAATTTTTCATAAGCTAAGTTTTAGTGGTGAAAGAAAAAATTATAAATTGGAATAAAATAAAAAAATAAGTGCCTTGGTTTATTTAGTAACGGAGAAATGAGAAAAAGATACAGACTAAATTTTTTTTAATACAAATTAAATAATAAAGCCCCATTGACTCCAAATGACATGGTCAGTTCTCAACTTTTTAAATAATTCAGAATCATATTCCAATCCAGTAATAATTGAAAAATCAAATTCACCAAGTTTCATTTCATGTACAGTGAGATTGAATTTTTCAGGATCAAAATCTTCACATACTAAAAAAGAATTTACAACCTGCCCTATTGTTCCTTGAACCATAAATATTGTTACGCTCTCTTCGTTTTTATGTATAGTAAAAGTTTCATGGTTTATGTTTACCAAAGGAAACATAGTGTCTATTGCTAAAAATCGGTTTAAAGTTCCTCGGTAAAGTTTCTTTCGCCCTAATTTAAATTCCACAATAGCCATTTGATTTGACAATGGTCAATAAAACAAATTATAAACCAAATAAATTAATACTGAACTTTTGATTTAATTCCAGCTCTCCTATTCTGATTTTAAATTTAGTGCAATCATATAAATCGACAATTTTATCATCCTTAATATCAAAGATAATACTAAGATAATTAGAACTTACATTACCAACAAACGTATAGCCAAATTTACCTTTTATACACGAATTACAAGCACCTTCAAATGCAATTAAATGAGAGTCCCCAGAATCTATAAATTGATTAAATACCATAGACAATTCTGAAATAAATGTTCTTTTATCGACGTCTTGGTAGGTATGTTCGTCCGAAAGAAAAGCATCAATCATTTCAATATCCATTCTTTCGAAAAAATACTTAATAGCTAATGCTTGATTCTTTAATTCATAGGGGATTAGTTCATGCTTTGCACAGGAATTAGATTTAACAACATTCATAAATACATCCAAATCCGCCTCATTGAACTGAGTTACATTTTTAGGAAACAACTTTGGGTACTCACCTTTCAATAATAAGCTTTTAAAAAAATCGTGCAGGCTATTTTCAGAAATTTCAAATTTCAAATTTTCCAAGGCATTTTTAAAGGAATTAATTTGCATTGTACCATATTTTCCATAAATAAGTGCTATGGCAAAAATATTCTTTGCGTTGTTAAAATCGATTGGTCTGCTTAAATATGGATGACTAATAATTGATTTATAAAAACTTAAACTTTGCTCAAACTCTTGCTCTGTTTGGTTTTTAAAAATTTCATTCGTATTGCATGCATCAAACAAAACATAAACAGTATTAGAATAAATATAAAAATTATTTATTTTTGCCTCATTAAAAAACAATAACCATTTACTTAGTCTCATTTTAATTTTAACATCATCAGAATATTCGATATCCCTTTTAAGTATCTGAAGTAATTTTCTATTACTAACTAATTCTTCCGTTCGAGTTAAAACGATATCTATGTCACTAATTATTTGATTCATAATTTCTTTGTTTTTTAATTTCATTGAAGGTTGATAGCTGTTAAATACTTCTGTAAAAAGGAAGTCTCTCTAGTACTAGACAACCCATAAAAACAAAAATATTAGTTTGATTGCCCTCAGAAGAATCGGAAATAACCTTTAAAAGCACAACCAGTTTTTTGGTTGGCGAGACAAACTCTAAATAATCAAATGCATTAAAACTTGTTTCCATAATTCCTTTTGTATCTAATGCAAAATAAGGAAGGATGTGTGCAGTGGAACTGCACAGTATAGGTTAATAGTTTTCTAAATTCTCAAATAGCCTATTAGTGAATTCTTTATTGCAGTAATGTGTTATTCGCCCATTTAATTTTTCAGGTATACCATCAACAATCCTCTTCCAATGGACTAAATTATTGATGAATTCACGATATCCATTTTTCACATCTTCATCTCTTGGTATAAAATTTTGATTAAAAAGTGTTTTAGGAGTACCTGGGTGCCCGATATTACCACTAGTATAATTTGTATAGAAGATTCGATCTTGTTCAACAGATCCCTTTTGCCAACGGATAGAATCACAAAGTTTAATTTCGAACAATAAATTTTTAACTTTTTCTAACTTCTCTTTTGCCTCATTAAATACTATTTCATCAAACGGTACTACTTTTTTTTTCTGATTTTCATAAGCCCCAAATGGAGCGAGTATTGTGAGATGAAATTGAACTTTTAAATTACTTTTCAAATAATAATTTAAAAGTTCAATAAACTTTTGTGTTTTCTTATTTCTTTTTACTGGGTCTTTGTCCCCAAAAAAATACGGGTCAATATATAGCATTGAATTGCAGTCAGGAGCAGAGGTCTTTATTATTGAATAATCTACTTCATTCAAGTCCCTACTAGTACGCATACATTTTGAATAAAAATCATTTATACCACTTACATTTTTAAAGTAGATTATGCCATTACTAGATTTATCTGGAAGTAATTCATCATAAAAGTAAAAAGCCTTATTATTTGGTATACTATCAAATTTTAAATCATTTAAATTGCATCTTCCGTCTTTTAAAGCCAAACTTAAACACATTTCTTTGATTGAATTTGAAGTATAATTTCCGCTTAAATCCAAATAGCTTAAAATTTCTTCTTTAGAAAAATTGGTATTAATTTTTAAAAGTGATAATAATTTTTTAATCTTCAATACAGAAATAATCTCTTCATCTGAGTTTTTTTGATCCACATTTCGACTCTTATTATCTAAATTTTCCAAAAATTGCTTTGATATATACACTTCCATAACTAATTTTTTTGCTCATTTTTTACTATAAATAATTCAACGGCTGTCTTTGTAGATTCATCGAAAAAACCAGGACCAAAGTCCTGAGTTAAGGAACCATCAGCGTTAATTCTAATTTTTTTAATTAATGAATTTGGATTAGTGGAATTAGGTCTATTCATATTATAAATTAAAACAGAATTATGATCAAAATACCCTTTTGCTCGAAGCAATTGTAATTTCCTAATTAAATACTCACTATGAGTTTCAATAATAAATTTTACTCCAAAAAAACTGTAAGCATACTCTATAACATCTGCAAGTAAAGATTGATAATTTGGATGTAAAGAAAGTTCAGGCTCTTCAATTATAATAGTATGTGTCGATTTTCCATCCTTTTTTTCAAAATGATTTTCTCCATTTAAAGGATTTTCTACCTCAATCATCTTTGATTTATAATAATTATAGCCGCCGTCAATTATTGCTAACTCAATTTCTATCAAAAATAAAATCAAATGATACATACCAGAGCCCATATCAATTAGGTTAGTAAGATTACGACCATCATTATTGAACACTAATTCACTTAACACTATATTCCCATTCTCGTCAGTTTCACTAGCCCCATTTTTTACTTTAAAATTCGAACCGTCATCCAAAAGAACCTCATGTTTTTGCTTTGAAACTTCGTATTTTATCTGAAGAACTAAATCTAGTTTGAATACAGCTTTCAACATAGCATTCACAAAATTTAAATTCGGCCTTGAACCCAATTCTATTGTTCTTCCGTTGTATCTAATAGCATAATTATTACATATTTTACGATTGCAATCAAGCAATTTGAAAATAGTTTTATTAATTCTTTCAGAATCATTTCTTCCAAATTCACGTAACATTTTACCTCTAAATGCTGAAATATAATGATCGAATGATAGCAAACTTCTATTCAAATTACTCAAGATTAGTTTACAAAATTTATCAAATTCATCAAAAAGCTGCTCACAAACCGACGACATGCTATTTGCCAAAATAGCTTTATCTTCCTCATGATCTATTATAACAAAATCTTCATTTAAATGTTTTATAAAAACTCGCTCTAAAGTATCATGAATCGATGAAGCCACACCGTTTATTGATTTTGCTGGCATGCAATTACGATATAATGTAGATTGAATTTCAATCAATGTATTTACTAAATCATTTTGGTTCCTTGCATTAGCATATTCCATGTGATTAATAGGAGAATAAACCATTCCTTCGAAAGTATCCTTTATTTTCAAAAGAATACTATTCTCCAAATCGGCACCCAAAAAGAATCGCTTGAATAAAAAAACAAGGCCTTGTTTTTCTATAACTTTATTAAAAAACAAATCAAAGAACATATCGATGTTAGCGTGGAATTTATATTCTGAAGTTTCAACATTACCTTCCAATTCTTCGTTATGTAGATGCTTTTTAGATAAATGAATTTTAAATAATGAAGTCCCATCTTCTGTGTCAATATTTAATAAAGATAAAATTAGATTTGGAGATTCATTTTGGTTGAATTTAATATACTCAAGACTAATTTTAAATTTTGAATAAACATCAATCCCAGATCCATCATATTCATTGTAATTTCTAGAAATAGTTAGGGGCAATTGAAATTGAAATTCCACTTTATCTTTTGATTGACTTTTTCCAAAAATATCATTGTAAGATAAATAATCTGTTTCAGAAGATGATTTTAAAAGATAAAGCAATGAACTACTCTTAGCGCTTTCTATCAAAAGCCTTAAAGCTCTGATGAAAGTACTTTTACCAGAATTATTTGGTCCTGTTAAAATTGTGATAGGCGAAATTTCAAAGTCTGTTTTGTCTTTGAAAATCCTAAAGTTATTTATAGAAAAATTTGTAATCATTTTATTCTTATTTCATTAATAAAGTTAGTATTAATTTTCAATCTGAAATCTTGATACTTGCTTTTTATAGGCTATTTTTTTAGGCATTCTAATATCCGTGATTTTACCGTTTTCAAATATAACAACCAATAAGATTTTAAAAGATTTCGAATTGTTAAAAAACATTTCATAATCTTGATTCTCATCATATGATGTCATGTCAATATTAGTTACTGGAGCATATGAAACTTCAAACGTATCTGATCCAGCGTATATATCCAAGGAAATCCCTTCCCTTAGCCTTGACTGAAACAAAAATGGCTGAATCCTATTAAATTGCTTTCTCAAATAATTCATTAGCTGCCACTTGTTCATATAACCGAGAAAACTACCATTATCCTTTAAATATGGAATTAGCATACTCTCGTCCACGTTCATCATTGCCATAATAAATTGGTAACGTGCCAAATCATTTAATGTTCTTTGTTCGTCAGTTTGCTTTCTTGCCAGTAGTGTTTTCATATAATAATCTATTTTGATTCAAAATTAAAGTTAAACTGTGCAATCAACATGCACAGTAAATTATTTTCTTTTGGAAGATAAAAAGTCAATAAAAAAATCATCGATGTACACTTTTTTATTGAGTTTTAGACTTTGATTATCATTCATAAAGCTGCTGCATTCGAACATATCATTAATAGTCCCTTTTTCTGAATCAACAATAATACTGATATAGTTAAAGCTGAAATTTCCAACAAAAGTATAGCCTACTTTATCATTATAGCAATTATTACATCGACCTTGGTGAGGCAGTAAAAAAGTATCGCTAAAATTTCTAAATGATTGAAATACGCGCTCAAGTTTTGAAAGGAACTTTTCTTTTTCCATATCTTGATAGGTATTTTTTGCATCTAAAAAAGCGTCAATCATTTCAATATCCATTTGTTCAATAAAATGCCTAATAGCACTTGCCTGATCTTTAATATTATATTCTTTTTTCATAATTATTCTTTAATTTATAAATACTAAAACGGCAAAACATCCATTTTTCCCATTACCAGTTTGGCAAGGAACAATTTTTATTAATATTGCTTATATCTGCATACTTAACATTTTATTTTTTTTAATTATTTTCCATTAACCTATCTAAAACAAACATTGGCGCATATTTCTTACTGATCGCTATATCCACTAACAATCTATCTTCAAAAATTGGTACAAGAACCAATCTATTCGGCATATCTTCAGCAGTATCAAGATATCTAAAAATAATTTTAAAGGCTAAACAGCCCGGATAATAATCCAATGAAGTACATTGGTCAAATTCAATTTCAATAAATTGCTCATTGCACTTTTCGAAATAGGTTTTCAATAATTCTAAACTTTTCCACTTACACAATCCATTGAAATAGGAATTTTCTTCCAATAACATGTTCTCAAATGCAATAATATCTTTAGTCAAAATTGCCTTCAAAAATGATTTGCCTAATTTAGTATTCTCATATTTACCGATATCATTCACTCTTCTTGCTATGTAGTTTCTCATATGATTTGGATTTGAAACAAATTTATTTTATTATTGTGCAACCTATCTGCACAACAAAAAATGGCTACAACAAAATATGCTCAAATACGATATAAGGTTCTCGATTCTTGCTTTAGAAATAGCGGAAGGACCTACACATTCGAAGATTTAATGAATGAATGCTGTGATGCCTTGTCTGCAATGGACCCATCAAGTAATGGAATTTCTGTAAGAACATTAAGAGACGATATTTCATTTATGGAAAGTGACGCAGGATGGCAAGCAGATATTGAACGAGTAAAAGTTAGCAGAAAGTCAATTTATAGATATAGAGACCCTAACTTTTCAATCAACAATCAACCATTAAGCAAAACTGAATTAATACAAATAAAATCAGCCCTTGAAATTATTTCAAGGTTTGATGGAATGCCTCAGTTTTCGTGGGTAAATGAAATAGTAACTAAAATTAATAATGGTTTTGAGTTGAAAGATAATACCTCAAATATTATTAGCTTCGATTCGAACGCTTATCTAAAAGGTATTAAATTTTTAGGAAATATATTTAATGCTATTTATAACGAACAGTGCTTAAATATTAGCTACAAGCCATTCAAGGCAATAAAAAAAACAGAGTACATTATTCATCCATACTATTTAAAACAATATAATAACCGTTGGTTTTTATTTGGATTGAATGACGAATATAAAACCATTTCCAATATTGCTCTAGATAGAATAGTAGAATTCGAAATATCTAAAATTAAATTCATTAAAAACAAAACCATTAATTTTAATGAATACTTTGAAGACATTATTGGAGTTACAAAACTCGAAAACACTAAACTATGCAAAATTGAATTATTGTTTAATAAAGAGGAAGCACCATATGTAATTACCAAACCCATACATGAATCTCAAAAAGTTAAAAAAAACGGCGAAAACGGGTTATTAGTTACAATTGAAGTGTTACCAAATATTGAACTCGAAAAAGTTATATTGTCTTATGGCGCTGGTGTAAAAGTTATTGGGCCTAAAAACTTTAAAGACAAAATAAAAAAAACATTAAAGCTTACAAGTGAATATTATCAATAGAATATAATTTGAATGGTCTAATTTTTTTGGCGACAATAAATCGTATTATTATTTAAAATCACTAAACAGATGATAACTCTTCGATAATAATTTCTTAAATTCGTTTATAGATAAATTAAAAATAACAGTATGCCAGAAAATATTATAAAAATTGAACAATTCAAAGATGTTGAAAATCTGATTAATGAAAATAAAGTATTCAATGCGGATATAATTGTTGCTTTTGAAACAATTCGTAACTTTTTTCTAAATAAAAGTCAATTTGAGGAATTTATAGATAGTGCATTATTAAATTTAAGCGAGACTTCATTTCAATTTAATTTTGAAGATTATAAGAAAAGCTTTCGGAATGAGTTAACAAGTTTTGGAAAAATTAAAGAAGAGCAATTTAACGAGAAAGAATACACAACAAAAGATGTATTATTAATGATAGACATTGTTGAAAGAAATTTGCAACGTTATGATATCTTTATCGCAAAACCCAAATCAAAAATTGTTATAGAATTTACAAAAACTAAAAACGAATTTGATCTAACAAAAAGTGTTTTAATTAATATCTTAAATAAATTTAAAGAATGGTTAGCTTTTCCCAATAAAATAAATAATATTGATGGGATTACAGTAATCATTCATCCTAGCAAGAGATTTGCAAATATTTTACAATTTAGAATTGATTTAATAAAAGAATCGTCGATTACCATAGGATTCGAAAATAGTTAATTATTTTTAATCCAACTTCCTATATTTAAATACAAATATTTTTGAGTTCGAGTAATAGCTGTATAAAACCATTTTATCATATCTTGTGGTTTACCTTCAAATTTTGAAATATAAACCGATTTTGTAATATTTAAAAAAACATGTTGCCATTCACCGCCTTGTGCTTTTTGCAATGTAATAGAATAGCCATATTTTGCTTGCAAGCCATTGATATAGATGTCTGCTTTCATTTTAACTTTATAGTCTGAGGAATTTCTAATAATCTTAGCCTCTTTCATTCTGTAATCAAAATCAATTATTAATTCGCGACTCTCATTTGATTCTAATTTAGAAGAGGAACTATTTAATAGGGATTCAATTAACATTGTATCATGCACAACTCCAGAATTAATATCTTTAACTGTAAGTCGTAAAAAAACTTGTTTGGCTCGCTGCGCGCTTTCTCCAATTTTTTGAACTATAACTTGGTCGCCATTTCTCAACCCAGTGCGCATACAATTCTTTATTATCATCAAAATGTCTCCTACTTGCACTGATCCTTTATTTGGAAAGAGGTCCTTTCTAATGGATATATTATTTTCATGTGCCTCGCTGTTTTTATGGGTAACTAATATACAATTTTCGCTTCCAACAGTCTTAAAAACAATCAAAAACTGCTTAATTAATTCGTCCGTTGAATTAAATGCTCTTACATCCTTGTATCGATTACTAATTTCAAGTTTCGGCCATTCTGGAATTGCTTTTGAAATAATTTGTTCTCTTAATGGAGCCGCAATTTCAAGAATTTCGCTATTTGCACCTTGGCGTTGTATTTCGGTAAGCTCAAAGTCAATCACTTTTTTATGCAAATTATTTCTTAAAAAATCAGTATCGAGCGCAGCTGAAAAAGAAGCCTCATCAACAGGTGGTAATTGGCATGGATCACCAACAAATATTAATTTTGAATTACCAACAACTTCAAGCAAATCATTCAATAAATTACCTGAGCCAAATTTAGTTCCATTTATAGATTTATTAGTAAATCCAGAAATCATAGATGCTTCATCTATAATATATACATCAGTTAAATCATTATCATTAATCAAACAAGGAGTAAAATTCAAATACAATTGCCCTTTTTCATCCCCTTCCATTTTCCATGCATCTTCACTGGTAGCTTTTACTTCATCAAATTTATAAACCAAGGAGTGAACTGTAGTAGCATTAAATTTAGCCTTTGTTTTTAAAACAGCTGCCGCTCTACCAGTGGATGCCATCAGTGTGACAGTCAGTTTTTCCTCGCAGCACTTTTCAATAAAATATCTTAAAAGGGTTGTTTTACCAGTACCTGCGTAACCTTTTAAGATAAAAACATCATTATCATTTTCTTTTAGAATAAATGACTTCATCAATTCAAATGCCTTTTTTTGACCAGCATTTAAGACCAACCCTTTTTTAGTATTTTCAACACGATCTTCAAGTAAGAAATTGTAACTTCTAAATTTTACAAACTTAAAGATAGATTTTTGAGTACCATCTTGGAAGTCTTCAACGACACGATCAGTGGTTGAAGCAATACATTCAATCCCCTCCTTCATTAAATAATTAATCATTTGAAAGGTGAAATTCATTTCCCCCATAATATGCACAGCATCGGGGGACATATTTAAAATAAGTTCTAAATACTTTACTGCCTCACTTTTTATATCTAATTCATCTGCACTAGGGTTAATATGAGGAAATGGAATATCCTTTACAGATTGATATTTATCAATCGCAGCGTTTTTATGGTTTTCATCCCAAGTTTCAAAGGGATGATTTGAGAAGTTAATAAGCATATAAACAAATATCTATCAAAAAAATAGAAAAATCTAATTAGTAGAACTAAAGATAAAAAAAATTAAATATCACTGTATAAAATGCTATTTAAATAATTGTTTAGTTAATAAAAATAAGATATAAGGATGAAATGGCTAAAGGGTTTGATAAAAGGTAACTCTATAAAATTCATATATTTTCTCAATTCAAATTATATAGCATGAAATTAACTATCAATATAGCGGCACATTATTGAATCAATTTGAACATTTAGATTCTGGGCTTGCAATCAAAGCGCCTTTTGGAAAGATAACTATTTTTACTTTGCAAATGTCTATTAAACACATATCTTTGTTAGTGTATCATATACGATTATTATATTTCCAAACGCAGACAAGTCACGAAAATGATATAAGCAGGTCCAATCAAACGAGATATCAAAAGAACATTTTATTCTAATGGATTACAGAAATTATAAAATAGCATCGGAACGACACTTAGAAACTTGTTTAAAGTTAAAGGAGTATACTGTAAATAATTATGCAAATAAGACTTTACAACCAAATGAAGTTAAATCGAAAAATGAAATCCTCGGTAATATTTACTATTTATCTGGGTATATCATTGAATGTATAGTAAATTATGGAATGTTGGTTTATATTGATTTTGATAAAATCTGCAAAAAGGAACAAATAAGTTCTGTGTACGACTTGAAATTAAATCACAATAAGGCGAAGATTTCTTATTCTTCAAACAGTGATCGAAATGCGAAATATTATTTATGGCGGACCTCGCATAAGCAATTTGAAAAAAATCCGAACATATATTTTTTTGACGAAGAAGCGAAAATTCAAGGTTCTGAAATAGATATGATAAAAACCAGGTTAAATAATCCAAATATTAAAGTTTTATTCAGAAATTGGTGCGTAAAATCAAGATATACAATTAACCCAATTATCTTAAATGGAACAGACGTAAATGAAACTGCTGTATTTGATTTTTTGGATTTTGCTCAACTTGTTAATTCTAATCTTACAAATCACATTATTCCAAAACTTTAATTACTATGTTAAAAATAATCAATAGAACAAATGAAATAGCTTTATTTTTGGATAAGCAAGACAAATCAATTTTAAAGGATTTCAGAATAACAGTAAAAATCAATATGGAAATTGATATTCAGTTACTAATTGTCCAGGAAAATGTTATATCCAAAATACTTCAATTAGAATATACCGAAATAGATAAAAATATTTTCGTCAATGAAATATTGGTTTCAGAACTTATAAACGATAAATATTTAAGTTGGTTGTTTAACCCATCAAATAATAAAGCAAAAGTAGATTTAGGACTAAGAAGAAGATTAAACAATCTAATTGATGTAATTGATAAAACTGAAAAAAATCCTAACCACCCTGTTATAACAACTTTCTATAGTTACAAGGGAGGAATGGGGCGATCAACAACATTAGCTTCATTTGCTTCCTATTGCGCAAAAATCCGAAAGAAAAAAATTGTAATTATAGATTGTGATTTTGAAGCACCTGGTTTCACCAATTATTATGACTTAAACAATGAAATTCTATCTCAAAAAAATGGAATAGTTGAATATCTGCTAGACAAACAATTTGTAAGAGAAACGGGTGAAAAATTAGATATTCAAGCTGACTATTCATACAAGGTAGGTTATGAATATGTTGGAGATGGAGAAATTTATGTAATTCCTGCAGGAAACTTAAGTAATGAAGAAGTTTCTGAAAACAATAACACGATTCATAGAACTCACTATTTAGAGGCATTAGCGAGATTAGATATTTCTAGTGTAGATAATATTGTTGAACAATTTGAAGACTTTATAAAAGATATTTCAACTCAATTAAATCCGGATATAATATTATTTGATTCTCGAACTGGTTTTAACGACACGTTTGCTGTCTTAGCCAGTTTATCAAAAAATATTGTTGGTTTTTTTGGAAACAATCTACAAACCAAAATTGGGTTAGAACAATTTTTAGATACATTTGGTTCAGTAGAAATTAAGAAGGATGTTTTCATTGTTAACTCTATTACAAATGGTGAAGAATATCTAGAAAGCATCAAAAAATTTGTTGAGGATTATACATCTCTAAATCATGAAAAATTTACTTTAGACAATGACAATTTAGTATCTGAAAAAGAATTTAAAATATACTCAGTTGAACGAAATGAAACACTTAGTAAAATTGGAACTGATTTTGCATTTAAAAAAGAAGGCATTAATCAGAAATATGATGCCAATTTTGTTAATTTAATTGAGAAGAATTTATTTTTCCAACCATTGTTCGATGACATCTATACATCAATAGAACAGAATTCTAGGCATGGAAAAAAAGAAGAGATTAAGGAAGAGATATTGAGCTCAAAACAAATTGAGAAAAATAATTTAGCAGTCAAAGAAATTGAAAATTCCACAGACAAAGATTTAAAGCAATTATTAGAAAAAAACAAAAATCTAGTTCCCTCAATTGAACTTAGAAAAAAACTACTAGAAACGTTATTTCAAAACATGCCATCAAGATATGGCGATGATGAATTTCCAAAATTATCAGAATTCTATTTTAGGGATTGCATGAAGGACATGTTTAACAGAGATAAATTTTTAGTGATTGGAAGCAAGGGAACTGGAAAAACATTTTTATACCAAGCATTAAAACAGGAAGAATTAAGAAATAAACTACAAGAACGGTATAAATTAACTGATGATTATTTGTTTGTAAACCTTATATCAATACAAAAAGATGAAAATTCTAATAGATATTTAGAAACAACAAAATTCGATATACCGAATATTAAAGACACGGACTATTTTTTCGAACGTTTTTGGGTAGTTTATATTTGGAATGCTTTAATGCTTGACGAAAATATTAAGAATAGCAGCTATTATTCTAACGAAATCCCAGTAGAACCAATAACACAAGAGCCTGCAACCGTTCAACGATTCAAAAAATATATTAATGATGAGGATATATACTCTAAAATTTATGGTGTCCTTAAAACAATAGATGCAAAACTAAAAGATGACGACAAGAATTTAATTGTGCTATTTGAACAGTTGGATTACATTGTAAAACCCGAATACTGGCCAGAAGCAATTTCACCTTTGATCAATTTTTGGCGCTCAAATCCGTTCTCAAAAATATTGCCGAAACTTTTTTTAAGATCAGACTTATATAATAAACTAACAGGCGTTACTAATATTCAAAATTTATCAAATAGAGCAATTGATATTGAATGGACAAAAAAAGAATTGTTCGCTTACTTCTTTAAATTAATTATTCAGAATTGCAAAAATGAATTTTATCTTTTAATGTATGCTCATTACGATTACAATAATATCGATTTTATAATTGAGATTGAAAGTGTCGTGAACTCAAACGATAATCAAATTCCGACAGATGAAAAATATTTAAAACCTTTGGTAGAAGTTTTCTTCGGTAAATATGCAAATTGGGACGATGTTTTAATAAATAACAGTATTGGAGAAAGTTATGATTGGTTTGAAAAGAATTTAAGAGATGCTAACGATAAAATTAGTTTGCGACCTTTTCTTAATTTAATTGAAAAGGCCATTGAAATATTCCTAGTAAGACATAATAATCGAAAAAATCCAAAATCAATCTTATCAGCCTCATTCTTTGCAAATAATTCAGTGAGAGAATTTGCAGTACAACAACACTTTGAAGATCTTGCAAAAGAAAAAGGCAATAGAGCTCTATTGAAATTTTATCAATACATTACTGTAGATGGACCTAAACAATTAAAAATTCCAGTATTTAGACGACAAGAGTTTAGTTTATTTCTCAACAATATTTTCACAAAATACAAAGGTGACCCTGATATGGCTGATGTTCAAAAAACAGACGACCTAAAATATATTTTGACAAGCAATGGAATAATCAAGGAGACTGATAACACAAACCGAGCATATACAAATTATATGATTCCATTTTTATATAGAAATTATTTTAGGGTTAGCAAACAGAATAATTCACGTGAACGCTATAATAAATCTGATGATTATAAAAAATAGCTTTAGAAATAGTATCGCAAGTATTCTTCGATTTTCTGTATTTCAATTATATAGGCAAGTGACAAGGATTATTAATATTCCGTTTCCAAAAATATAATCAGTCAAAAAATCAAAAACATCCCGAACTTTTCCGAACTTATCTGCAATTACTCTGATTAAAATAAGGGCCAATCAGTTCCAACTCGAACCTTCCCGAACAGGTCTGAGAAAGTTCGAATAGGTCCGGAATTTTTCGGGAAAATACGGGCCAAAATAGCCCAAACCTAATGATAGCATTATGTACAAGCCTACACTAGTCGTTACACAATTGTGTCACAATTAAGCACTCAGTATACACTTTGCCTGTATACTTTTGTATTCTGAAACGGTATTTAAACACCTATTCATAGTCCGCTTTTAGTAGCTCATTTTGGGCAATGAAATACCTGTAAAATCAAACTTCATCTGGTAAAAACATTTTCTGAATTGCTGCTTTGGAAAATAGGATTTAATATTAAACATCCTTTCATAATCTTCAATTGCAAGGTCTTTACCCTTACTTGCTTTTAATAAAGGATTAAATCTAATCGAAATCAAACATTGAATATGTTGTTGTATCATTCCATTATAGCCTGATATAGCATACAACAATGCTTCGGGTATTTCATCTTCAGGCGTGCATAAATTCGTCAGTGCCTTAAAAACATCATATGTACTTAATTCTTTAAGTTCAATTCGTTGAAAATTAAAATCTTGGGCTAATTTTTTTGATTTAGTAAAATCTCTATCAGGATTGCTACAACCCAAAATAATGGATTTTCCATTTATATGAGCAAAATTAATAATATCAATCATAAACTGTTTTCTGACATTTGACTTATGGTATAGCAACTGCAAATTATCTATGGCAATAACATCAAAGTTCATTAAACTCTCTAAAAACATATCTACATCGTGATCAAACTTCAATAGTTTTTCGATATGCAAAAGCCATTGAGTATTAATACAAAATACTTTTTTGTTATGATCTATGTATGTATTACAAATAGCATTCAAAACATGTGTTATTCCACTACCGCTTTTACCATAAATGACTATACTATCTCGTTTCAAATTGCCATTAACTAAATGTGCTAATTCAGGTTGACTATTAAAATAATTACCAAAACGCTGTTGCGTATTAGGTAATATATTGAGGCGATCTATATAATGCATGTTATTACTTTGTGAAATAAAATTAGACTATAAACTGATATTTAAGTAATCGGTTAACAACTATTAAAACGCTGATTACTAAATACAATAAATTTTCAAACAATAGCATCACATCAAAAAAAACTAAAAAATTGCAATACTAAGAGGTCCAGACCTTCCCGAACTTTTCCGGAAACATCCCAATTTTAATTCAGGGCAATCAGTACCAAATCGAACCTTCCCGAACAGGTCTGAGAAAGTTCGAACAGATCCGGAATTTTTCGGGAAAATGCGGGCCAAAATAGCCATAAACTAATGATAGCAAGCGTTTCAAGCCTATTCTATTTGTTACACATTTGTATAACAAATAAGCTTTCCGTATACATGTTGCTTGTATACTTTTGTATTCTGAAATGGTATTTAAACACCTATTCATTGTCAAATTTTTGTGGCCATTTATGGACAATAAAAGGATCCTCCCTTTCCTTATAAAACCACATTTCAATAAAACAGTCCCTTCGGCGGGCTATTTAATAATAATAATAATAATAATAATATAGGGTTAGCAGTTCATTTTCTTCATTTAATATTTTATATTAGCTAAGCAATATTCGATGTCAACAGAAACAGAATTGATTAAGAACTTAAAGGTAAATTACGTCCCATCTAACATTGAAAACATGACCAAAACTGATTGCGCCAATTTTTTAGAAGCAAAACGAAAGTTAGTGGCAAGTAAATATATGACACCTTTTTAACTCTAAAAACAAAATATGAGTAAATCTAAATTATATACCGGAGGTTCAAACGAATGGCAAAATAATAGATATGCCTTTATGAGTAAATTCAATAGAGCAAATGGCATTACTTCTTTTGGCAGAGCGAAGAAAAATGGAGAAGTGTATGACCACATTATAGATTCTACCAAAGAAAAAGAAATTTATAATTTGCTTGAGGAAAAAGAAATTTTAAAAGAAGTAAATGAACGCTTCGCTACTAAGGCTGGAGATAAAGAAAGAGTTTTGAATAATACAGTAGCTTCACAGCCTTGTTGCTTTAATCTATTTGCTCCGTTAAAAAATCGATTAGATTTAGCGAGTAAATTGTTTTCGCGTATTCTTAATAAGGAATTTTTGAAAGTTACATCTATTGATATCGAATTCACTCCCACAGCTATTGAATCAATTGGTGATCAATCTGCACTTGGAGGTACAGACGCTGATGTCGCAGTATTTTACGAATATGACAAATGTAAAACGGGAGTTTTGCTGATAGAATTTAAATATATAGAAGCTGAATTTTCAATCTGTAGTTCATACAAAAATAAGAATGGAAAAATAGAAAACGGGTTAATCAAAAAAAACATACGACCAATCTGCGATAGCCAAACTTTTTATAAAGACCTTATCGATTCAAATTTAGTTAGCGACAAAAAACAGTTTGATTGTGGTTATCTAAAATTTGAAAATTGGCATTTGTTAAGCACTTCTAAAGCATTTGATTTTGATAAAATAAAATCTTCAATTGCTTGCCCTTTTCGTTTTTCGCTGAATCAACTATGGCGTAACATGCTTTTGGCTGAAAAAGTAGCCGCTGTAAGAGGGTTAGATGACTTTAGATTTTGCGTGCTATCACCAATAGAAAACAAATGGCTTTGGAGTGATGCAAAAGAAAATGCTTACGATTCATTTAAAAATATTTTATCTCATACTGGCTCAGAAAAATTCTTTAAAGTTGAACTAGATAAAGAATTTGTTCAGCTACTAGACATATTTGTAGAAGATAAATGGTGCAAAGAATGGTTATCGAAATTTAGAACAAAATACTTAACTGATACTTTTTAATTATGGAAAATAATCAAGAATTTATAATTATTGCTTTGGTATCCCTTTCAATAAGTGTATGGTTATATTTTAAATTTAAAAATGAAAGGAAACTAAAAGAAAAACTTTCAAAAGACTACACAAGATTAATGGCTGATAATGCTCTATTAGAGGCCGAACATCTAAAATTTCAATTACAACCCCATACTTTAAATAACATTCTCGCTAATTTAAAAGCGATTTCTAATAAATTAAATAGAGGAATGGATTCGCTTTCTGATACTCTAGAATATATTTTATATAAGGGGAATAAACATCTTGTTAGTGTTGAAGATGAGTTAGATTTTATAAAACGTTATTTGGCATTGAATGATTTATTCATTTCAGAAATAGATTCTATAAAAGTAAATGACAGTGGTGTAAACAAATCGTCAAAGCAGTATAAAGATTTATGCATACCACATCTTATTACCGCCTATTTTATTGAAAATGCCTTTAAACATGGCGATGTTAATCACCCTCAATTTCTAAATATAATAATTCGGCTTACGGATAATGAATTTTATATGTCAGTTACAAATCGTATCAAAGATAATTACATGCCAAAATCAAATGGAGGACTTGGATTGAAAAATATGAATAAGCGTTTAGAATTATTGATGGATAAAAAATACAAAATAGATAGTTCCAAGAGTGAATCTAATTACACATCAACATTGACAATATATTTTTAAAATGACGAAATTAAAAGTTGCGATACTAGAAGACGATAAAACTTTGCTAAAAGAAGCTAAACTAAGTTTGGAAGAAAGTGGTCTGGTGGAAGTTGTTTTTTGTTCTTTTGATTCTGATGATTTTTTCACCAAGTTAGAAAATAATAAGGTTCAAGCTTTGGTATTAGATATTGATTTAGCAGGCCATACATTAACAGGAATTGAAGTGGCGGCTAAATGTAAATTACCTGTCATATTTCGAAGCGGTCAAACAGATAAGTTTAATAGCAAAATTGAAGACGTTAGTCATTTTTATGACTTCCCCGTTGAACGCTTAAAAAAAATATGCTCAGAAGAGGCGACACGAAATGTCCTTAAAAAATTCATAAAACAAGTTGAGTCATTTGAAAAATCGAAAAAGGTAACATTGAATTTAGTAGGAAAAAAATCAACTTCTTTAAACACAGACAATATTGTATACCTCACTACTGTAGATGCAGGGCCCAGTAATCTTATGATCTACTTTAATGATAGAGAACCTGAAATTGCGACTGATTTACCATTTAATAAACTACTAGAAAAAGGATTTCCAATGGATTTGTTTAAAGAAATACACCGTAGTTATTACGTTAACTTTGATAAAATAAAGGAGTATATTAAACCGACAAATTTCATTGTTGAAATAATTAATAAAAAGGGAGAATTAATAGATATGGAACTTAAAATAGCAGAAGATAAGCAGCCTAAGTTCCGTAAACTTTTTTCCAAATAACCGCATTCACATCTCATTATTCCGCTTTTAGCATTAATTAGTCGCGTTTAAAACCGTGTGATTTATTAGTCCATAAATTCTCTGGTAATTTGTCTCATCAAACTAGAAAAGATGAGTACAAAAAAGGAAACAATCCATCATGATTTAAAAGCAAAAGGTTTTACAAAAATCGAATATTCACCCAATAGTAATATTGCAGATTACTTCGAGTCACTTGGTGAAGTGATTTTCAAAACAGAAATAAAAGAAAATCCATCAAGCACTCGTTTATTAGCCTCTAATAATAAAATGGAGCTTCATACAGATCATCAAAAGGCACGTTATATTGCGTGGTTCTGCAATAGTCAATCTGCTTCCGGCGGTGAGAGTCTACTTCTTGATTCTTTTCAAGTAATCAGGAATTTCTCAGACGAAACCCTAAATCTACTTTCAGAAATAACAATTAAAAGTCACAATGTGTTTTATGGTGACAAATTATCTTATCCGCTTTTATCCTTAAATGATAATAAAAAAGCAGAATCGATTTACTATGCACAATGGTTAGTAAATGCTCCAGGATGCATTAAGCATAAAAAGGCGTTAGAGAAATTTGAAAACCTCATTGAATACACAGAACCAAACAAAGTTTTACTTTCAGAAGGCGACTTATTGATTATTGACAATCATCGGATGCTTCATGGAAGAGAAGGATTCCCATCTGCCTCTAATCGCTGGTTAACAAGATACTGGCTTTCTGATAATACAAACCAAAAAACAAATAAATAAAATGAAAACAACAACCCAAAACAATCTGGTAAATCCAGAACCAATTAGCTTAGAAAGAATTTCATGGCTAATCAACGAAAAGAAAATCATACCTGCTATTGCAAGTATAAATCTTGAAATGGTAAAGATGAAAATGCAAGACAAAACCGAAGGTCAAGGCTGGACGATGGAACAATGTGATAGCGCTGAAGTTGAATACAAACGCTACTTACAATTGAATTTTCAAAATCCAAAAAAATCAATCGTACCAAACAAGATTATGGATACGATGTGGCATTTTCACATTCTCGACACAAAAGCTTATTGCAAAGACAGTGACTCTGTATTTGGAGGTTATTTTCATCATTATCCATATTTCGGAATGAGAGGAGAACAAGACAAAGTAAACCTATTGAGTTCATTTGAAAAAACAAAGGAAATGTATCTTGAGACTTTTAAAGAAAGTATGATAAGGGGCGAACATACAGATTGCTGGCATGATTGTGAAGGAAGATGCTGGCACGCTTGTTCAAGTGACGATGACCGTAAATAGAATATATATGGAATCAATAGCTGGATATTTTAAAACAGAGCATTTCATATATCGACAATGGGACAGAGGTGTTAGCAACCTAGAATTAAATTTTGTGTTAAATAGAATTCAAGCCCAAAAAGGTCAAAAATTACTAATTGTCAGTCGTAAGATTATAAAGAAATGCAGTAATAAAAAATGCTTGGAATTATTTATAAAAATAGAGGGGAAAAAGTTAATTACCTGTTTCTACTGTGACTTTCAAGATTATTTAAATTCCAAAAAGAAAGAAAATTATCAAGTAATTTCTTTGTAAAAAATGTATGCTGTTATTATCTTAATAGCAAATGCGAAAACCGAAACGCATGAACAGTAGGTGTAACATTAAAACTTAAATAAAATGGCAAAAAGTAGCGGGTTGGTAAATGCTCCAAGCACAACAGGGAAACCATCAGGTGGAGGAAGAGGAAATAAATAGTCTCCTTTAAATAAGCCACAGCAAATGGTGTGGCTTATTTTTTTATTAGCATTCATAATAAAATGAAAAATAAAAGGATGTATAATGATATAAATAAATTGCAAAACTAACAAGTCCGAACGTTCCCGGACTTATCCGGAAACATCCCAATTTTAATTCAGGGCAATCAGTACCAAATCGAACCTTCCCGAACAGGTCCGAGAAAGTTCGAACAGGTCCAGAATTTTTCGGGAAAATGCGGGCCAAAATAGCCCAAACCTAATGATAGCATGATGTACAAGCCTACACTAGCCGTTACACAATTGTGTCACAATTAAGCACTCAGTATACACTTTGCCTGTATACTTTTGTATTCTGAAACGGTATTTAAACACCTATTCATTGTCCAATTTTTGTGGCCATTTATAGACATTAAAATAAGCCAAAAACTTAAACCGTATCGTTTATCCGTTTAATTTTTTACCTTTACTTAAAGCAATTTTAAGTATATAAATTATGCCTCCTAAAAGTGACGCTACTTTAAGATATAAAATCATTGATGAATGTTTAACAAACATTTATAAGCCCTATCCTACCATGGATGATTTGATTTATGCTATTGAGCGTAAATTAAAAACTAAGGTATCTAGAGAAACCGTTCAAAAGGATATTGGGAACATGAAAAAAAGTGAAGCTGATGGAGGTTATAATGCTCCAATCAAATTCAGAAAATCACGTAACAGTTATTATTATGATTTAGAATCCTTTCCCGATTTCACGATTCAAACTTTTGGATTGAACGATAAAGAAATTGAAGCTATTGAATTAGCCGCTGGTGTACTGCAACACTTTAAGGGCATCAAAGTAAATGATTCCTATAACCATGCGATTGACAAACTACTATCAGCAGTTGACATTAAAAAATCAGATAAGGAAGAAAAACTGGAAAACGCTATACAGCCAGAAGAAACAACCTATATGCGTGGCATGGAACATTTTGAAACCCTTGTAAGTAGCATCAAGAAAAAAATACCTGTGTCGTTCATTCACTACTCATATAATAAAAAGCAATTTAAATCCATTATTATTCATCCTTATTTACTGAAGGAAAGCAACAAACGATGGTATTTAGTTGGTTACTCGGAGGCAGAAGATCATAAACAAATAAGGTCCTTTGGGGTAGATCGAATTTACGATCCTATTTTGATTGACAAAGAGTTTATTGAAAATAGAGATACTGATTTAAAGAATTTATATAATGATAAAATAGGCATAAACACGATAGGTAAAATTGGTCCTGAACAAGCAGAAGAAATTACGCTTTGGGTGAGTAATGATATGGCAAACTACATCAAATCGATGCCATTGCACAAATCTCAAACATATAAGGAATACCGAAAAATGGGTGAAATTATTGTGACATTAAAACTAGTTCCTACCTACGAATTAGTTGCACTAATCTTATCTTACGGCAAGCATATGGAATTAATTAGCCCATCATGGTTAAGAACTGAAGTTGTTAAAGAATTAGAACGTTCGGTTTCAAAATATAAAAAAGAAAGATTTTAGTTATGAAGAACAAACACAAACCTACTTCGGCAAAGGGATTCATTATTTCAGATCCACTTCATACACGAAAAGATTCTAATTTACAATTGCTTCGCATTACGATTACTGAACTTGAAACAAAAGTTGACTTTGGCTACCAGGCAACTGATGAATTTTATGGAGGTGGTTGGATAAAAATTACCCCTAAAACATTTATTAGACCAAATGGTGGTAAACTAAATTTGATTTTAACCAATGCCACTAATATTCCCTACGGACCAGAAAAACTACATTTTAATTCAACCATTGAATGGCGCTATTTTTCTCTTATTTTTCCACCAATTAATCCAGAGACAAAATTTTTTGATTTAATTGAAAAGGAAAATGGAACAGATAATGACTTTAATTTTTATGGAATTAGGTTAGATGACGAAAAGAAGAAATCATTAGTTTATTAATAGTTCAAGGGGTTTATTTATTTGATGATTAGGAAAAAATGAATATATTTATTAAGCAAAATAAGTTGAGTAAAATTAGAGGAATAACATTAATACTGCACGCTTCCTCTAGTAAAAACTCTTCTTATAAGTAATGTAGTGGTAATAGCTGCTGACGAGAGACAAAAACTTCAATGGACAAATTAAGACTTAAATATAAATTAGCAATTATCCCTAAAGACACTATTCTTTTTAGAAAGGCGCCTGACAATGGAATTTACGAATCAATGTATTTTAGTTTTAATTCAAGCGGAACATATAGTTCTGACTTTAATTCTGGACCAACACAACTATGGAAAACAAAACAACCTATAATTTCACGTTTTATAGTCAAGGGTAAAATTACTCCATTCATATACGAAACTGATTTAGAATATTGTTACCATCAATTCTGTGGTGAGGACAAATGTTATTTAGATGCTAAGCATCGTAATAATCCTAAACGTAAAGACTTCTTAGTTTCTTTGAAAAAAAATAGAATTGATAGTTGGGTAACATCTATTCACAATGGCACTGATATAGAATTACATTTGTTTACGGACAACAATAAAAGTTTAATTCAATTCAAACAAAATATAGACAATGAAAAAAATAGAATAATAGTAAACAAAGATTCTTTTAATAAAGTAATTTTATTAGACCCAAAAGATTACACATAGTACAAGCCATTAATCGGTAGACACGAAAGCTATGTTTAACTAAAAGGCAGCTTCAACCACTAACAATCCCTAACTTACAGAACTCCTCCTATAAATATACAGGGCTTAGTTGCATTTCCACCCCAACTACCCTAAAAAAGTAAAATAATTAAAATTTTATTGAATTGAATATCAGATAGTTAAATAGCTATTTAATATTTTTTGTCCAAAATACAGTAAACAGTATTAACAATACGTTCAATTGTCCGTTACTTTGTTTCATAAATCAGTGGAAGCAAATCTTTATTTAAAAAATTAAAAAATGAAACAGGTAATTAGTTTAGTAAGCAGAGATAGCTCAGGAAAAACATTTATTTCTACTTGCCTTGGAATCGCCTTAGCGAACCTTGGTAAAAAAGTTTTACTTGTTGATCTCGACCCTCAAGCAGAACTCACCTCTAATTTCAGTATCACAGTAACCCAATACACTTCATATCATGCCATGGTTGAAGGTGGGTATTTTGAGGTAACCAAGCTAGGGGAGAATTTATCTGTGATTCCATCTGTTCCCGATCTTATTGGTTGTGAATTGGAATTAATAGTTGTCGCTGACCGAGAATTTGTTTTAAGCAAGTTCCTTGAGCAATTCGCGTCAAAATATGATTACATCATAATAGATACTCCCCCTAGCATTGGTTTACTTACTGCAAATGCTCTTTTTGCTTCTAACATGGTAATTATTCCTATTAGGCCCGAAGAAAAAGCACTTACCCCAAACAAACGATTAATGGAGGCTATTGAAAAGGTAAATACTTTATCAATAATGAAGCCTTTGACTGCGCGCTTTCTGTTGAACCAAGTAGGTCCTTTTATTCCTACTGAGGAGCTGAAACACTCATTGACAGACTATTATTCTACGAATTTTTTGAAATCAACTATTTATGCCAATTACCCTTTGAACGCGACGCTTTATGAATTAAAGAATGCTAAGCTAAATCCTTACGAACACTTTACCCCTTTACTCGATTTTAAAAAACTTGCTCTCGAAATTATAAACCTAAAAAACTAAAGCCTATGAAACATAAAAAAACATTTTTCATCCTCGAACAAATTATAATGATTGCAATTACCAATTACATTATTCTGTTTGAATCAAATTTCATTTACAAAACTCACTGGAAACCAACCTTTGCATTTGCCTTAGCTTTTTACCATATAGGAACATTTATATCACTCTATTTTACTTTCAAAATAAAAGAATTCACAAATGTAAAGGAGAATGTGATTTTTACTTACAATATGTTTTTTCTTCTTGGCTTTACAACACTCCTAGTTTATAATAATTTACATATGGTCACAGATAACTTAATAACTACTTATACCATAGGACTTACCTTCTTAATGCTTTCCATTATTCTCTTTTTCGAAACATATAATTCATATTATAAATACAAATCATCAATAAACATAAACCAAAAAAACTAAACCTATGAAACGTAAAAAAGCATTTTTTATCATTGAACAAATTGTAATAATCCTTTTAATCAATTATCTCATTCTAATTGAAAGCGGATTTATTTACAAAACACATTGGCTTTCAACTTTTGCCTTTGCAATTATTTTCTTTCATTTAGGAACCTTCATGTCTCTTTATGCAACAATTACAGCTAAAATATTTACAAAAGAGAAAGAACAATTCATATTCAACTTTAACTTTTTTGTGTACTTAAGCTTTCTTGGCTTGATTCTATATCACAATTGCCACGTTGCCACAAATGATCTGGTAATCAACTACTGCTTCGGTTTGTACATGCTTGCCAACGCCATTATTTTTCTTTTTGAAACTTACTTTTCTTATAAAAAATATACCGCCTCTCTAATTATTAATAACTAAATCTAAATAACATGAAAACAGCTCTTCAACCAAAATTAAACTGGGACATCAGATTGGAACCAGTTACTATAAATAACTCTTTCGATACCGGCAAGAAAGCTATTATTAGAAATGATAACCAACAGCTTCTCGGAATCGTTGGTAAACACTATGAGCCTGTATCTAATTCTCAGCTGATGGATTTCACTCATGCGCTCACTAAATCAGGGGAGTTTGAATTGCAGGGCTTTGATGAATTAAATGATGGTAAGGTTATTCTTGCTTTCCTTAAAAACACCAACCCTAACCTAAAAATTAATGGCTGCCTTAACGAAGAATATATGTTTGTAGGCAATTCATTTGATGGAACAAAATGTTTTCATATTGGTACAGCTTCAAACTTAGTGCGTTGTGCTAATCAATTCTCTTCAACCTTAAAAGTGTTTAGCAAGAAGCATACTTCGTTTATGGACATCAACGATACCATTGCTCAAAACATCATCCGAAATTATAAAGCAAAAAAAGGTATTCTTTACGAATCATTTGATGGAATGGAAACAGTGCGTGTGGACGAAAGCGTCATCACAAAATTAATTAAAGAAGTTCATTTAATGCTTGCAACAGATAGTAAGGCCATTAAGCAAAAAGATTGGACATCAAGTCCTTCAATGCTAACTCTTCGTAAATCAATAGACCGAGAGATGAAAGATCTTGGTAACAATGCTTTCGGTTTATTTAACGGAGTTACTTGGTACACCACACATGAGATGCGCACTTCTGATTTAGTGACAAGTCAAATAAGCGGAACTGCAAATCTGATCAATCAAAAAGCATTTCGCTTTTGCAGCAACCTTAAAAGAAATAATAACAACGTACGTTAAAATCTTATAATATGAAATAGCCATGTTTGCTAAAAGACAAACACAAATGAAGATAAACTGGCTAAACCATATGACAACTAAAAAACAATAATATCTACATATGAAAAAGCGATGTTTGCTAAAACA
>JAIOZA010000048.1 GCA_021740825.1 Bacteroidia bacterium | reverse complement strand
GCCAACGCTGAATCGTTTAACTCAAAAATAAAAAACTTTAGGGCAAATTTAAGAGGCGTTACTGATGTAAAATTCTTCCTCTTTAGACTGCAAAAATTATTTGCCTAGCAATTTATCCCCAACTTTTTAATGTGACCCAATTAATTAGTAACAAAAAATGGCAGTTAACTAACTGCCATTTTTTTATCATTTATTTTTAATTTATACTAATTTATTTTCCTTCAATCCAATTGGTAATTTCTGAATCCGTTGGTTTTACAGAAGAAGCTAAATATTTAACTAAATTACCTTTTTCGTCAATTAAAAATTTATTAAAATTCCATTTTACAGTTGCATCTAAAACGCCATTTTCAGATTTTGTTGTTAACCATTTATAAATAGGACTTTTTGCAATACTTACTTTTTCCATCATTTGAAAAGTAACTCCGTAATTCTTTGTACAAAACGATTTAATGTCAGCACTTGTGCCAGGTTCTTGACCACCAAAATCATTGCAAGGAAAACCAATAACAACAAAGTTTTTTGAACTATATTTTTTGTAAAGAGCTTCCAAATCCTTGTACTGCGGTGTATAACCACACTCGGAGGCTGTATTTACAATGAGTACTTTTTTGCCTTTCAAGTCTGCAAAATTAAAATCTTTGCCCTCAAGTGTTTTAGCTTTAAACTCATGTAAGTTTTTTGTGCCAGAAGTTGTAAATGCCATGCTAATTGCTGTTAAGGTTAAAATGAATAATTGTTTCATGTCTGATAATTTAAAAATTTAATAGTTAATAATTTTTCTGTGTAGTTCTTTAACAAATATAACCCAATAGAGTTTAATAAATGCTAATATATTTCCTAAATTTGCGCTGCTTTGCAAACCAACGTCCATAATTCAGACATAGATACTATAACCTATAGTAAAATAAAATCATTTTTAAAACTCACTAAGTTTACGCTTTCTGCTTTAGTGGTATTTTCAGCCATTATAACTTTTTTTACAGTAGCCGAAACATTTAATTGGAGTCAAGTGTTTGCACTATGTGTAGGTGGTTTTTTAGTAACAGCTTCTGCAAACGGCTTCAACCAAATAATTGAAAAGGACTTAGATAAATTAATGAATAGAACCAAATTACGACCTATTCCAACAGGTAATTTATCTGTTAATCAAGCATTAATTTTTTGTGCTGTATTCGGCATCATAGGTACTATTTTGTTGTGGATTTTCTTAAATCCTTTGTGTGGTATTATTGGTTTTATCTCTATTGTTTTATACGCATTAGTTTATACTCCGTTAAAAAGAGTGACTCCGTTTTCAGTTTTTGTTGGTGCAATTCCTGGAGCGTTGCCTACGTTAATTGGAGCAATTGCAGCAACCGAGGGTTTTGGGCAAATTACATTTTTTGCAGTATTATTGTTTTGTATTCAGTTTTTTTGGCAGTTCCCTCATTTTTGGGCCATTGCTTGGGTAAGCCATGATGATTATCAACGGGCAGGGTTTTTTATGTTACCTTCAAAAGGAGGTAGAGATAGAAGTTCTCGTTCACAAATATTAGTTTATACTTTATCTTTGTTTCCTATCGCCTTAACGCCGTTTGTATTTAACTTTACAGGATGGATTTCTGCAGCGGTTGTTAGTTGCATGGGATTAGTATTTATAATGCAGGCATACAAGTTATACAAAGGAAGCTCAATTGAAGATGCTCGAAAACTTATGTTTGGGTCATTCATATATTTGCCTTTGGTACAAATAGCGCTAATGCTAGGACACAAATTTTTAATATAATTTTATACAATGGAAGAAAAAGTAAAACCTAGTCCTACATACAAAGCTGAAATTAAAGCAGCATACAATAAGGCATCTAAACCATTATTATGGGTTGGCATCATTAGTATTGTTATGTTATTTGCTGGATTAACAAGTGCATACGTTGTTAGGGCTGATAATGGAAATTGGTTGCTGTTTAATTTACCAAATGCGTTTTATTTAAGCACGGCTGTAATTATAACAAGCAGTGTTAGTTTATTTTTTGCGCTTCAAATGGCAAAAAAAAATAACAATAAAGGTATTGTTGTTGGATTATTGGTGACGTTTTTTTTAGGACTTTTATTTTCCTATTTACAATATGCTGGTTGGGGAGAATTATATAGCAAGCAGATTGTATTTGGAGGGAAAAGTTCTAATGCTGCAGGTTCATTTTTATATTTAATTACATTTTTGCATTTAGTGCATTTATTTGCTGGACTAATTGTACTAGTAATCACCCTAAAAAATAGTGTAAAGGGAAAGTATAATGCTCAAAATACCCTAGGTTTAGAACTTTGTTCAATTTATTGGCATTTTCTTGATATTTTATGGGTGTATTTGTTTTTATTTTTGTATTTTATTCGTTAAACTTGCACCATTATTTGTAAAAATCGTTAAAACGTAAATTTATTATGTCTCACAGTACAGAAATCGATTCAAAACAAGCCTGGGATGGCGGTCAATCGCCATTTGGCGTTAGCTACGGAAAAATGATGATGTGGTTTTTCTTAGTATCAGATGCTTTAACATTTGGTGGATTATTAATTTCTTACGGATTTATTCGTCATAAATATGAAGATGTTTGGCCAAAAGCTGAAAATGTTTTTACGCATTTCCCATTTATTGAACAGCATTTACCATTAGCTTATGTTGGTTTAATGACTTTTATTTTGATTATGTCATCTGTAACAATGGTATTAGCTGTTGAGGCTGGTCACAGAAACGATAGAAAGAAAGTAACCATTTGGATGTTTTGGACAATTGTTGGAGGAGCTACCTTTGTCGGATCTCAAGCTTGGGAGTGGTTTCATTTTATTGTTGGTACTGAAACTGGTGCTTTACGTCATGTATGGAGCCAAGAATTAGGGACATATGTTGAACAAACCGTTTATGGAGCCAATATGATTGTAAATGAATACGGTGTGCCTCAGTTTGCTAATTACTTCTTCTTTATTACTGGATTCCACGGGTTCCACGTTTTTTCTGGAGTTATTATTAATTTAATTATCTTCTTAAATGTTTTAAAAGGTACTTACGAAAAACGAGGTCATTACGAAATGATTGAAAAAGTTGGATTATATTGGCACTTTGTAGATTTAGTTTGGGTATTTGTATTTACCTTCTTCTACTTATTGTAATTATTTCATAACATAAAATAACTAATCACTATTTAACTAATAACTAATCACTTTTAATTATGTCAGAATTTCACGACGATTACCCATCATACGAAACATTAGCTCACCATAGCGAAGAGGAAGGCAAAAAAATAAGAAAAACATTATGGAGAGTGTTTTGGTACATGTTAGCAATTACTATTTTTGAATTAGTAGTTGGTTCAATGGCGCCAAGCAAAGGTTGGAGCGGTACTTTAGGGCTTAAAGTATTATTTATTGGTTTAACCATTTTAAAAGCAGGTTTTATTGTGATGGCATTTATGCATTTAGGTCATGAAAAAACATTTATGAAGTATGCTATTTTAGCTCCTTATATTATTTTTATTTCTTATACTATTTTTATCATTTTAGATGAAGGTGTTTATAGTGGGAATTCACAAAATAGAACCACTGTTGATCCACTTCTAATTAAACAGCAACAAGATTTAAAGGCGGGTCACGGACACACAGCACCTGCTGGTCATGCTGAAGGAGCTCATTCAGAAGAATCTAAGCATTAGTAATCGTATCTTATCTTCACCTAACTGTTGTTATAACAACTCTTCTTAATAAAAAGTAATTAGGATTTAGTTTAAGCAATTTTAGATTAATTAAAAATGTGTGGTAAATTTTTTGTCAGCTTAATAAAGTACACCATGCCTCATGTACCTTGTTAATTTCTAGCAAAGACTTTGCATACTGATGTTTTTCAGCTTCATTTGAGAAGGAAACCGTCATTGTATTTTTAAAGTTTTCAACTTCATCTTGGGTTGGTAAAACCTCTATGTTTCCCAATTGTCCTAAGTTATTTCCGGTTAAAACAGAACTTGATTTTATCGAAGCTGGTATATTATCAAAGCCAATTCCAATGGTTGTAATAGGCTTTTCAATTTCAAATAATGCATCACCATGAGCTCTGCAATACCAATTACCGCCCATTCGCGCTACTAAATCTATTTTTTGCTGATCAATTAATTTTTGCTCGTTTAATACAGACTCATCAATGTGTATTTTTACAATTTCACACATTACTAAATTGCAATTTCCAATTTCTTTTACTTCAAAAACATTGCATTCTAGTTGCACTGGACTTTCCTTAACCCTCATAGGTTTAACTAAATCTGAAGCAATGGGCGTAAATCCAGCTTTCTCAAATTCACTTACACCTTTTTTAAATGGGCTACTAGCCAAACTCATTTGGTGCACCATATTATAATTTACAATATTAATAACGCATTCAGGCACTTCTTTAATATTCAAATGCGTATCTTTTGCTTGACCTGTTCTGCCACTGAGGTTTGGAGAAAAAATAGCAATTGGCGGTTTTGCGCTAAATACATTAAAAAAACTGAAGGGAGCAAGATTATGATTTCCTTCAGCATCTATTGTGCTTGCAAAACAAATTGGCCTCGGACCAACTGCTCCTAATAAATACTGATGCAATAATTGGATAGGTGTTTCTTTTGGATCTATTGTAAACATTTAAATGAGATTAGTGATTAAAAATTGATACTGTTAAGTTTTATTCTTTATAAAAACGATTAGATGAAATGGGCATTCAAAAATTAATATACAAAAAGTATAAACAACTTTAATAAAATAAAGTTGAAGATTTTACAACTAATTGCTACTTTTAAACTTACTAAAAATTAATGAATTCTAAGTTACCATTTTATAGTTTTTTACTAGTAACTTTTATCAGTATAAACTCTTTTGCTCAAAATTATACAATTTCCGGTAAAGTGTTTGATGCAGAATCCAAAGAGCCCTTGCCATTTGTACCTGTATTAATTAAAGGAACAACCGTTGGGGCAACTACAGATTTTGATGGAAATTATTCTATTACCACTTCTAAACTAGCCGATTCGATTGTTTCGTCATACGTTAGTTATAAAAAATTGGTTCGACCAATTAAACGTGGAGAAACCCAAATAGTAAATATGCCAATGGTTTTAGAAGGCGTTAATTTATTAGAAGTAGTGGTAAAAGCTGGTGAAAATCCAGCTCATAGAATTATTAGAAATGTTATTGCTAATAAACAATATAATAATAAACGAAAATTAGATGCGTATCAATATGAAACATATAACAAAGTTGAGTTTGATTTAAATCGCATTCCAAAAGAGATGCGTGAAAAGAAAATATTTAAACCAATAAAATTTGTATTTGATAATGTAGATAGTTTAAACTCTGGAGAAAAACCTTCGCTACCAATTTTTATTACGGAGGCTATTTCAGATATTTATTATCGCAGTAATCCTACCTTAAAAAAAGAAGTTATTAGGGCAAGTAAAATAACAGGCATTGAAAATACAAGCGTTACATCTGTAATGGGCGACATGTATCAAAATATCAACATTTATGACAACCACATTTTAGTTTTTGGTAAAGATTTTGTGAGCCCCATTTCTGATAACGGATTGTTTTATTACAAGTATTATTTAGAAGACAGTTTGTTTATTGGCAGCACACGCTGTTATCAAATTAGATTTAAATCTAAGCGTCCTCAAGAATTATGTTTTAGTGGAAATATGTGGATTTCCGATAGCACTTGGGCGGTAAAACGAATTGAAATGAGTATTCCTAAAGAAGCAAATATTAATTTTATAAATGCTGCTAATGTCATTCAAGAATTTATGCATATTGATAGTACTTGGATGCTATCAAAAGATCGATTAATTATTGATTTTGCATTAAGTAAAAATCAGGTAGGTATTTATGGACGAAAAACGACTTCTTATAAAAATTTCATCATTAATCAACCAAAGGATACTAAATTTTATGAGTTAGGTGATAAAATTATTGTTGAGGATGGGGCGTCAAAGCAGTCAGATAATTTTTGGGATAGCAATAGGCATGATAGTTTGTCGTTGCGCGAAAAGAAAATTTATCATATGATTGACACGATAAAAACTTTGCCCATATATAAAACTTGGGTAGATGTACTAACCATTTTTGTGTCGGGTTATAAAGCAGTAAATAATTTTGAAATTGGACCCTATTTTAATTTAGTGAGTTACAACAAAGTAGAAGGTTTGCGCGTTAGATTTGGAGGAAGAACAAGTAGTAAATTTAGCAAGTGGTATGAGTTGAACGGCTATGTAGCTTACGGATTTAGTGACGAAAAATTTAAATATAGCTTGGGCTTTAAAACATTTATTTCTAAAAAACCGCATCGGCAGCTCATTGGAATGACTTACAGAAGTGATTATGAGATTTTAGGTCAAAGTCAAAATGGATTTTCTCAAGACAACCTTTTTGCCTCACTCTTTAGAACGAGTCCATTAACAAATTTAACGCGAGTTGACAAAACAGATGCTTGGTTTGAAAGAGAATGGATGGAAGGTTTAACGTCAAAAGTTACTTTATCTGGTCGAACTATTACTCCGTTAATTTCTAATACGTATACTTATTATAAAAATGATGGTAGTATTGCCTCTAAAGAAAATATAAGAAATACAGAAGTTAGGCTAAATGTAAGGTTTGCTTATAAAGAAAAATATATCAATGGCGATTTTAGCAGAATTAGTTTAGGAACCAAATGGCCTGTTATGCAAGTTAATTATGCAAAATCATTGCAAAATGCATTTCGCGGCGAGTATGATTACCAAAAAGTAGTTTTAAATTTGAGTGACCGCGTTCGTTTAATTTCATTATTAGGATACACAGATTACACTGCCGAAGTAGGTAAAATTTTTGGAATTGTGCCCTATCCTTTAATGGAATTGCACGGCGGTAACGAAACTTATGTTTATGATTATATGTCGTTTAACATGATGAAATATTATGAATTTGCGAGCGACCAATATGCATCAGTAGGATTATTCCATCATTTTGAAGGTTTATTATTTAATAAGTTGCCCTTAATTAAAAAATTAAAATGGAGAGAGGTTGTAACGTGCAAAGCACTGTGGGGAAGTGTAAACGAAAAAAATAGAAGTTCATTAATTTTCCCACAAACTCTGAGTGCATTGGGTAATGAACCTTATGTTGAAGTTAGCGCGGGCGTTGAGAATATCTTTAAAGTCTTTAGAATTGATGCTTTATGGCGTTCTACTTATCATAGACAAAAAACAATTGAAAATTTCGGCCTAAAATTCGGGTTTCAATTAGCGTTTTAATTTATTTTTAGGAGGAAGCTTTAGTGACAAAATCAAATAGTGCCTTCACACTTTTTGTCATTTCAATCGCATATCTTTGTTTATATTTGATTGATATTATTTTAATGCAGATGATACTTCGTTCGGAAAATTTAGTAAAAAAATATAAAAATCGTACCGTTGCTAATAACGTTAGTGTTCAAGTTCAACAAGGTGAAATTGTAGGATTGCTTGGTCCTAATGGGGCAGGGAAAACAACTTCTTTTTATATGATTGTGGGAATGGTAAAGCCTAACTCCGGAAAAATATTTTTAGATAATAAAGATATTACCAGCGAACCTATGTATAGACGAGCACAATTAGGTGTTGGATATTTGCCACAAGAAGCTTCTGTTTTTAGAAAGCTAAGTATTGAAGACAATTTACGAGCAGTTTTAGAAATGACAAAATTAACTAAAGCGGAGCAAAATCATAAAGTAGAAAGTTTGTTAGATGAATTTGCATTGCATCATGTTCGCAAAAATTTAGGTGATCAATTATCAGGAGGAGAACGAAGACGAACTGAAATTGCCCGTGCATTAGCAACTGATCCAAAATTTATTTTATTAGATGAACCATTTGCAGGCGTTGATCCAATAGCTGTTGAAGATATACAAAGTGTAGTTCGAAAATTAAAAGAAAAAAACATTGGCATTTTAATTACCGATCATAATGTTCATGAAACATTAAATATTACAGATAGAACCTATCTTTTATATGCAGGAGAAGTTATAAAATCAGGTTCTGCCGAAGATTTAGCCAATGATGAAATGGTTCGTCGAGTATATCTTGGAAATAATTTTGAATTGAGAAAGTAAAAAAACAATAGGGTTGACATCACATTAAGATTTAAAAGCCAAACATTAATTTTGTTTGGCTTTTTTGAGTTTTAAACTGTAACAAAAAATTTGCACTGTAAAATTCTTGTATAATACCATTTATAAGTAATAGATAGCCCATGCAGTTAGTCACCCTGAACTTGATTCAGGGTCTCTGAGATGCTGAATCAAGTTCAGCATTAGCACCATAATTGGGCCATTTAATAAATGTATTTGGTATAAGTTTAATGTTTATAATTTTTTAGATGAGTCTAAAAATTTGTTTAGATTTATATAATTATTATATTTGCGTCATGGAAACTTCGTTTACAGAAGAAAATTATATAAAAGCAATATTTAAATTAGAGGAGTTAAATCAATCAAAAGCTGTTTCTACAAATGATATTGCAATAAAGTTATCCATGCAGCCAGCAAGCGTTACGGATATGATAAAGCGCTTAGCTGAAAAAAAAATTGTTTCCTATAAAAAATATCATGGTGTTTTGCTGACTCTAAAAGGAAAGAAAATAGCCTTAACTATTATTCGTAAACATCGGTTGTGGGAAGTTTTTTTGGTAAAAAAATTAAACTTCAAATGGGATGAGGTTCATGAAATTGCTGAGCAGTTAGAACATATTAATAGTAATGAGCTGGTTGAAAAACTGGATGATTTTTTAGGTAATCCAAAATTTGATCCTCACGGTGATGCAATACCTGATAAGGAGGGGAATATGCGTGTTGTGAATTCTATTCCTTTAAGTGCTGCAAACAAAAAACAATCGTATGTTTTTTCGGGGGTAAGTAATCACGAAACTAAATTTTTAAAATACTTAACTACGTTAAATTTGAGTTTAGGAAATACAATTAATATTGATTCTATTAATGATTATGATGGTTCATTAAAGATTGTAATAAATAACAGTAAAACTCATGAATTTTTGAGTGAGCAAGTTGCTTCCCATATTTTAGTTCATTTAAAAAATGGCAAATAATAATCATAAATCGCTAGATGAAGTTAATTCTTCAGTAAATACTTCAAATAGAGGTGGTTTTAAAAAATTATTAGCGTTTATTGGTCCCGCTTACATGATTAGCGTTGGCTATATGGATCCTGGTAATTGGGCTACTGATATTGAAGGTGGAAGTAAATATGGTTACAGTTTAATTTGGGTTTTGGTAATGAGCAATTTAATTGCATTGCTTTTACAAAGTCATTGTGTTCGTTTAGGTATTGTTTCCGGAAGAGATTTGGCTCAAGCGTCAAAAGATCATTACTCTAAGTTTATTAATTATTTTTTATATGTTCTTGCCGAAATTGCCATTGCCGCTTGCGATTTAGCTGAGGTAGTTGGTATGGCTATTGGTATTCATTTATTATTTCCATCAATTTCAATTTTAGGAGGAGTTTGCATTACTGTGCTTGATAGTTTTGTTTTATTATTTTTATTGAATGCAGGAATAAGAAAACTTGAAGCATTTATTATTTCATTAGTAGCCATTATTGGCGTTTCTTTTTTTATACAATTATTAATTGCTAAGCCGGATGTCATTGAAATTTCTAAAGGTTTAATTCCTGGTTTTACAAACGAAAATGCTTTATACATAGCCATCGGAATTATTGGTGCAACTGTGATGCCACATAATTTATACTTACACTCATCATTAGTTCAAACACGACAGTTTGAAAGAACACCTCTTGAAATAAAAAAAGCCATTCGTTTTAATATTATTGATAGTGCTGTAGCATTGAACTTAGCTTTATTCGTAAATGCTGCTATATTAATTATTGCAGCTTCTACTTTTTTTAACACTGGCATTGAAGTTAGCGAAATACAAGATGCTCATAAAATGATGGCTCCCATGTTGGGCAGCACCCTAGCTCCATTATTATTTGCAATTGCTTTAATTGCCGCAGGACAAAGTTCAACAATTACCGGAACGCTAGCCGGACAAGTTATCATGGAAGGTTATTTAAATCTGCGACTACAGCCATGGATTAGAAGATTGTTAACACGATTAATTGCAATTGTTCCCGCATTTTTAACGATTTATTTTTTAGGTGAAGATAAAACGGGTGATCTCCTAGTACTAAGTCAGGTGATATTGAGTTTGCAATTAGGTTTTGCTATTATTCCATTAATTCATTTTGTGAGCAATAAAAAAAGAATGGGAGAATTTGTAATTCCCCTTTGGCAAAAAATAGCTTCTTGGATTTCTGTTTCAGTTATTGTGTTTTTAAATTGTCAAATGTTATTTAATAAAATAACAGAATGGTTACAAACTTCTAACTATTCTTTTCTAATTGCAGTTATAGTAATACCGTTTATGATGTTGTGTTTAGGCATTTTATTATTCATAGCATTTGAACCTTTATTTAAAAAAGCAAAGCATTCTATTTCATCTCAGTTTCATGGAAATGTTCCTAAAATTAATTTTGAATCACCAAAACCCTATTCTACTATTGCTATCACTGTTGACTTTAGTAGTAGCGATAGTAAGGCAATTAATAAGGCTTTGCAGCTCGGGGGTAAGCAAGCAAATTATATTTTAATACATGTTTTAGAAAGTACAAATGCAGTAATGTATGGTGAAAATACAGATGATTATGAGCGAATGGAAGATAGCGATAATTTGCAGCTATATAAAAATCAATTAATCGACGAGGGTTATATTTGCGAAGTTATTTTAGGTTTTGGAAGGCCTAAGACAGTTATTCCTAAATTAATAAATGGCTGCGATTTGTTAGTAATGGGAACTCATGGGCATACAACTTTTAAAGATTTACTATTTGGAACAACTGTTGAAAGTGTAAGGCATAAAATAGATATTCCTTTAGTATTGGTTTAAAAAAGCATCAACTACCCACTTTGCTACTTACTGCAACTTAGTTATTGCACGTTAGATTTTTCATAATTTGCACTTATTTTAAATAAATTAAAAGTTCGTTCATTGCGCAATTTTAAAAATGGTTGTTGGTAAAAACCGCATTACTATTTTATGTTTCATTATCGGAAAGTCAAAGCACTCAATTCGTTTTTTACATTATCTTTGCTATCATGCAAGGTCACTTCCATATCATTTCATTTGACATTCCATACCCTGCTAATTACGGCGGAGTAATTGATGTATTTCATAAAATTAGGTGTTTAAATCAAATTGGTGTAAAAGTCATTTTACATTGCTTTGAATACGGAGGCAAAAAAGGTTCAGCAGAGTTAGAAAGTATGTGCGAAAAAGTTTATTACTATAAACGCAACACTTCCTTAATAAATCATTTGTCCTATTTGCCTTACAATATCAAATCACGAATTGATTTAACATTAAAACAAAATTTACTAAAGGATAATTATCCTATTTTATTTGAAGTATTGCACACTTGCTATTTGTTAAATGATCCTGCCTTTGCAAAGAGAAAAAAATTATTTCGGCATAGTAATATTGAGCACCATTATTTTTTGGAATTGGCAAAGGGAGAAAAATCATTTCTTAAAAAAATATATTTGCATATAGAAGCATTGAAACTTAAATTTTACGAAAAAAAAATTAAAAGCGCTGATTGTATTTTGGCGGTTTCAGAAACAGACTTATTGTATTTTAAAAATAAGTATCCAAATACACCCAGTATTTACTTGCCAAGTTTTCATCAATTTGATTATTTAAAATGCAAAACAGGTAAAGGAAATTATATTTTATACCATGGTAATTTATCTATTTCAGAAAATTATAATGCAGCTTTATGGTTGATTAAAAATGTATTCTCAAAATTAAATTATCCAATTATTATTGCTGGATTAAATCCTCCACAACATTTAGTAGATGCAATTAACGCATTTCCTCAAATTACTTTACAACAAAATTGCTCTGAATTAGAAATGCAAATGTTGATTGAAGAAGCTCAAATTCACTGTCTATTTACGGAACAAGCAACTGGATTAAAATTAAAATTATTAAATGTATTGTATTCGGGAAGATTTGTGATTGCAAATGAATTGATGTTAGCGGGAACACAATTAAAAGCAGCCTGCAACTTAGCAAATACACCAGACGAATACATTCAAGAAATCAATGTTTTATTTCAAAAAGAATTTACTTCCGAAGAAATTTTAACAAGAAAAAATCTCGTTGCAAAAATGAATAACAGCGAGAAAGTGAACACGCTTTTGAGTGTGATCTAAGTTTACAGCAATAATTATAACAAATCATTAGCTAAGTTAGCTAACTCGCTTCTCTCGCCTTTTTGCAATGTAATATGTGCATATAACGATTGTCCTTTTACCTTATCAATCAAATAACTTAAACCATTACTTTGAGCGTCTAAGTATGGTGTATCTATTTGATAAATATCACCAGTGAAAATTATTTTTGTGTTTTCTCCTGCTCTTGTAATAATTGTTTTTACTTCGTGAGGAGTTAAGTTTTGGGCCTCATCCACAATAAAAAACATGTTGCTTAAACTTCTACCTCTTATAAATGCTAAAGGACAAATAACGATTTTTTCATTTTCAATCATTTCATTAATTGCCTTTAATTCTTTATCTTTTTCAGAGAACTGGCTTTTAATATATTTTAAATTATCCCACAATGGTTCCATATAAGGGTTTAATTTCGAAGTAATATCTCCAGGCAAATAACCAATATCCTTATTACTTAAAGGAACAATCGGACGTGCTAAATATATTTGATGATAATTTCTTCGCTGTTCTAGTGCTCCTGCTAATGATAATAATGTTTTACCTGTTCCAGCAACACCCTGTATTGTTACCAACCTAATATCTGGATTCATGATGGCATCCAATGCAAAAGATTGCTCTGCATTTTTTGGAATAATGCCATATGAAGATGTTTTTGTAACCCTTTTTAATGATTTGGATGATTTTTCATAGCGTGCCAATACAGAAGCATTTCCGTTTTTTAAAACATAATAATGATTAGCAACTGGTTCTTCTTTTTTTATAACATCTTTAGCTAAGCATGAGCCTTTCTCGTAAATTTGATTAATGGTATTTGGATTAACTTTATCTAAAAATGTATTTCCTGTATATAGTTCGTCAATAGTTAATATTTTTCCTGTCGTATAATCTTCTGCATGAAGGTTTAAAGATTTTGCTTTGATGCGAAGGTTTATGTCTTTAGTAACTAGTATTACTTTTCTATCTGGATTTGTGTCTGCTGTATATAAGGCTGCATTTAAAATACGATGATCGCCTTTGCGCTCCTGAAATATTTTCTCTGCATCTAACTTAGACGAGTTATGCATTTCAATTTTAAAATTACCGTGAGTTTTTCCGTTAATAGGTGTCCACTCTTGCAAAGAATTGTCCCCAGACATATTATCGACATAACGGGTAAATTCTCTCGCAGCGAAATTTTTTGTGTCATTTCCTTTTTTAAAATTATCTAACTCTTCTAAAACAGTAATAGGAATTACAACATCATGTTCCTTAAAACTTTTAATAGCAGTATGATCATAAATAATCACTGACGTATCCAGTACAAATATTTTTCGTTCGTTGCTTTTTAAAATTGTTTTCTTTGCCATAAAACTGTTTTTTTGAGTTAGTATAAATCTATTTATTTAAAAATAAATTAGACACAATATTAGATAATAGAAATAAACACTAAATTGTTTATACATCATTTTTTTTATAATCATAAATTCTTTAGCGGGCCAATTTGATGATTTTAAGCTATCACCATTTATTAAAGAAGTTGCTTAATATAAAACTACTTATTATTTTTACTTAAGCTAAATATTTTTACTATGAATAAAATTATACTATTTTTTGCGTTTTCTTTTATCACATGCAAGCAAGCTTCAGCTCAGTGTATGATGTTTCCTGTTTCTTTAAATCAAAAAGTTACTAATTCTTCATTGGTAATTGAAGGAAAAGTTGTCAATCAATCATGTTTCTGGGATTCGGGACATTTTAATATTTACACTTCCAATTTAATCGAAGTGTATAAAACATTTAAGAGCAATTCTTCAGCATATGTTGAAGTCATTACCGAAGGAGGAACTGTTGGAAATGATAAAGAGGTTGTAGAACCTTCTTTAGAGTTAAGTATAGGAGATGTGGGTGTATTTACTTTAAATGTAAAATCGATGCCAAGTCAATTTAACAAACCTGTCTATGAGGCATACGCAAGTGCTCAAGGTTTTATTAAATATAATGTTTCTGAAAATGAGGCAAACGAGCCATTTAAAAAATATTTAAATTTAAATACAAATTTTTATTCAGAAATTCAACAATCTACATTAACTAATTACACAATTGTTAAGCCAATAAATCCATTTACATTAACAACCGTTAACTCAACACAAGCAGTTGCAGCTATCACCGGCTTTTCACCTACAACAATCACAGCGGGTACATTTTCTGTTTTGACCATAAATGGTTCTGGTTTTGGAGCAACTCGAGGGACTTCATTTGTTGAATTTAAAAGAGCTGATGACGGAGGAGCAACATTTTGTCAACCCGACGCTTGGTCTTATGTATCCTGGAGTGATAGTCAAATTCAAGTTAAACTAACAACTGCTGGCGCTAGCACGATCAATTCAACTCCCGGAAGCGGTGTGATTAGAGTGGATGTTGGTGGAGTGAAAACAACTAGTACCGCTTCTCTAACTGTTCAATATGCACATTTGAACGTATATAGCAGTACAACTGCTCCCATTACCATTTACAATACACGTCATGTTGCAAAGCAATCAGGAGGTTATGCTTGGCAAATGTATACAGGTTTTGATAGTAATACTTTAGCTAAAGCCTCTTTTTTAAGAGCATTTCAATCTTGGAGATGTGGTACTTTTATTAATTGGACAACGGCAGCAACGACTACAGTTAATACAATTGCAAATGATGGTATTAATATCATTCGCTTTGACGTTGGAACAGAGCTGCCAACTGGAGTTTTAGGAAGATGTAGTAGTAGATTTAGCGGCTGTGGAACTCAACCTAATCAAAACTGGTTTGTAAATGAATTAGATATTGTATTTGATGATGGAACTTCATGGAATTTTGGTCCAGCAGCTCCTACGTTTGCTCAGTATGATTTTGAATCAGTTGCTGTGCATGAATTAGGACACGGCCATCAGTTGGGGCATATTATTAACACAGCGGAAATAATGAATTATTCTCTGACAAACGGGCAACAAAAGCGCACTTTAAGTGTAAATGATTTAGCGGGTGGAAATGCAATTATGGCAAGAAATTTAAGCGGAGGCGTATGTACAAATGCTACTATGACTGGTCTAACAGCAAGTAATTGTGCTCTTGGAGCTCCAACAGCAAGTTTTACAGCAAATAAAACGACTATTTGTGCAGGGCAAACCGTTGTGTTTACAAATTTAAGCTCAGGCTCTCCAACTTTAACAACCTGGACTTTTGCAGGAGGAACACCGTCCACGTCGACAGTTTCTAGTCCAACTGTAACTTACAATACTCCCGGTACGTACAGCGTTCAATTGGTAGCTGCAAATTCAAATGGCAGCAATACCTATTCTGTTATTGCTTACATTAATGTAACGAGTGCTGCTTCAATGCCGCTAGTGCAAGATTTTCAAGGAACATTTTTGCCAACAAACTGGTATACAGAGGATTCTGGAAATGACAATCTGAAATGGACTAAATCATTAAGTGCAGGAGCATTAACTACTACAAATAGTGCGGTTTTTGATAACTTTAATACAGATGTAACAGGAACAAGAGATGAATTAAAAACGTATGTTAATTTATCAGGATTTACCTCTGCAAAAATGACATTTTATAGAGCTTATGGTCTAACATTTCCCTCACCAAATATAGATTCGTTAGAGATTAGAGTTAGCACAAATTGTGGGACTTCATCTACTCAAGCATACTACAAAGGTGGTTCTCAAATTTCAACTGGTAATGGAAATGGAACAACTATTTTTATCCCAACTGCTGTTCAATGGACCAAAGATTCAATTGATTTAACTCCTTACATTGGACAATCCAATGTTTTAATTTCATTTATAAATAGAGCAAATTATGGAGACGGCTTATATATTGACCAAATAAATATTACTGGTGCGGCTGCAGCATCTCCAACAGCGGCAATTAACTCACCAAGTGTAGGTTGTACAGGAGTTCCGATTGTTTTAACAGATGCTTCGACAGGTGGTCCAACTAGTTGGCTTTGGAATACAGCAGGAGGAACGCCAACAACTGCAATTACGCAAAGTGTATCTGTAACTTATACAACAGCGGGTGTAAAAACAATAACCTTAACTGTAGCTAATGCGACGGGAACTACTACTGCAACTAAATCAATTACAATAACAGCGACTCCAACGGTAATTGCTTCCATAACTAATACAACTATTTGTAGTGGAACTTCTGCTGTAGCTGCTTTAACTGGAGCGACAACATACACATGGTTACCATCTGGTTCTGGTTTTACAAGTACATTAACGCCAACTTCCACAACAATTTATACAGTTACCGGCGCCAATGGAAGTTGTGTAGGTTTACCAAAAACATTTACAATAAATGTGAATACAACGCCAACGGTTAATATAGCTGCGTCTTCAGCAACAATTTGTGCTGGACAATCAGCAACATTAACAGCCAGCGGAGCTACAAATTATAGTTGGTTGCCTAGCGCACAAACAACTACAATTATTGCAGTAACGCCATCAATTACTACAACCTATACTTTAAACGGTGCTAATGGAACTTGTACTTCTTCGAAAACTATTACTATCAATGTGGCTAATACTCCAACGGTAATTGCTTCCATAACTAACACAACTATTTGCAGTGGAACTTCTGCTGTAGCTACTGTAACTGGAGCGACAACATACACATGGTTACCATCTGGTTCTGGTTTTACAAGTACATTAACGCCAACTTCCACAACAATTTATACAGTTACTGGTGCCAATGGAAGTTGTGTGAGTTTACCAAAAACATTTACAATAAATGTGAATACAACGCCAACAGTTAATATTGCTGCATCTTCAGCAACAATTTGTGCTGGACAATCAGCAACATTAACAGCCAGCGGAGCTACAAATTATAGTTGGTTGCCTATCGCACAAACAA